>NZ_JAKMTE010000009.1:0-65439 GCF_025773025.1 Campylobacter sp. CNRCH_2013_0855 | reverse complement strand
TAACTAAAAATATTTAGCTATAAAACTTATTTTCACAATAATTTAGATGATAAATTAGTCTAAATTATCTTCCATAAAATTAAAACTTAATTCTTTAGAACATTTCTTACATTTATAGGCTATGTTTAGATATTTTATTTTTACATGTAAGCCATAATCAAGCTTATGAATCATACCTTTACATCCACAAATATATTCAAATTTATCATCTTTTTCTTTTTCTTCTATCAACTCCTTTTTTTCTAGACTTTTCTTAAATTTATTAATCCTCATATCATGCTCTACAATATGCTCCAAAAGCCATACTGATACTATTTTGTAAAGTTTTTCTTTAAGATCATTAGTGCTAGTACATTCACTAAGTAATGCACTCATGTCTTTTATAATTTTTTTATGCATTGCTTTGTGTTCTGATAAATATGGATAGTTAATAGTGTACATATAATCTTCTTCGTCTTTAAAATGAATTCGCATATAATCAAAAAAACCACTTAATAGCTCTTTAACCTCTGTTTTATAAATATGTCTATTTAAAAGTTTAGCTGTTTTATCTGCCAAGCTAAAAAGAGTTTGGTGTTGCAAATCTATGTCCACATTTTCTATACTGTATTTATCATTCCACACAGGGAATGCTTCCACAAAAAATCACTCTATACGAATTGGTTTTTTACAAACTTTACAACTATATCTTGCTCCATCAAGAATTTGTAAATGCAAATGATGAGGAATTTTGTGTTTTTCATTTAAACAGCCACAAACATAAAGAATATATTTTGGTGTTATTTCTTCAAAAGTACTTTCTGTCAACGCAACATCTTCTTCAAAAGTACTTTCTTTTGCTTGGAGTTGTTTTTGTTTTTCATATTTATAATATTTCATATCTTCTTTTAATATATGTTCTAAAAGCCACTTTTCTGTAATAATATTTAATTGCTCTTTAAATTCATTCACAGTTTTAATATTTTTAACCAAAGCAATTAATGAAGCTGTTATTTCTTGATGAATTCTTTTATGATACTCTAAATCAGGATAAGCTATGCTTTCCATATAAGCTTCTTCATCTTTAAAATGAGTCTTTACATATTCAAAAAGTTCACTTAAGACTAATTTGATCTCGTTTATACTTGCATGATTTTCAGCAATCAAGTAAGCTTTTTTTGCTATATCAAATAGCACTTTATGCTGTTCATCGATAATTTTATTATGTACACTGTATTCTTTTGCCCATTTAATCATAAATTTCCTTTTTAGATATTTTATAATCGAGCAATAAATAATATAATCTACATTACACATACAAAAAAACGGGTGGAATTATATAATAAATTTTAAACATTTGCAATAAAATTGATATTAATTTATAAAATATTAAAATAATATCTTATTTGGTAAAAATATTAAAAATAAAACTACAAAGATTTGATTTAATTACTGAGTGGTGCGGATGAAAGGACTTGAACCTTCACGCATTGCTGCACCAGATCCTAAGTCTGGCGTGTCTGCCAATTTCACCACATCCGCAAAAGTGGTACGCTCAAGAGGATTCGAACCTCTGACCTACGGCTTAGAAGGCCGTTGCTCTATCCAGCTGAGCTATGAGCGCAAAAAATAAAAGTAACAATAGGCTTATGGTGCGCCCGATAGGAATCGAACCCATAACCTACAGATCCGAAGTCTGTCGCTCTATCCAGTTGAGCTACGAGCGCTGATGGGGTGAGTGATGGGAATCGAACCCACGACCCTCAGGACCACAATCTGATGCTCTAACCGACTGAGCTACACTCACCATTTGTAAAAATGGTCGGGGTGAAAGGATTCGAACCTTCGGCCCCTTGGTCCCAAACCAAGTGCGCTAACCAGACTGCGCTACACCCCGATGTACAAAAATAAAGCGTTATTTTACATAAAAAAATATTAAAAGTCAAGATAAAAAATATTTAGCATAAAAAATGCTAAATATTTTAAGAATTATCCGTTTGTTTTTTTTGAGAAATGATGTTTAAAATTTCAACTATCAAAGAAAAAGCCATAGCTGTGTAAATATATGCTTTATCTATATGAATATCAAAACTTTCACACACTAAAACAAAGCCTATCATCACTAAAAATGCCAGAGCTAAAATTTTAATGCTTGGATATTTTTCTACAAAATCTGCAATTGGTTTAGAAGCAAAAAGCATAACTAAAACTGCAACAATAACAGCAATAATCATAATCTCTATATCTTGAGCAATGCCCACAGCAGTAATAACACTATCAAGAGAAAATACTATATCTATCACAGCTATTTCAGCAACTACAATCCAAAGCTTATTGCTAATTTTTATATTGCTTTGACTTTCTTCTTGGTGCATTATACTTTCTTTAATTTCCTTAATAGACTTAACTATTAAAAACAAACCTCCAAGTAAAAGTACTAAATCCCTACCTGAAATTTCATTGCCTAATATACTAAATAAAGGCGTGACAAGCTTCATCACCCAAAACAAAGACAATAACAATAAAATTCTAGTAATCATTGCAAAAGCAAGACCTAAAATTCTACCCTTATCTCTATGTTCTGGTGGTAATTTAGAAACTAAAATCGCTAGAAAAATGATATTATCAATCCCTAGTACAATCTCCAAAGCTGTAAGAGTAAGCAATACCACCCAAGCATCTACACTAAAAATCCATTCAAACATTTACATTCCTTAAACAAAAGCGTAATTATAATGATGAAAAATTAATCATTTTCAAAAATTTTTACAATGGTTTCAGGTAAAAGTATATGTTCAAGCTGGTGAATTTTATCTTCAAATTCTTCAAAGCTTAATTTAGCTTTTTCAAACGCCTTTTGTGCAATGATTTTACCACCATCAAGCTCTTCATTAACCCAATGCACGCTAATGCCCGCTACTTTCATATCACTTTCATAGCTTTCTTTGATAGCATGAGCGCCTTTGAATAAAGGAAGCAAAGAAGGATGAAGATTAATAGCCTTTATATTTTGAGTGAAAACAGGACTTAAAATTCGCATAAATCCTGCTAAGATAGTCAAATCTACTTGACTTTCTTTTATAATTTTTACTAATTCTGCGTCAAATTCTTCTCTTGAGGTAAATTTTTCATGTTCTATGATTTTGGTATCAAGACCATATTTTAAAGCTCTTTGTATACCATAAGCTTCTTTTTTATTACACACACACAAAACCACCTCAAAGGTATTTTTGCCAAAAGTTTTTTTATGTAATTTTTCTAAAATATTTTCCAAATTGCTTCCATTACCACTAAATAAAACTGCTAATTTTATAAGCATTTTAACCCCTTTATTAATTTTAAAGCATCAAAGCTGATTTTATTTTTCTTATAATTTTTAGCCACCAAAGCATGGGCTAATACTGCATTTTTCGCAGCTTCTAAAGCATTAAATTTAGCTCCAAGTAAAGCTGCTATCATACCACTTAGCACATCCCCACTTCCACCTTTTGCTAAAGCTTCATTGCCACAATTTACTACAAAAAGTTTTTCTTTTTGAGCGATGATAGGATTAGCCCCTTTTAATACCAAAACACATTGAAATTTAGAGCTAAATTTTCTTGCATAAAAAAAACGTTTGCTTTGAATTTCTTCTACACTTATATCCTCATTAAAACAAAGTTTTAAAAGCATAGAAAACTCTTTAGGATGAGGGGTTAAAACAACATCTTCTCTGGCAAGATGTGAAAGTAAATTTTCACTTTGAAAGCAATTTGCATCTAGGACTAAAGGAATGTTTTTTAATCTTTCATCTTTTAAAATACTTAAATCATTAAGTCCCATGCCTATAGCAGCTGCATTTATTTTACCTTCAATATCATCTTTTAGCATTATCAAAGGCGAAAAGCTTTCTTTAGCCACTAAAGACACAAGTCCTGCTCCAAACCCTAAAGCACCAAGTCCTACTAGAGTGCCTGCGCTTTCATTTGCAAAAATATAAATATGGCCAAAATCACCTTTGTTTGAGTTAGTCTTTTTTGTAATGAGTTTTAAATCTTTTTTTTCTAGTAAAAAACTTGGAGTGTTTTGTATATAAGGTTTTAACCCCAAATTTGCAATTTTAATTTTACCCACAAATTCTTTTGCAAAATCTTCTAATAAAATTTCTTTAATCACTCCCATACAAAGTGTATAATCAGCTTTAAAACATAGCTCTTGTCCAAGACCACTAGGAATATCACAAGCTATTTTTAAAGCCTTACTTTTAGCAAGCTTTTTAAAAATTCTTTGTATATTTTCATCTAAAACTTTATTTAAACCACTTCCAAAAACACAATCAATTATGATGTCAAAGTCTTTAAATTTAGGTTCTTTTTTTAAAAAATTAAAACTTGCATTTTTTAAAATTTGCTCTTGCTTGATAAACATTGTGCTTTTTTTATACGGCATAACATAGGCAAAAGCTTTTTTTAAATGTCTAATAGCTACAAGTCCATCGGCTCCATTTCCACCAGTACCAAGCAAAAATAAAATTTTGGCATTTTTTATTTTTTTACTTTTTTTCTTAATCAAATTTGCAAGCTCTATGCCTGCATTTTCCATCATTAAAAACTCATCCAAGCCTTTTTCAATAAGCTCTTTTTCATAAGAAACATTATCTTTAAATACTGCTTTCATCGCTCATCTCACATTTTATAAGCTTTTGGGTTTTAGCACCTAGCTCTTTAAGCTTTATCACTCTTGAAGCAATATTTCCACTTCCATGAGTAAGCTTTGTTTGCATATTTTCTACATTTGTATTTAATCTTTTGATGTTTTCTTTGATTTTTTCAAAATCATCTAAAACACCTGCAAATTTATCATGAAATTTGCCAAGCTCATCAAAAGCTTTTAAGATATTTTCATTGCTTTGTATATTTTTCCATGAAATATTTATAGTATTTAACGCCATAAAAAGAGTGTTTGGTGTAGTTAAATAAACCTTTTTTTTATAAGCGTATTGATAAATTTCAAGATCTACATTTAAAATCAAATCTAAGATATTTTGATAAGGTATAAAAAGCAAAACAAACTCATAAGTATGTTTATCATACTGCATATAGGGCTTTTTAGCTAACTCATCAATCCTTGATTTTAGATTATAAGCTAAATCAATGCAGGTATTTTTATTAATATCTTCAAAGGCAAAATCACTTGGTAGAGAAAATTTTGCATCTATGATTATACTTTTTTGTTTATCTAAAAACACAACCGCATCAGGAATATAAGTCTTACCCTCATCTTGAAATCTATCTTGCAGTTTATACTGAATACCTTCTACCAAACCACTATTTTCTAAAACAGATTTTAATTGTAATTCTGCGAAATTACCACGAATTTTTTTATCACCCTTTAAAATTTTAGCTAGCTTATCTGCGTTTTCTGTTATATTTTGACTAAATTTAAACATATGATCGATTTGTGTTTTAATGCTAACTTCATTTTGGCTAAGTTTTTCACTGTATTCTTTAACACTTTTTTTCACAGGCAAGAAAATTTCTTCTAAGATTTTTTTTGTATCTTCATTGAGCATAAGTTTGTTTTGGCTTAAAATATTAGCATTTTGTTTTTGTAAATTTTGTTCTAATTCTTGTTTTAATTCTACCAAACCTTGCTTATATTTTTCTTCTAGTTTTATTAAAGTTTGAGTGTATTCTTCTTTCAAATTCGCACGCTCTTTTAAATGTATATTTAAAAGTTCTTGCTGGGTTTGTTCTTTTTGAGCTAATTTTGCTTCCAAAGCCTCATTTTTAGATAAATATAATATTTTTTCATCTAAAAGTTTGGAATTTTTTTCCATAAGTGTGGTTTTTTCAAGCTCTACATTAGAAAGTTGATTTTGCAAAGCTATGTTACTTTGGTTTAAAAACTCCAATTTTGCTTTTTCTTTTTGGCTTTTAAACACATACCATATAAAAGCTAAAATTACAACAACTAAAAAGGCTATTAAAACATTTTCCATTTTTAAGCCTTTGTTTTTTCAATAAGAAAATAAATATTTTTTTCATTACCTTCTTTAAATTGTTTCATTTGCGGTAAAAACTCTTTTACTAAAGCTCTAAAATTTTTAAAACCAAAATTTTGTGGAATAAAGTTTGCGTGTTTTCTATTCATATTAGTGCGAATTTGAGCATATTCAGCACGACCTTTTTCTTCTATCAAGGCTTCTGTGATATTGATTAAATCTTTGATATACTCTTTAGTACTTAATACTTTTTCTTTGGATTCATCTTGATCTAAATAAAAAAATTCACTAAAAGAATTCACATAAGATTTTACAGCTTGTTTCAAACCCATACCTATAACTTGCTTTTTACCTTCTTTAAGCCTTTGGATTAAACTAGTATAATCACTATCACTTGAAACAATGACAAAAATATCAATATCTTTTTCATAAAAAAAACTCATAATCTCGGTGATTAAGTACATATCGCTTGAGTTTTTATTAGCTATAAAATTAAATTGTTGCATAGCAATAATAGAATATTGTGCGATTTGTTCTTTCCAATTTTGTATATTTTTTTGTGTCCAATCTCCATAAATTCGTTTTATAACGATTTCTCCATAATCAGAAGCGATGTCAAAAATTGATTTTGCATATTTTGAAGGAATATTTTCTGCATCAATAAAGATCGCCACACTTTTATTGTCCATTTTTTCTCCTATGTAGTTCTCATTCTAAAACTTAATGCTTTTAAAATATGAGTTTTTAAAATCAACTCACTTTGCTCTAAATCCGCAATAGTTCTTGCTACTTTTATGGTTTTATTCACCCCTCTTTGGGAAAGATTATATGAAATTATAGCCTTTTGTAAAATTTCGCTCGCAGAAGAATCTAAAATACAAAATTGCTTCAGCTGTTCATCATTTAATTTAGCATTAAATTCTTCTTGCTTTCTTTGCTTTTGAAATAAAAATCCTTTAAAAACCATTTCACTCATTTGCTTAGAAGTCAAGTTTGTTTTATCTTCATGTGAAATCTCATCCATAGCTACATAAAGATCAATTCTGTCTAAAATAGGAGATGAAATTTTATTTTTATATTTTTTAATTTCTATTTCTTGGCAACGACATGCAAGACTTTTAGAAAACAAATTCCCGCAAGGACAGGGATTTTGTGCACAAGCAAATAAAAATTTAGTCTCATAAATCACTTTGGTATTAACTCTTGAAATAAGAATTTTAAAATCTTCTAATGGCTCTCTTAAACTTTCTATGATTTGTTTTGAAAAATGAGGAAACTCATCAAAAAACAAAACTCCTCCATTTGCAAGTGCTATTTCTCCTATCTTGGCATTTTTAGCTCCTCCACCAAAAATGCTAGCCCTAGTACTTGTATGATGAGGACTTCTAAAAACCCTACTAGCACTAAAGTCATCATCTAAAGAATTTAATGACTTATAGGCGTTTTGAGCTAAAATTTCTTTCAAACTTTGTGGTGGCATGATAAAAGGAAGTCTTTTAGCACACATGCTTTTACCACTACCTGGACTACCTTCAAATAAAATATTATGCATACCCAAAGCTGCTATTATACAAGCAAATTTAGCATTTTCTTGCCCCTTAACTTCTTTAAAATCATAAGGGTAAATAGAATTTTTTATATATTTTTGATTATTAATTTCTATGGCATTTTCAAATAAAGGATGAGCATTATTTATATGATAATTCTCATAATTTTTTTCTTTAAAAAAATCCATAGCTTGGACTAAATTTTCCAAAGCATAAATTGTTAAATTAGGTATCATTGAAGCTTTTTGTGCTATGGCTTTTGGCACCACTACCTTGGCATTTTGTACTTTTGCACTTAAAAAAAGCAAGATAGAAAATAAACTAGCAGTACTTTTTATACTTCCATCTAAACCAAGTTCCCCAAAAACAAAAAAGTCATCTAAATTTTCTTTTTGAAATAAAATCAAAATCGCAATGGCTAAGTCAAAATGAGAGCCATTTTTAGGGATATCTGAAGGACTTAAGTTAATAGTTATTTTTTGTGCTGGAAAATTGAAATTTTGACTTAATAAAGTTGCCTTAACTCTTTCTGTGCTTTCTTTAATAGTGGAATTTGCAAGACCTACTATACTAAAACCTGGCAAACCTCTTGTGAAAGTTGATTCTACATCGATAATATCAAGCTCTGTAGAAAAACTTGCACATTTTAGTTTTTTCATTTGTTCTTTTTGGATTTTTTCTTAAAGTCTTTGTCAAATTTTTGGCGCTTTAAAAAAGAAAGTTTTTCTATAAATAAATGTCCATCAAGATGATCAACTTCATGTTGAATAGCCACCGCTAAAAAATCATGTGCTTGTAAACTTTGTGGCTTACCAAATCTATCTTGATAATCAAGTTGTATATTTTTATAACGCATTACATCTTCATAAAAACCTGGTATGCTTAAACAACCCTCATTGCAAGAAATTTTTTCATCATCTAAAGGTGTTATAATGGGATTAATAATTTCTAAAAGGGTTTGCTTGTCTTCTTTTTGCTTACCTTCTTCATCACCAATATCTACAAGCAAAGCTCTAATTGGCACATCAACTTGAATAGCCGCTAAACCTACGCCCTTATTAGCTATCATTGTTTCATACATGTCATCTAAAAGCACATGTAAGTCTTTATCAAAATTTTCTACTTTTTTTGACTCTAAAAATAATCTTGGATTAGGATAGGTAATTATCTCTCTTATCATTTTTCTTTTTCCACTATTATAAAGGGTTCTAAATTTTTTCCTGAATCTTTTAAAGCTTCAATACATTTTTCTATTAATTCTTCGCTTTTGCTGTCTTGATTAACAGCACTTATAGCCACTTCAACATCTACTTCTATTTCTTTATCTGCTAGAAAAAAATTGGAATTTTCTAAAGATTCTAATATTTTATTGCATATTTCTTGTGCTTTTTCTAAATTTGTATGAGAAATCATCATAGCAAAGACATTGTTTCCACAATGGGCTACTATATCGCTTGAAGAGACATTTTTACTAAAAATCCTACACACACCTTTTAAGAAAGCATTTTTTTCTTTTTGAGTATAAGTTTGCTCAAGAATTTCTTCTTTTACTCTAAAAAATATTAAGGAAGTATGATAATTATATTTTGCATTACTTTCAATGCTTTTTTCTAAATTTTCTAAAAAGTATTTTTTATTATAAACTCCAAATTTAGAGTCAAAATCACTTTGCTCTTCTATATGTTTATAAGTTTGTCTAACCTCATCAAAATTTTCTTTAATCTCATCTGAGTATTTATCTAAAATGCTAGAAAACCTTGAAAGATCTGCTTCAAGAGCGTGAATTACATTAGAAACTGCTAAATTACCTGTGCTAATTGCAAGCTCTGAATTACGTCTTCTTAGCATATCTTTAACTGTTTCAAGATGCCTATAAATCATAGCAATGTATTGCAATAATGCCGAAGTAGAACTAAAACTTTTTTTGATTTCTTGCTCTATATTTGCACGTTTGATACCATCATCATTTTGCTCAAATTCCATAATCTCGCTAACTTTTTTCTTAAAAGCCACCGGACGCTCTTCAAGCATTTTTTGAAAATAAACTCCATAATTAGTTGGTGTTGGAGGTACATTATCTTTTACAAGCTCAGTCAAAATAGACTTTGCAAATTTTTCAAATTCACCTCCACTAATTTTTTGAATTTTTGGAGCTTCTTTGGCTGGAGTTGGATCACTACTTAAATTTAAATCAGCAAATAAATCATCATCTAACATTGCTATGTTTTTCCTTATTTAAAACTTTTTTCCAAAACCTTATCGATTAAGCCATATTCTTTAGCTTCCACAGCACTCATAAAAAAGTCTCTATCAGTGTCTTTTTCTATTTTAGAGAGTTTTTGTTTGGTGTTTTTAGCCAAAATATCATTTAAAATTGCTTTTAATCTTAGAATTTCTTTTGCTTGAATTTCTATATCAGTTGCTTGCCCTCTTGCACCACCTAGTGGTTGATGGATCATAATTCTTGAATTTGGCAATGCAAATCTTTTCCCTGGAGCACCACAACTAAGTAAAAATGCACCCATAGAAGCAGCTTGACCAATACAAATAGTACTTACATCAGCTTTAATATAATTCATCGTATCATAAATACTAAATCCACTGGTTACAACCCCGCCTGGTGAGTTAATATAAAGATAAATATCTTTTTGAGGATCTTCAGCCTCTAAAAATAAAAGCTGAGCTACGATAGAAGCAGCAAGATCATCATTAATCTCACCACTTAACATAATAATCCTATCTTTTAAAAGCCTTGAGTATATATCATAGCTTCTTTCGCCCCTGCTTGTTTTTTCAACTACATAAGGTATGTATGAGCTCATTATTTTTCACTTTCTTTTTCAGTTTTCTTTTTATCGTTTTTTTTGAAAATATCAGCAAAAAGTTTTTCTTCAATTAAAGACATTTTAATTGCAGGTAATGCACCTTGTTTTTTATAATTATCTAAATGTTCTTGTGGGTTAAAGCCATATCTATAAGCTTCAAAATAAATCGCTTGGATTAATTCTTGATCACTTACTGTAACATTTCTAAGTTTTGCTAACTCATCTATAATGAAAGTTAATTTTACGCTTTTTTGTGCATCTTCTTTAAAACTTTCTCTTTTTTCTTTATATTTAGCTTCATCTTTAAATTCTTTTAATTCTTCTTCGCTTAAAGTTCTTAAAGAGCTTCTAAATTGCATATCTGTTTCTTGCTCTACTATATTTCTTGGTAAAACAAAGTCAAATTTAGCTACCAAAGCTTCTGCAAATTGATTTTTAAGCTCATCATTGATAAGTTTAAAGATTTTTTCATTTTTTAGTTGCTCTTTTAATTTTGCGTCTAATTTTTCAACACTTGGTTCTTTTTCTTCAGGCAACAAGCTTTTTAAAAGCTCTTCATTTAATTCAGGCATTTTAAGTTCTTGAATTTCATGAATTTTTACTTTAAATACCGCATCTTTTCCTGCTAAATGTGCTGCGCCATATTCTTTTGGAAAAGTTACATTAATATCTTTTTCCTCACCTGCTTTTAAACCAATCATACCTTCTTCAAATCCTGGTATGAATTGTTTTGAACCAATTTCTAAAACATAATTTTGAGCTTTTCCGCCATCAAAAGCTTTACCATCAACAAAACCTTCAAAATCAAATTTAGCAAAATCGCCTTCTTTTAAAGCTCTTGCCTCTTTAATCGCTTCAGGAGTTGCAAATCTTTTTAATAATTCTTCTTTTTTTGCGTCAATTTCTTTTTGAGTTACTTTTGGTGTATTATAAGTTGGAATTAGTTCTTCATATCCATCTAATTTTACTTCTGGTCTAAAAGATAATACCATTTGAGCTTCAATAGCGCCATCTTTTCTATCAAATTTTTCAAAATATGGTTCACCTACTAAATCTTTAGCCTCTTTTTTAACTTCTTTTAAAGCACCATCTACAGCATTTCTTAAAAGATCTTGCTCCGCATCTCTTGTAAGCTCTTTTTCATATCTTTTAAGTATAGCAGCAACAGGAACTTTTCCTGCTCTAAAACCATCCATTTTCATAGTTTTAGATGCTTTTTTAGCTAATTTTTCAACTTCTGCTTTAATAGCTCCTTGAGCGATTTTCACAGTAGCATTTGCATTTGCAAAATCAATTAGTTTTGCTGTAACTTCCATAATATTTTCCCTTTTTAAATAAAATTTTTTGATAATATACCAAAATTTTCCTTATCACTTTATATAAAAATAAAAATATGTTAAAATTTTAATTTTTGATGGAGAAAAAATGCAAGAAAAATTTGAACAATCAGTAAAAAATATGTTAGAAATTATCGGAGAAAATCCACAAAGAGAAGGACTTTTAAAAACTCCTACAAGAGTTTTTAAAGCTTTTGAATTTTTAAATAGTGGTTATAAACAAGATCCAAAACAAATACTAAATGATGCCTTATTTGAAAGCTCAAACAATGAAATGGTTTTAGTAAGAGATATAGAATTTTATAGTCTTTGTGAACATCATCTTTTGCCTTTCTTTGGGCGCGTACATGTTGCGTATATACCAGATAAAAAAGTTGTAGGGCTTAGTAAAATTCCACGCCTTGTGGAAGTTTTTGCAAGACGCTTGCAAATTCAAGAACAACTCACAGAACAAATCGCAGAAGCTTTGATGGAACATGTAGGTGCAAAAGGTGTTGGAGTGGTTATTGAAGCAAGACATATGTGTGTTGAAATGCGTGGAGTGCAAAAGGCAAATTCTACCACTAGCACTTCAGCCTTAAGAGGTAGTTTTTTAAAAAGTGAAAAAACAAGAAAAGAATTTTTTACCTTAATTAACTCAGCAAAACAGGTCAGATTTTAATGGGCTTAGAAAAACTTCGTAGCAAAATTGCTTCACAAAATCTTGCTAGCGTTTTTGGGCAAATTACTAAAATTTCAAGCACTAGTATAGAAATAAATGGCTTAAAAACTAGCATAGGTGATATCATTAAAATAGTTTCTAGTGAAGATGAGAGCAAAGAAGCTATGGCTATGGTGGTAGAAGTAGATGAAAATTTAAGCTATTTGAGTCCTTTTGGTTTTGTGGAAGGTTTTAAAATAGGTGATCGTGCTTTTATTAATGATGCAGGTATGCAAATAGGAGTTAGTGATGAACTTTTGGGAAGAGTAGTTGATCCTTTTATGCGACCAAAAGATGGTAAAGGACCGATTGAGGCAAGTAAATTTATGCCTATTATGCGTGCACCTATCGATGCGATGAAACGAGGTTTAATAGAAGAAGTTTTCCCAGTAGGTGTTAAAACAATAGATGCGCTTTTAACTTGCGGGGTAGGACAAAAACTTGGGATTTTTGCAGGAAGTGGGGTTGGCAAATCAACTCTTATGGGCATGATAGTAAAAAATTCCAAAGCTCCCATTAAAGTCATAGCTTTAATCGGTGAGCGTGGTAGAGAAATTCCTGAATTTATACAAAAAAATCTTGGTGGCAAGCTTGATGATACCGTGATTATCGTTGCAACAAGCGATGATAGTGCGCTAATGAGAAAATACGGAGCATTTTGCGCTATGAGTGTGGCTGAGTATTTTAAAGAACAAGGTAAAGATGTATTGTTTATCATGGATAGTGTAACGCGTTTTGCTATGGCTCAAAGAGAAATAGGCCTAGCTCTAGGTGAACCACCTACAACAAAAGGTTATCCACCAAGCGTTTTAAGTCTTTTACCTCAGCTTATGGAACGTGCAGGAAAAGAAGAAGGTAAAGGTACTATAACAGCTTTTTTTACCGTGCTTGTGGATGGAGATGATATGAGTGATCCAATAGCCGATCAAAGTAGATCTATCCTAGATGGGCATATAGTACTTAGTCGCGAACTCACTGACTTTGGAATTTATCCACCTATAAATATACAAAATTCAGCTTCAAGGGTTATGGGAGATATTATTAGTGATGAGCACAAGCTAGCTGCTAGAAAATTTAAGCGTTTAAATTCTTTGCTTAAAGAAAATGAGGTTTTACTTAGAATTGGTGCTTACCAAAAAGGTACTGATAAAGAACTTGATCAAGCTATTACCAAGAAAGATTTTATGCAACAATTTCTAAGCCAAAATCCTGAAGAAAGCTTTGAATTTGAAGACACGATTAATATGCTTAAGATGATTGATATGCAATAATTGGAATGATTCTTGCTTTTTTCATGATAAAAAGTCATGAAAAAAGGATGGATCATGTCAAATGTAGCATTTTTAGATCACCAACAAAACTTAGGTTTAAAATATACTGATATTTGTCAAAATATTTTTGAAAGAGAAATCTTTACACATATGTTTTTAGAATGTGTATGTTTTGATCTATTAGAAGGTAAAGCTAAATTAAAATATTTAAAAATTATTGCTTCAAAAGAAAATTTTATAGTTGAGTTTAAAATCAATAATCAAAAAAAATCTTTTATTATTAATGATAAAAAGATTTTGAATGAGGAATTTAACTCAAAAAGAATGACTCAAGATGAATATGAAAGAGAGATTGCTAGAATTTATCAAATAGAGAGATATTTAAAAACGCAAAGCAATCTTCAAAATTTCTCTAGCGAAATCAGTACTATAATGAAAAATCTTTTTAAAGATATGGATGAGTTTAAAAACTATATCGATACGCTTGAAGCCAAAGAAAACACCCACAATCATTACTTATCAAAAATTTACAATATAGCTTAATATTAACCAAACTTTGCCGATAATATTACTAATCCAAACAAAAGGAGTATGTTATGGGCGAAGTTACTAACAATCAAGCAAGTTTAATGCTTAACATTGCAACTACTATGATGAAAAAAACCATAGAAGCCAATGAAAATGCAGTAATGCAAGTACTTGAAGGCGTAAATGCAAACCCTACTCCAACTACTACTCCTAGCACTAGTTCAGGATTACTTGACATTTACGCTTAAATTTTCTCTTCGATTCAAAAATTTTGGCATAACTTTTGCTTTTTTGCAGTTAAGCAATATTTTTGAAGAGAAGAGTTATGTTTATAAATTCTAATGTTAATCCATATCAGAATTTTGCAAATTATCCTTTTGTAAAAACTGAACACACAGAAGAAAAAAAAGAAAATACTAATATTAAAAGTGATTTACTTGATATCAAAGGTTCTAATTTAGATTACAAGATAACCTATGCAAGTGAATTTGGTTTTAGAATCAACGAGCAAGGTTTTTTTGAAAAAGATCTTAATAAAACAGCTGCTTTGCCTCTTGATTATGATATTAACATAAAAAGTATAAGAGAGATTTCAAAGCAACTTATAAAGCTTGATGAGAATTTAAACTATAATAAAATAGACTTACCAAGACTTTTAAATACTTATCATAATACATTAAAAACCATTAATCATGAATTTCAAAAAAATGATAATAGCTTTTTAAATAAAGCTCAAATTTCAGAGTTAAATCAAGGCTATAGTTATACTTATGAAGGAAAAATTTTAAAAGTTTATGAAAATGCTAAAAGTCTACAAAGTGCAAAAGAGACAAATAAAAATTTAAATACTTTAATGCTTGATAATAAAATAGGTGATTTTGCTTTTAATACAAGCATAGAAAACACAGCTAGCAATCCTATTATAAAACCTTATCTAAACCGTCAAGGCGCAGTTTCTAAAAGTGGATTATTGCTTAATTATATTTACCATGATTTAAAAGAACAAAACCATCAAAAGGCTAATTTCTTTTTATCTCCTATTGAATTAGATATATCTTCTAATATAAATTTTCAAAAACTCATGAGAGGTCAAATGAGTATGCAAGATTATCTAAGTGAAAGCAATAAAGAAAAAATGAGTTTTGATCTATACTTGCATATTAATGGGGTGGATAAAAACAATACTTCAGAAGATAAACTTTCGGTTTTTTTTCAACAATACATTAACTATCAACATAGTATCAACATGCAAGAATTTGCAAATTCAAGTTCTATTTATAGTCTTTATAGCGAACAAGTTAGTAAAGAAATTGAAGTTTTAAAAGAAGAATTCAATCAAAACAATCCTAATATTGATCTTGAAAAAATCAATACTCAAAAAGAACTTTTAGATACTCAATTTTTAGAAAATCGCAAAAAACAAGCTAGTATTAATAAAATTTTACACTCTTATTTAAACGCTATGGCTTAAACTTGTGCTAAAATAATAACAAAAATTTTTGCACAAGTTAAAAACTTACTTGATTTAATATTAAATTTAATATTTTAGTGTATATTAACAAAAAAGATAAAAATTATCCTAATTAAAGGAGTATAATTTGAAAGTATATTTAGATAATAATGCAACAACACAACTTGCACCAGAAGCTTACGAGCTTATGAAACCTTTTTTAAAAGAATATTATGGTAATCCAAATAGCCTTCATCAATGGGGTAGTGCAACTCACCCTGCTTTAAAAGAAGCTATGGATAAACTTTATACAGGACTTGGGGCAAGTGATTTAGATGATATCATTATCACTTCCTGTGCTACAGAGAGTATTAATTGGGTATTAAAAGGTGTGTATTTTGATAGAATTTTAAATAGTGATAGAAATGAAGTAATCATTTCTAGCGTGGAACATCCTGCAGTAGCTGCTAGTGCTATGTTTTTAAAATCCTTAGGGGTTAAGGTCATAGAGCTTGGCGTTGATCATGAGGGTGTTTCTAGTGTAAAAGATCTAAAAGAAGCTATTTCAGATAAAACTGCCCTAGTGAGTATTATGTGGGCAAATAACGAAACTGGTATGATTTTTCCTATAGAAGAAATGGTTCAAATTGCTCATGAATATGGAGCATTATTTCATACTGATGCAACTCAAGCTGTTGGAAAAATCAAGGTTAATTTTGCAAAAACTGGGGTTGATTTTGCTTCATTTTCTGCACATAAATTCCATGGCCCAAAAGGTGTAGGTGGACTTTATATTAAAAAAGATATAGAATTAACTCCACTTTTACATGGTGGTGAGCATATGGGTGGTAGAAGAAGTGGAACTTTAAATGTGCCGTATATTATAGCAATGGCAGAAGCTTTAAGAATTGCAAATACTATGCTTGATTTTGAAAACTCACACATTAGAAGATTAAGAGATAAATTAGAAGATTTAATTTTAGCTATGCCTGATACAAGTGTAGTTGGAGATAGATCAAGAAGAGTTCCTAATACCATCTTAGCTAGCATTAAAGGCGTAGAAGGCGAAGCTATGCTTTGGGATTTAAATAAAAATGGCATAGCAGCAAGTACTGGTTCAGCCTGTGCTAGCGAAGCACTTGAGAGTAATCCTATCATGGAAGCAATTGGTGCTGAAAATGATTTAGCTCATACTGCCCTAAGACTTTCTTTATCAAGATTTAATACAGAAGATGAAATTGATTATACAGCAGAGCAAATAAAAAAAGCAACACAAAGACTTAGAGCAATCTCAAGTACTTATGCATATAAGCCTGAAAATATTTAAAGGATAAAAAATGGCAAAGAATAATTTAATTGGCGGATCAATTTGGGATGAGTATTCTCAAAAAGTACAAGATAGAATGAATAATCCTCGACATATGGGAGAATTTACACAAGAAGATGCACAAAAAGCAAACGCAAAACTTATTGTTGCAGATTTTGGAGCCGAAAGCTGTGGTGATGCAGTTAGACTTTATTGGCTAGTGGATGAAAAAACAGATAAAATTATTGATGCGAAATTTAAAAGCTTTGGTTGTGGTACAGCAATAGCAAGTAGTGATACTATGGTTGATCTTTGTATAGGTAAAACCGTAGATGAGGCTGTAAAAATTACAAATTTAGATGTTGAATTTGCTATGAGAGATAATCCGCAAACCCCTGCAGTACCACCGCAAAAAATGCATTGTTCGGTTATGGCTTATGATGTTATCAAACAAGCTGCAGCACATTACAAAGGAGTTAATCCTGAGGACTTTGAAGATCAAATCATAGTTTGTGAATGTGCTAGGGTAAGCCTTGGAACTATCAAAGAAGTAATTAAACTAAATGATTTACATACAGTAGAAGAAATCACGCAATTTACCAAAGCAGGTGCTTTTTGTAAATCTTGTATAAAATCTGGTGGACATGAGAAAAAAGATTATTATCTTGTAGATATTTTAGCTGAAACTAGAGCTGAAATGGAAAGAGAAAGATTAAAAGATCAAAGTAAAGCTGATATTACTTTTGATGATATGACCATGGTTAAACAATTAAAAGCAGTAGAGGCTGTTTTAGATAGTGATGTACGTCCAATGCTACACGGAGATGGTGGAGATTTAGAAGTAATTGATATACAAAAAAGTGAAAATAAAAATATAGATGTATATATACGCTATCTTGGAGCATGTAGTGGCTGTTCAAGTGGGAGTGGCGCAACCTTATATGCTATAGAAAATATTTTACAAGAAGAACTTAGCCCAAATATACGCGTTATACCTGTTTAAAAGTTTTTTGTATTAGTTTTTATATAAAAATCAAACCTTTTTATGTTAAAATACTCCTTTTTAGTAAAAATAAAAGGTTTGATTTATGCATAGAATTCATACACTTGTCAAAAGTGAAACTTTTCCTGGCGTTTTGCTAATATTTTTTACTGTACTTGCATTAATTTTACAAAACAGCTCTTTAACAGATCAATATACCAATTTTTTAAATATTCCATTCGGATTTCAAGCAGGTAGCTTAGAAATTTTTAAACCTCTACTTTTATGGATTAATGATGGGCTTATTGCGATTTTTTTCTTTGCTATAGGACTTGAACTAAAATACGAAGTTACAAAAGGACAACTCAATAGTATAAAAGCTATGTCCCTACCTGTATTTGCTGCACTTGGTGGCATGATAGTGCCTGCTTTAATTTTTGCATTTTTTAATTATAAAGATACTTTTGCTTTACAAGGTTGGGCTATACCAACAGCTACTGATGTAGCTTTTGCAGTTGGAATTTTAATGCTTTTAGGCAAAAAAGTGCCAAGTTCTTTAAAGCTATTTTTACTTTCTTTAGCTATATTTGATGATCTGGGTGCAATTATTGTAATCGCTTTATTTTACACAAGCGAACTATCGGTTTTTGCTATGATTGCTGCTTTAGTATGCATGTTGGCACTTTATCTCTTAAATCATTTCCATGTTACTAAAAAATCTTTTTATATCATCATAGCTATAGTATTTTGGATAAGTATGTTAAAAAGTGGAGTGCATGCAACTTTAGCAGGTGTGATTACTGCTTTATTTATACCACTTGAGACAAAAAATGGAAAATCATTTTTGAAAGAAATTGAACACGATTTAGCGCCTTGGGTGAGTTACTTTATATTACCTATTTTTGCTTTTGCAAATGCAGGAGTTGATTTAAAAGATATGGATCCAGGCTTTATGTTTTCTTCAGTTAGCCTAGGAATTATCTTAGGCTTATTTTTAGGAAAGCAAATTGGAGTATTTTTATTTTCATATATTAGTATAAAATTGGGGCTAGCAAAGCTTCCACAAAATGTTAATTTTAAACAACTCTATGGAGTTTGTATACTTACAGGCATAGGTTTTACGATGAGCTTTTTTATAGATGGATTAGCTTATCAAAACAGCAATATTTTCGCATATTCGGATAAATTAGCCATTTTAGTTGCTTCACTATTAAGTGCTGTAATAGGATATTTTTATCTAAAACTTATATATAACTTTAAAAAATGAAAATTAAGAATTATCAAAAATTTTTATCATTAGAAATATTAGGAGGGTTATTGCTTTTAGGAGCAACAATCCTTGCTCTTATGCTTAAAAATAGTCCCTATGGACAACATTATATGGATTTTCTTAGCGTGGAAATGGGTATAAAAGTAGGAGTATGGGAGTTATTTAAACCCTCATTACTATGGATTAATGATGGGCTTATTGCAATTTTTTTCTTTGCTATAGGACTTGAATTAAAAAAAGAATTTGTTCAAGGTGAATTTAAAACTCTTAGCAATATCACTCTACCTTTAATGGCTGCTATAGGTGGTATAGTAGTACCTGCTTTAATATTTTGCGCTATTAATTTTAACGACGCTTATGTTTTAAAGGGTTGGGCTATACCAACAGCTACTGACACCGCCTTCGCTTTAGTTATACTTGCCATGTTAAAACAACGCATACCAAGTTCTTTAAAAATATTTTTAGTGTCTTTAGCAATTTTTGATGATGTAGGAGCTATTTTAATCATTGCTATTTTTTATACTAGCGAACTTTCTACTTTGGCTTTTTTTGTAGCATTTTGTTGCATTATAGGTTTATTTGTATTAAATCGTCTAGGTAATGAAAGAAAATCTTTTTACTATATACTTGGCACTTTACTTTGGCTTAGTGTATTAAAAAGTGGAGTTCATGCGACTTTAGCCGGTATTATTACCGCTTTATTTATTCCTGTATATACAAAAAATAATCATGCTTTATTGGAAGAAATCGAACATGGATTAAAATTTTGGATTGCTTTTGTCATACTTCCCATTTTTGCTTTTGCTAACGCAGGGGTTGATCTTTCTAAAATCCAAACTCATATGCTATTTAGTGGTGTAAGCATGGGTATATTTTTAGGACTTTTTATCGGAAAACAACTCGGTGTTTTTGGATTTGCTTATATGGCAATTAAATTTAAACTTGCAAAATTACCAAAAGATGCAAATTTTAAACAGCTCTATGGAGTTTGCATACTTACAGGTATAGGTTTTACGATGAGTTTTTTTATAGATGCACTTGCTTATGAAGTTAGTGATATATTTAATTTTGTGGATAACTTTGCAATTTTATTAGCTTCATTAGCTTCTGGTGTATTTGGATATATTTACTTACGCTTTATTAAGTAATTAAGTTTTTTTTAAATTAAATAAGATATAATTTCATTTCTTATTTATATTTAATTGGCCCATTCGTCTAGCGGTTAGGACATCGCCCTTTCACGGCGGTAACACGAGTTCGAGTCTCGTATGGGTCACCACTCTTTTAAATTCTAATATAAAAATATCATAAATTTCATTCCCATAAGGAGTTTTTTTTATTTGTGCGTATAATTAATATATCAAATAAAAAAGACCTATTAATAAAAGCTTCTAAATGGTTTTCTGAAAAATGGGGCATTGATGAAAAGATTTATTTTAAAAGTATAAAAAATAGTTTTAATAGCCAAACAATTCCTCAGTGGTATTTGGTTTTAGATAAAAATACAATCATAGCTGGAGCTGGGATTATACAAAATGATTTTCACAAAAGAAAAGATTTAGAACCAAATTTATGTGCTTTATATGTTGAAGAAAATTATAGAGGAAATAAAATATCTAGTCAATTGCTAAAATTTATAAAAAATGATTTAAAAACAAAGAATATAAATAAATTTTACCTACTAACAGAGCTTGTAGGATTTTATGAAAAGTATGATGGAATTTTTATTGAAAATATTGTAGATAATGAAGCTTATCCTTTAAGAGTCTATAAGATAGAATTTTAACCTTCTTTATTTTCCCCATCTTTAAAAGAAAATATAGGCAAACTTAAGCCATAGTATATTGCCAAAAGCCTTGCTATAGTTCCTACAATCAACGAAGCAAGAATTACCCATAACTCATCTACACCCAAAATATACAATATATAATACAAAGCCCCTGTTAATATAGCAACACCTGCATAAATTTCTTTTTGAAACACAAGTGGTATCCTAGCACATAATATATCTCTTAATATCCCACCAAACACACCAGTAATCACAGCTGAACTCACAGCCACTATAAAACCATATCCCATTTCTATTGCAATTTGTGCACCTAAAACACTAAAAACAACCAAACCTATAGCATCTAAAATCAAAAAAAGTTTTTCAAGCCTTATAACATATTTAGCAATTTTTGTTGTAATCATAGCTGCAACACAAATTAAAATCACATACTCAGGAGTTTTGATCCAAGTTAGTGGATGATGATCAAGTAAAATATCTCTAATCGAACCTCCACCAATGGCTGTTACTAAAGCTATAAATATCACTCCAAAAAGATCCATTTTATGCCTTCCTGCAGCAATAGCTCCTGTCATTGCATCAACGGTAATTCCGATAATATAAAGTATAGTTAAAAGCATAATGAGTTAAAAACCCTTGTTTAAACAAGGGTTAGTTTTTACTTACGATATTAATAATATTTTGAGCTACTTTTTTAGCAATCGGCTCAACAAATTCAGCAGGAGAAGTAAATCCTACACAAGAGCAATTAATCTCACCTAAAACATATTTATCTTTACCATTTTCATCTGTATCTAAGATAAAATCCGCTGTCCAAATCAAAGGAATATCGTAATTTCCAAGTTTTGAGCGAATTTCTGGCAATGTTGCTAAAAACCAATCTACCAACTCTTGCCAATCTTTTGGTTCATCATATCTATATTTTGCACCTGAAAAAAGTGTAGCAGAAAATGCATCAGCACCTTCTGCAGGTTTTTTATGCACTACATAAATTGGAGTATGATAAAGCATTAAAATTCTAATCTCACCTTCTTTAATACGCGGTAAGAAAGTCATATCTACAAGCATACCATTATCGCCTACAATGTATTGCTCACAAAAATCCATAAACTCACCAAGCTCTCTTTCTTCTGTGTGGTTATCTTTAGCTTCTGTACATTTGATTTTTGCGTTTAATGGCACGCTCACAGCCCCTACTGGTAGCTCATCTATCAATCTAACACGCCAAATTCCCTCTCCAGTTGAGCCACGATTTTGTTTTAAAACCCTCTCACCTTTTGCTAAAGTTTTTGGGAAACTTTCTTTAAAAGTTTTAATATCATAATATGCATAAGTATCTTCAGGTACTAAAGCAGTTTTATTTAGCTTAGTCAAAGCATCTTTAGCACCATATCCTATCATCGCATCAGGATGAGGCATGCCTATAACCCCATTTGCACAAAGTTTTCTAAGCATATCAAAATACTCATTTTCTTCTTTTAAATTTCCTGGGTTGATTCTAGAAACATAAGCATCAGCATTATTTTTTACATATTCATAAATTTCATCTTTTTTTTCTACTTCAAAGAAGATAACCTCAGCATTCCAACCTTGTTCTTTTAAAGCATTTACCATAGGCATAGTATCTTTTCTATGGCCATCTTCACCTTTGTCACTACCACCTCTAACTTCAAAAAATACGATATTTTTTTTCATATTGCTCCCTTTTTAAAGATATTTTATCATCATATCAAAACAAGTATTAAATTTTTATTTATTTTTTCCATAAATACGTTGTAAATTTTGCAAATTTGAGCTTGCATTTAAAAGTAAAGCATCGGCCATGCAAACCGCTACCATAGCATTTACTACAACACTACCTCTTATACCTACACAAGGATCGTGTCTACCTTTTAACTCATGTATAATATTTTCTCCTTGAATATTTTGTGTTTGTTGGGGCAAAAATATAGAAGGGGTTGGTTTAAAATATGTTTTTATATCAATAAAATTTCCATTAGAAATTCCACCCAACAATCCTCCGCTATGATTGCTTAAAAACACTCCATATTTTAATTCATCATTATTTTCATTTCCATTCATATAACTACTTTGAATACCACTTCCTATTTCTACAGCTTTAACCGCATTTATACCCATAATTGCATGAGCAAGTTTTGAATCAAGTTTATCATACAAAGGCTCACCTAAGCCTTTGATAGGATTTTTTACTCTAGTAAAAACTCTTGCACCTATACTATTTTTAGCCTTTTTGGCTTTCAAAATTTCATCTTTAAAGTTTTGTTCTAAATTTTTATCTAAAGCATAAACTTCACTATTTTTAGCATAATCAAAATCAAACTCATCATTGCTAAGTTTACTATCAATACTTCCTACTCCAAAAACTCCGCTCATTATTTCTATATCAAACTCTTTTAAAAGCATACAAGCTAAAGCTCCTGCTGCTACTCTTGCTACACTTTCTCTAGCGCTAGCTCTTCCACCACCTCTATAATCTCTAATACCATATTTGTGATAATAAGTAAAATCAGCATGCCCTGGACGAAATACATCTTTTTCATAATCTTTTGAACGTGTATTTTCATTATACACCAAAACACTTATAGGAGTTCCTGTTGTATAACCTTCAAAAACTCCACTTAAAACTTGAGCTTTATCTTCTTCTTTTCTAGGAGTACTAAATTTATTTTGACCTGGTTTTCTTTTATCTAGCATTTCTTGTAAAAAATCAAAGTCAAACTTCACCCCTGCTGGCATACCATCTATCACACAACCTATAGCTTGACCATGAGATTCGCCAAAGCTTGTAAATTTAAATCTTACTCCAAAGCTATTCATAGTTTTCCTAATTTTTCAAGTGCGATTTTAGCACATTGTTGCTGGGCTTCTTTTTTACTACCTGCTGTAGATCTTGCTACTTCTATGCCTTGAATTTTTACTGCAATTTCAAATTGCTTTTTATGATCAGGCCCAAAAGCCTTTACTACAATATACTCAGGAGTGCCCGCCATATTTGCTTGTGTAATTTCTTGCAATCTTGTTTTATAATCTTTAAACAAACTTTGCGTGTCAATATGCGGATAAACTTCATTAAGCAAATTTAATGCTATATTTTTAGTTTTTTCAAAACCTATTTCTAAATACAAAGCTCCCATTAGTGCTTCAAAAGCATCAGAAAGTATGGAAGGCTTATTGCGTCCATCGTTGTTTTCTTCTGCAATAGACATAAAAATACATGTTCCAAGATCAAGTTTTTGCGCTAAGGTTGCAAAAGATTTTTCATTCACCAAAGCTGCTCTAAGCTTAGAAAGGTTCCCTTCTGAGTCTTTTTGAAATTTAAAAAACAAAAACTCCCCTACCACTAAATCCATCACCGCATCACCTAAAAACTCTAATCTTTCGTTGTTATAAGGCTTTTTGTAACTTTTATGCGTCAAAGCTTCGATGAGTAATTGCTCATTTTTAAAATGATAGTTTAGTCTTTCTTGGAGTTTTTTAAGCATTTATTGACCTTTCTTCTTGGAGCTTTAAGGCTGCATTTCTTGCTAGCTCATCACAACGCTCATTTAATTCATGGCCATTGTGTGCTTTGATCCAAAAAGCAGTTATTTTATGATCTTTAGCTACTTTTAAATACTCTTTCCAAAGATCAATATTTTTTTTACCCTTAAAATCTTTTTTTACCCAACCTTCAAGCCACTCATTAATACTTTGCACCATTAAATTTGAATCTGTGTATAATTTTACCTCACAAGGTTCTTTTAAAGCTTTTAAAGCCTCTATAATAGCCATTAACTCCATACGATTATTTGTTGTATTCTCACAAGCCCCACTTTGTTCTTTTTGGTAATTTTTATAAGTTAAAACATAAGCCCACCCTCCAAAACCAGGGTTGTTTAAACAAGAGCCATCAGTATAAATTTCAATATTTTTCAAGCTTTTACCTCATAATAAATCTCACATTTTCCAAATTCATAGCAAAATGGACAATGGTAAAAAAACAAAGGACTTTGATTTTTACAATTATTACACACATAAGTAAAGCTAAGATTTGCACTTAACTCATTATCATTTAAAATTTTTAAAATTTTTAGTTTATGATTTTTGATAGAAATAGATTTTGTACTTAAATTTTTTGCATAAAAAAACTCATGATATTTTTCATCTTCAAGATTAAGCGGGCTTTTGCATTCATTAAGCAAATCAATGATATTTTCAAATTTAGGCATTTGAGTAAGTTTGTCTTTATAATGCAAAAAGCAAAGTCTTAAAATAAACTCATTATTCTTACTTAAAGCTAAAATTTCTTTTATTTTTTGCTCTTGCTCTTTAGAGCTTGTTTGAATTTTCAAAGCCTTTATTAAAGCTTTTTCTGCATATATATTTTCTCCTAGCTCAAACAAACATTCTAAAACATCTAAAACCTTATCATAATCTTTAAGTTTTAAATAAACAATTTTCAAAAGTTTTAAGCTTTCTTTATTGCGTGCTTTGATTTTTAAAGCATTCAATAAAGCTTCTACGCTACGCTCTAAAAATCCTGCTTTTAGATAAACTTGTGCTAGCGAAAAAAAGATAAACTCTTTTTGGCTTGCCTCATTTGATTTTTGCAAAGCTATAAGATAAATCCCTACAGCTTTTTCAAATTCACCACTTTTAGTAAAAATTTGAGCTAAAAAATTTAAATTTTCAATGCTTAAATTAGCATTTTTTAAAATTTGTTGATGTGTAGAGTTAATTTCAAATTTTTTTACAAAGCGATCAAGTTTGCTTTTTTGGTCCTTATTTGCAAAAATACGCCATATATAATGTGAGCTAGCTATGATAAAAACTAAAGCGGTTAAAACAATAAGACCAAATAAAGGATCGCGGTATTCTACAAAGAAAAAATCCATAACCTTGCAACTTAATTTTCAAATTTATAACAATTATAGCTAAATGCTTATATAATTTTCTTTAAGGTTTAAAGATGATAGAACAAGCAAGTATAGAACAACTTTTACAAAAAACAGATATTGTTGATATCATAGCTCACTATGTTGAAGTGAAAAAACAAGGCTCAAGCTATGTATGCGTTTGCCCTTTTCATGATGATAAAAATCCTAGTATGCATATTAATTCCATTAAAGGATTTTATCATTGTTTTGCATGTAAGGCTGGGGGTAATGTTTTTAAATTTGTAATGGATTATGAGAAATTAAACTTTGTTGAAGCAGTGGAAAAAGTCGCTTCGTGGAGTAATTTTTCACTTACTTACACCTCACAAAAACAAGATAACAAAAAATCCATCATCCATATCTTACCTATTCTTAATGCTTTTTATAAACAAAATTTAGCTAAAAATAAAGAAGCTTTAGTTTATCTTTATAAAAGAGGTTTAAATGATGAAGATATTAGAACCTTTGAACTAGGATTTGCACCAAGCTCTAATGAAACACTAAGACTTTTACAAAATGAACAAATCACTCAAGAAGAAGCCCTAGAAGTAGGTGCAATAAAACAAAATGAAAATGGTGCTTATGCAAGTTTTATCAACCGCATTACTTTTAGTATTTATGATCATAAAAATTTACTCATAGGTTTTGGTGGTAGAACTTTAGATGAAAACAATATGGCAAAATATGTTAATTCACCCCAAAGTAAACTTTTTGACAAATCACGCGTTTTTTATGCACTCAATTTAGCAAAAGATGCTATTTATAAGCAAAAAGAAATGATAATTTGCGAGGGTTATATGGACGCTATAGCCTTTCATAAAGCAGGATTTAAAAATGCTGTAGCGGTTTTAGGAACAGCTTTAGGAGAAAATCACATACCTTTAATAAAAAGACTAGAAGCAAGAGTGATTTTGTGCTTTGATAATGATAACGCAGGACTTAATGCAGCTGTGCGTTCAGCGCATTTATTAAGCTTAGCAAAAATTGATGGAAAAGTAGTCTTAATAGAAGGTGGAAAAGATCCAGCTGAACTCGTAGCAAGCCATCAAGAAAAATTACTTTTTAATATTTTAGAAAAAGGTATAGAACTTGGAGAATTTTATATAAGAAGCTTAATCACAAATTTTGATTTAAACTCAGCACTTAGTAAGCAAAAAGCCTTAGAAGAGGTGCAAAAATACACTTTTGGCCTTGAACCTTTAATAGCAAATTCCTACACTACCTTAGTAGCAAATCTTTTAGGGGTAAATGTTAACGATATAAAACTTTCTAAAAATATAAGAAAAAATATAAACTTTACCATTCCCATCAAACAAAGCAAAATCAATAATATAAGCGAGTTGGAGCTTTTGAAATTTTTATATGAAAACCAAAAAGCCATAGGACTTTTTAAACTTTTAAGCGCAAAAGAATATTTCTTACATCAAGATATTGCTAAGGCTATTTTAGAACAAAAAGACTTTAATGATCCTAGTATAAGAGAACTTTATGAGATTGAAAATATTAAAATTTTAAGCAATTTAGAAGAATTTTTATATGCTATTTGCAAAATTAATTTTGCTTATTTTAATAAATTAAAAAATATAAACTTAAAGCAAGCACTTAAAAAGCAAATTTATAATTTACTCAATCAAAATTTAGAAAAAATCAAAAAAAACTATCAAAACGATGAAAAATTTTTTAATCATCTAATGGAAGTTTTAAAAAATATACAATTTTTAGATGATGAGGAAAGCTTAGAATTATTTTTAAGTAGATTGCAAAAAAATATAAAAGATAAAAAAGCAATTCATCATAACTTTGAAGAAGAAGTTTTTTAAATAAAAACTTGTATAAAAATTAAAAAACATTTATTACAATATGCCAAAAATTTCGAAAGGAAAAAATGAAAGCATTAGCACTTTTTAGTGGTGGGCTTGATTCTATGCTTGCTATAAAACTCATAAGCTCTCAAGGTATAGAAGTAAAAGCTTTAAATATCAATATAGGCTTTGGTGGCACAAGTGATAAAAGCGAACTCATGGCAAAACGCGCTGCTATGGCAGGGGCTAGTTTTGAGATGATAGATGTGAGAAATGCATACTTACAAGAAGTTTTATTTAATCCTCAATATGGCTATGGAAAACATTTTAACCCCTGTATAGATTGCCATGCTTTTATGTTTAAAACCGCTCTTTCTATGTTGAAAGATGAAAATGCAAGTTTTATCATCACAGGAGAAGTAGTTGGTCAACGTCCTATGAGCCAAAGAAATGATGCTATGGCCAAGGTAAAGAAACTAGCTCTTGATGAAGAAGATTTAATCTTGCGTCCAATGTGTGCTAAAAATTTACCTTTAACTAAGCCCGAACGTGAGGGTTGGGTTGATAGAGAAAAGTTAGAAAACATCAGCGGAAGAAGCAGAAAAAGACAACTTGAACTAGCTGCCAAATTTGGTTTTGAAGATTTTGAAAGTCCAGGTGGTGGATGCTTGCTTACACTTGAGAGTTTTTCAAATAAAATCAAAGATTTCATTAAATTTGATAAAAATATGCAAGTTAATGATGCACAACTTTTAAAATACGGACGTCATTTAAGACTTCCAAATGGCTCTAAAATGATAATAGGTAGAAATGAGCTAGAAAATCAATTTTTAAAAGAATTAAAAACTCAAAAATATGAAGAATTAAAACTCTTTGATTTAATAGGTGCTTATTCTTTAGTGGATGAAAACATTAATCCTCAAGATCTTGATCTTGCATTTAGCATAGCCCTAACTTATGCTAAAACTCAAAATAATACAAAATACAAAATAGGCTTTAAAGATAAAATTTTTCAAAGTATGGCCTTTGAAGATAAAAACAAAATTCAAGAGTATTTTATAAATTAAACTACCCTTTAAAGGGTAGTTTTTTAAAATTTCTTTCTTCTAACATCTGCCACTATTTCAGCCGACATTAAATCAACCTCATTTGCTACAGAATTAGTTGCATGTGCAATTTGTGAGTTTTCTTTAGTTAAACCATCTATTACTGAAACAGCTTGATTGATTTGTGAAATCCCTAAAGCTTGCTCTTTAATACTCTCACCCATTTCATTAATAGATTGAACTAAGATATTAGTATTAGCTTCAATCTCACCTAAAGACTTTTGAGTTCTTTCTGCTAGGTTTCTGACTTCATCAGCAACAACAGCAAAGCCACGTCCGTGCTCACCTGCACGTGCAGCTTCAATAGCAGCATTTAATGCAAGTAGGTTAATTTGATCTGCAATATCTCTGATAACATCAGTTACATCTTTAATATCACTACTTTGTTTAATAACCTCTTCAGTTCTTGCTGCCACTGCATTCATAGAAGCACTCATTTCTTCAACTGCGGCCGCACTTTCTTGTAAAGAATCAGCTTGTTTTTGCGCTCCTTCATTAAGTTGAGTAACGCTTTCTTTTAATGAATCAGCTTTTTGTTGCAATACTTCTCCTTGATTTAAAGAAGTTTGAAGCATTTTTCTAATTTCTGCACCAACTGCATTAAGTGATTTTTCTATCTCACCTTCTGCATTATCAAGTTTATCTGAAAAATCAAGATTTTGAAAACTAGCAAATACTCTTTCTATTTCATTTAAGTCTTTACCAATTTTCATTTGCATATCATCAAGCATTTTATTTAGTACTTCTTTTAGTTCTACAAGCTTTGGATTAACAGGATTTGCTTCTATTCTTTGAGTAAAATGTCCTTTTTCTATATCACAAGAAACTTCTAAAATATTTTGCACGGTTATATCGTCTTTTTCTAAACATGTGTGAATATATTGAACATTGTCATTAATCATTAACGCCATTTTTCCAAGCTCATCATTATATCTAGGAGTTAAAACTTCAACTGTCGAAGCTTCATGATTTAAATATTTAAAGAATTTCATTAAGTGAGTTTGCAATCTTTGCACTCTTATGGAAACAATTCTTTTTACTGAAGTGCTAATAACAATCACAATAAAAATCACTGCTATAACTGAACTAACTAAAATAATATTCCTTAAATCCACGATAGGTGCATATACAGATTCATTTGGAACAATAGCCAACATAGCCCAATGAATTCCGGTGTTTGGCCACACTTCAAATACTCTTATAGCACCATGATATTCACCGCCATCATCTGCTTTATAGTCAATCGCTCCAGCGTGAATAGTTTTTTGTGCTTCAACTACATGTGATGCATTTTTATTTACTTCAGTAATTTTCTTTGTCACAAAATCTGCATTTGGATGTGTAGCTATAACGCCATTGCTTGCTATTAAAATTCTTCTTGCTCCTTGATAAATTGATCTTGATGAATCATTTAAAAACGTAGCAATAGGCTTAAGATCAAAAAGCATACCAACAACACCTATTGCTTTACCTTTTTTATCTGTTATAGGCGCAGCAACATTAAGTCCTAGAAATTTATTTCCATGAATGTTATACCATCTTGGCTCACCAAAATAAAGCTTATCACCGCTCATTAAATTTTTAATAGCTTGAGTACTTGCAACCTCTTCGCTTGCTGCCAAAGTTTCCATACCACCAGAATTTACAATATCAGCATCACGCATTAAAATCATAAATTCATTTTGGTTTGTAAAATATTTATCATCAACACCTAAATTTCTATATGCTGTTCCATCTTGCAAAAAATAATAACCATAAGCAATCTCTCTATTAGCATCAATAGCCTCTCCAAGAATATTTTCTATTCTTTTTGGATTTATGGCACCTTCTGAAATAAGATTATTTAAAGTTCTTTGAGTACCTATAGCGCTTACAAATAAAGATTTTATAGAAGCTTCAGCTTGATTTCCATAGCGATGCACAGAAGCTGTTAATGTATTTTCTATCTGTGAGTTTAAAATAGTAGTAGACCTATTAATAATAAGCAAAGATAATATGCTTAAAATTAAAATTACTGTAATGATTGTTATAGCAACAATCTTTGCACCAAGACTCCAATTACGCATTTTTTTCTCCTTAGATATTAAGTGGTAAAAATTTTTTGTTATTATAAATCTTTTTTATTAAAAAATAATAAAAATTATTATAATTTTATTTATTATTTTAAACAAAATTATAAAACTTTACTTTTTTACACTAAAGCCTATAAAATGGGGGGGGGATACGCGTTTTTTAGCAATAATTTTTTCTTATTTTTGTTTAAAATATATTAAAAGTAATAAATTCAGCTTCTCCGGTCTCACTAATAATATTAAGAGTATATTTACCTTTTTTTAAGTCTAAAGGTAAAGCCTCTTCTTTACCTTCGAAAATCAATTCCTGATTTAAATACCAAAAAAGCTTTTCTTTTTTAGGATTTACAAGTTTTACCAGTAGTTTTTGCTTACTTTTTAAGTCTTTTGGCAAAACAATATTAAGATTATTTAATGGATATATGATTTTTAAATTTTGGTTAGAACTTTGTAAATTTTGTTTTTCTTTAGCAAAAAAAGCTTGAGCGTTAGAAGGTAAATTTAATATAATCTTTTTCTTTGCGTGAATAAAATTTTTATCTAAAGAATCAACTTCTTTGTTTTTGTACATAAAAACTTCTTTTAAAAATGGTGAAGTTCTTAAGATATTTGCACTTTGTGGGTAAAGTACTTCTTTAAAGCCAAATTTATAATCATATCTATATCCTGTTTGATTTTCAATTTTGATAGTAACTAAATCATTAGGTTTTTCAAATTCTAAATTAACTCTATCAAGTAAAGCTAAAAGCTCAAAAAACAATTCCCCTGCTATACTTACACCATATAAATTTGCATTTGCTTCGCCATTAAAATTTCCAACCCATACTCCTAAAGTATATTTTGGAGAAGTTCCTATAGCCCAAGCATCTTTTCTGCCATAACTTGTGCCTGTTTTCCAAGAGATGATAGTATTAAAATCATACTGTTTCAAACCCACTCTATCTAAATCCTTTAAAGTTTGCAAGGTTAAAAAGCTTGCTCCATCACTAATAAGTTTTTTATCTTCTTTAGTAAATGCATTTTCTTCATATAAAAGCTCTTTAAAATTTCCATAATTTCCAAGTCCTAGATAAATTTTTACCATATCTTCTAAACTAAACTCTTTTGTACCCAAAATCAAAGAAAGTCCATATTTTTTAAAATTTTCATCTTCAAAATCTAAAATATCTTTGAGTTTATAAAAAAACTTCTCATACCCATATTCTGCAAGTAAGCTTACAAAAGGAATATTAAGTGATTTTTGTAAAGATTCTTTTACGCTAATAAAACCATGGTATTTTTTATTTGCATTTTGTGGAGCAAAATTGGAAAAAAATGTAGGCACATCAAGCACTAAAGATTCAGGCACTATAAGCCCTTCATCTATGGCAAAAGCAAAAAGTAAAGGTTTTAAAGTTGAACCCACACTACGCTTTGCTATCACCCCATCAACTTGACCAAAACTTGCAAAATCATAAAAATCATTAGAGCCTACATAAGCTAAAACTTTATTTGTCTTGGTATCTGCTAACAATATAGCTAAATTTTTTATGCCTTTTTGTTGTAGTTTATAAGAATATTCTTTGGCTTTTTCTTCGAATTTGATTTGAATCTTTTTATCTATACTAGAAATGATTTTTTCTTTATCTACTAAAAGCCTACGCGCTAAATGCGGAGCTAAGTTTTTTCTTGCTTTAAAGCTAGGAAGTTTTTCAGCCTTTGCAAGAGTTAAAATATCTTTAGAAAAATATCCCTTTTCAAAAAGCCTATCAAGTAAGGCATTACGTTTTTTTAAAAGTCTATCTTTGTTTTTTTCAAGATTAATTAAACCCGGATTATTAGGAAGCACAGCAAGCAAAGCTGCTTCACTCCAAGTAAGATCTTTTAAATCTTTTTCAAAATAAAACAAACCAGCACTTGCAACACCTACTAAATTTCCTCCATAAGGAGTATTGTTTAAATAAAGCTTTAGAATTTCATCTTTTTCATAAGCACTTTCTAAAGCAAAAGCTTTGATGATTTCATTAAATTTATTAAAATATGTGCGTTTGTTTTGCTCTAGCAGTTTGATTGTTTGCATAGAAATTGTACTTGCACCACTTCTTTTACTTGAAAAAAGATTATTTTTAAAAGCTCTTATAAGTGCTAAAAAATCTACTCCATAATGAGAATAAAAATTTTTATCTTCATATAAAATAACTGCACTTTTTAATTTTTGCGGTATAAACTCACTCTCTAAATGCCATTGTTCATTAGCATCTAAAAATACACTAAGAATTTCTTTATTTTTATCAAGCAAAACCTTACTATAAGTGCCTTTAAATAAATCCTTGCTATCAAAACTAAAATAAATCAAGCCCATGTAAAAACATAGGCTTAAAAAGCATATCGCAAGGCTTATTTTAATTTTCACTGCACTACTTTGACTTTTTTACTCTCACTTAAAGTTCTATAGGCATTGTCATACATTGCTTCAGCATAAGCTCCACTCAAAGTATAAACACCCGGAGTAACAGCACTTAATTTCACAAAAAATTCTCTTGATTCATCAGAATATAAAGGGAAGAAATACATGATCTTATCATCTCTTATATCAACAAAATCATAATAAGAATTTTTCACAAAATCAGGAGTTTCATCATCTAAAAGATCATGCACTATTTCCCACCCACTTGGTAAAATTTGAGTTAAAGCTATATTAGAAGCACCTGGATAATTTTTATTTGATATTTTTAATTTCATATAAAAAATTTGAGAGCTTTTTATAGCACTTTCATCTATTTCATTTCCATTTTCATCATAAAAACTTCTTTCTATATACATACGCTGTGCAAAAGGCTCAGCAATACCTTTTTTAATACCCTCTACTCCAAAATGTACAAAAGTATCTTCTTTAGCTTCTATCAAAGCACTGCCTTGATTAAACTCAAATTTAGAAAAACTTGCATTGAGCTTTTTACTCTCACCATTAATTTTTACTCTTGCATTGATAACTTTAGAGCTTTCATCACTAAAGCTATTTGCCAAAGCATATAAAGCATAGCCTGTGCTTTGAGTGCTAAGCCAAGCTTGGCTTTCTAAAGTTTTTTTAATATCATCTAATAATTCATCATTATCTTTACCATAGATTATTTTATACGCATTTGCAATAATAGCTTCATCTCTTAAAAAAGATCCATAAGTATAAGTGTAATTAGTTTTTTCATCAGGCTTTGTGCTTAAGTTTTTAGCTATATTTAAAGCTACCTCATCAAAACCTGCTAATTTATAAGCTGCGCTAAGTTGCCAAAGACTTACATTGTTTAAGCTTTGCAAATAAGCACTATCTTCATAAATAGCATTCATTATGCTTAAATTTGGCTCTTTGGCTAAAGCTAAAAGATATAAAGAATTTATTCTAATTTCTTTATTTGTTTGAGCTTTTAAAACATAGCGTTTTTGATAATCAAGCCATGCTTTAAACATTCCCTCACTCACATAATAGCCTCTTTCTTTAGCCAAAATCATAAACATACCTGCATAGTTACTTCCCCAAGCATCAGAATCTTTAAGTCCTTGCCAATAAGCAAAACCACCATTAGCAGTTTGAAAATTTGCATATTTACTTAACAATGTATTAATATTGTTGATATTTTTTTGTTCATTTGCTCCTTGATCAAGTTTTTGCAAAAAAAGTTGTGGTAAAACTGCTGAAGTGCTTTGTTCTATACATCCATAAGGATAATTTTGCAAGTATTTTAGTCTATGATTTATATTCAAAATAGGCTTAGAACTCACACTCAAAAACGCCACTGGATTAATATAATCTTGTGTAATTTTAAACTCCATAGAAGTATTTGCAGGAATTTTAAAAGATTTACCCTCATAAGTAATGGTATTTATAGCTTTTATATCAATTTGCGTATTTTGAGTATAGGTGTAATCTTTTACATTTAAACTTAACTCTATTTCTTCCACTCCAAGCTTGTTTGAATTTACTTTTGCATTAACATAAATATCTTTGCTTTTTTCATTGCCAAAATCAATCAAAATTTCATCGTTTTCAAAATTTATGAGTGAATTTTTTGTTTTTAGTTTAAGTTTTGCATTTTTTACATCATCATCTACCTTAAATACTTGCACCAAAAGCTTAAACTCATCATCAAGTCTTAAAGCCCTTGGTAAAGTTTCAAGCATCACAGCAGGTGCACTAACTTGGATATCTTTAGAAGCACTGCCAAAACCTGCTAAGTTGTTTGCCACCACCATAACTCTAACCGAACCTAAGTATGATGGCATATTAAATTTTAATTTTGCATAACCATTTTCATCACTTTGCACTGGCTCTTGAAACAATACAACCGGTTTAAAGCGTCTTGTTTTTTCATCGTTTTTGCTTTTATTTGCTCTACTTTCTAAGAAAACATCACCACCTGTAGTTAATACCTTAGAAGCATTAGAAATATTTTTAGCAATGATTTTATCATAGGTATCATATATGCTCATGTTAAAGCGAATTTTTTGATAAAAATACCCCCAAATATCTGGAGTTTTAAAAGCATTCACATCAAGCAAACCTTCATCTACAATAGCTAGTGTATAAGTATAACTTTGTTTATTTTTACTTTGAATTTCTACTTCAAAATCTTGTTTTGGCATGATTTTATCCGGTGCTTTTAAATCAAGCTCGATTTTACTTTGTTCATCTACTACATTTAAAGGCACCACGCCAAAAAGTCTTAAGGCTCTATCATTAGTATATTGATCATAATCTTGAAGTAAAATCACGCTCACATAAACATTTGGCATATATTCTTTAAGAATAGGAATTTCAACCTTTGTAATATCTTCATGTGTATCTATCACAAAGCGTTTTAAAATCTTTGCATTATCATTTAAAGTAACAATAGCTTTTGCACCCTTAACACTTTCAAATTCTATATAAGCTGTTTCATTTGGTTTGTATTCTTTTTTATCGCTTTTTATTTTTAAAGAACTCACTATATCAGCATTACTTGGCGCACCAAAACTACTAATATAAAAAAACTCTCCTGTGCTTGTTTTACTTTGTGTATCTTCAAGTTCTATGAACATTTCACCATGGTATTCTTTTGGATCAAACTCAATTTTAACTGGTTTATCTTTGCTTAAAATAGTTCCTTGAGTAATGATTTGTGTGTTTTTATCTTTTTTGAGCGATTTTAAAAAATCATCATAATTATCATAATCCCACCACCAAGAATAATCATTTGCATAAATAGTGTATTTAATTTCCCTATTTGCTATTAAATTCTCATCTAAATCACTCACAATGGCTTCAAAATTGATAATAGAACCCGAGCTTAAATAGTGATTTTTTAAACGCTTAATACCCACAAAATACTCATGCAATATCACTTGTGAATTCACAAGCGCTTCAACCGATCTTGAACCTTTTTCAAAAACCCTAGCCCTTATGTTAGCTTCAAGATTATATGGAGTATTTTTAAAAAAATCATTTAAAGCAAATTCTTGCTTTACAAAGCCATTTTCATCTAAAATACCTTTTAAATTATCTTGATATTTTTGCACTAAAACACTAGGATTTGAAAAAATATACTCTGGATATTTTGAATTTTTATATTCTTTTTTATTCACAAATAAATCAGCTTGATATTGTAAATTACTTGCTGGTGCTCCAAAAAGATATTTTGAGCTAATATTAAAATCTAATTTTTCATTTTCTTTTATGGTTTTTGGAGCTTGCATGGATACTTTTATACGATTTGGCACTATATTTTGCACTAAAATTTCTTTATCAAAAACCGCATTTGCAAATTCAACCCTAGCTAAATACACTCCGCTTAAAGCTTGTTGACTAAGTGAAATCTTTTTATAAAAAGTTCCATTACTCAAAGGATCAAGCTTGATTTTATCTAAAAGCTTTTTATTGCGTGGATCAAAAAAACTTAAAAATATAGGGTGATTAACAGCTCCTTTATCATTTCTTGCAACCATAGTTAAATGGATAGCATCACCTGGTCTATAAACCCCTCTTTCTGTATAAATAAATACTTTATTTTGAGAAGTCAAATCAAAACCATCAACATCAAAACCATCATATAATAAAGGCGAACTTAAACGTAAAATAGAAGCTTGCTTATCTTTTGAAGCAATGATAAATAAAGCTCTTGACTCATCAATATCATCAAAAATAGCCAAACCATTATCATCGCTCATTTTAGAAGCTAAAATTTGATTGCTTTTGCTAATTATATCAACCCTGACCCCACTCAAAGCCTTTTGCGTGGTAAAATCCCTCACATCTACAAAAAGCTTTTTATTTAAATTTTGAGCAATTAAAGCTATATCTGAAAAAATTAAGTTCTTACTTACTTTTGCCTTTTGGTTGAAAAATCTATATTTTTTCCAACTCTCCATTCCCTCATCAAAAACATAATCGACATCTTCTTCTTTAAAATAAAGCTTGACTATAAATACACCACTTAAATCTTTTAAACCATCAAGTACTATTTCATTTTCTTGCCATTGATTTTTAGTGTTTTTTATATCAAAATCCTTTTTTAATACTACTTCGCTAGTGTAATCACTCTCTGAAAAAATATCACTATCATAATCACTTAAATTTTTTGCACCTTGAAGGTTTTTATATCTTAAATATTCACTTAGGTTGTTTGAAAAGACTTGATAAACTTCCAAATGAACTTTTTTAACATTCATACTCTTAAAAGCTATTTTTTTGCTTGCTTTACTAGATAAAAATACTCCTTGATTTGTAAAACTTATAGAAGGCTCATAGTCTTTTAAACTTACTTGAGTTTTATAATTTTCTTTTGTGCCAATTCCATTAGCACTTTTAATTCCTTGAGCAAGTTGAATTTCATAAGTTTTATTTGGAGAAAAATCACCTGTAAGTTTGATTTTATTTCCAAAAGCCAATGCTTTAAAATCTACTTCAGGGTCAATAAAAATCAATTCTTTTAGATTTTGATCTTGTGAGATATTTTGAGAAAAAAGTAATTCTATGTTTTTATTAACTATATTTGCATTTTGAAAAACAAATTCACTCTTTGCAAGCAAAATATACTCTAAATCTATATTGTTTTCTAAACCTAAAATATTTTTATCAAAAACTACTTTTATATTAGTATTAGTATTTTTAATATTAAGTGCTTTAGAATACACACTTGCTATATCACCTTGAATGATAATTTTATCTACTTGAATTTCTTTTTCTTGTGTAGTAATTTTAATAGCTTTTAACAACTCGTCTTTATTAAGAGTATAAAAACTTTGAATATTTAAGACTAACATACTTTCATCATTTGAAATGTTTTGAAAATATCCTTTAATATCTAGCTTTTCAAAAGGAGTTTGTACTTTTAAATGTACTTTTTCATCAGCTAAAATATCATTTAAATCTATAAAAATATCGTATTTTTGGTTTGCTTTCAAAGTTGTTAAAATATTTAATCTTGTAGGCGTTTCAAACTCGTATTTAACTTTTGTCTTTTGATTATTAACAACAATCTCTCTTTCTTTTATAACACCTATTTCTTGGTTAATAATATTAGTGTTAAACTCTACAAAAACACTCTGTGTATTTTCATTAAAGCCATAAGCTCTTATAGCAGAACTTTTATCCTCATTTTTAGAACAAGCAACTAATAAACCTGCAAGTAAAAAAGCAAAAAAATAGTGTAAAAATCCTCTCATATATACCTCATTTAGTAAATTTTTCAAATTATATCTAAATTCACTCTTGCTTCACTCAAAAAATTATATAATTCTTGCATAAAAATAAAGGAGAAAAAATGAAAAAGAAAATCGCTACGTTATTAACAGCTTTAAGCCTTTCAGGCTTTGCTTATGCAGATGGAATTTATGGGGTAATTGTAGATGTAAATGATGGTGCAAAGACTATTTTAATTGACACTACTTATGGAGAGAAAATGAATATAAAAATTTTACCAAATACAGAAATTGATATGGATGATTGTGGTATTTTTGGTATGGATAAATACGGCACCTTTAGAGACTTAAAAGTAGGAACTTTTATAGAAGCTGAAGTTTTTCACGGCTATGCCCAAACAACACCAAATCCACAAACTCCAAATCAAGTTCAAAATATAACCGCTAAAGAAATCAAAATCGAATGCAAAAAAAGAGCTTATTAAGCAAAATAACTCCTAAAAAGGAGTTATTTTAATGCGTTTTTTTCTTATATTAATTTGCATTAGCACTTTTACATTTGCTTATAAAGTTCAAGGTATATTAAAAAACACCTCTGCACACACATTAAGTATTCAAACAAGTTTTGATAATAACTTAATTATTACCATTTTACCCCAAACAAATATAGATATTTATAACTGCAGAATTTTTGGAAGCAATAAAAAACAAGCCAATGTGCAAGATCTAAAAAAAGGAAGCCTTGTTAAAATTAAAGGCAGCAAAAATGGAAGTATTATCATCGCTGAAAAAATAGTAGTAGAGTGCGATGATCAAAGAAGAGCTTATTAAGATAATAACTCTTCTTTATCTTCTTTGTTGATTTTTTCTATATAAAGGCTTTGAGAAGGAAAAGCAAAACTTAATTTATTTCTTTCAACAATTTTCATTAACTCAAGCAAAATGCTTTGTCTTGCTGCTCTAAAACCTGCAGCATCTACTGCTTTAGTATAAAAATACACCTCTATATCAATAGAACTAGCACCAAAACCGCTCACAGCTACATAAGTACTATTTTTATAACCTTCTAAATCATTTACTGAAACTAAATTTTGTCTATATCTAGCACGTGTTCCACCGTGATTTAACGCACTATCATCAACTTGAGCTATCAAAGGGCTAGTGGCTAGTAAATATCTTATATCTTCTACACATTGTTCAAGTTGTTCAGGTTTTGCATCATAAGTTACACCAACAAATAATTTTACATGGCGTCCTATTTTTCTTTTACTCCAATTTTTTATGTTTGTTCCCATTATGGTTGAGTTTGGTAAAAACACCAAAGAATTATCAAAAGTCCTAATGGTTGTTTTTCTAAGTCCAATTTCAACTATAGTTCCTTCTATACCTGAAATTTCAACCCAATCGCCTTGATTAAAGCTATTATCAAAAAGCAAAAGTACAGAAGCAAAGAAATTTGCGATAATATCTTTAGCTGCTAATGCCACAGCTAAACCGCCAATACCCAAAGATGCAATCAATGCCGAAATATTAAAACCTAAATGAGCCAAAACAAATAAAACAGCTATTACTATGATAATAAAATATAAAATTTTAATGATTAAATTCACAACTTCACGCTTACCACTTTTTTCAGCAAGCTTTGCCACTATTACCATACCATAGCTATCAAAAATATTTATCACAAGCCAAGCAGTTAAAATGGTATAAACTATAGATAAAACATTGCTAACTCTTATATCTACAGGCGCAGGATAATAAAAAATAGTAAAACAAATTCCAATAGCATAAGCAAATAAAAACCAACCTACCGGCCCTTGAAGCTTTTCCAAAAAATGGGTTTTTATTTCCATATTAGCTGAATTTTTTCCAAACAAACGTATTAACATAAAATACAAAATCTTTGCGAGATAAAATTTCAAAGAATAAAATAAAACAATAACAATAACAGAAATAACTATCTTTCCAACATTCACACCGCTAATAGAAGTTTGCTCATTGATGTAATTAATTGCATTTTGTAACCCTAAACCTGTAAATAAAAAATTTGTCTCAAGTAGATTTGCATTGTTTCTTAAATAAACTAAAATTTCATTATAAGATTTGATAGTATTTCTTAAATTATTTTCATTAGTTTCTAAAGTTCTAAGCTGGGTAATATCATTAATTTTTTCTTTATCTAAGGTAAAGTTAAATACCAAATCTTCCTTAAGCATGTCAATACTTTTATCAATAACATTTTTTATTTCTTGACTTTGTGCTCCTTGAGCAAAAATCTTTTCTAGCTCAAAGATACAAAGATAAAAATGTTCTGCAGAAGTTAAATTTAAAAGCTTTATTTTATTATCTACATACTCATAATATCTTTTTTTAGCCTGTGCATTTTCAACACTTCTTTGTAAAATATTTTTAGTTTTTAAAAAATCTTTTGCTTCTTTATCATCAATTTTTTGAGATACCATTTTTAAAGGAAGGGCAGTCAAAAGCGTAGTTTTTTGCTTTTCTATTTCTTTAATATTATCTTGAAACTCAGTATTATTTACATCACTATTTTTAAAACTTTCTAAAAGCAAATTAAGCTCTATGTAATTTTGCACTAAAGTAAAAATACTATCTTTATGTTCTAAAGAATTTTTTTCTTGCGCATATAATATATTAATAAAACAACATAATATCACTATAGTAAAAAATTTTTTCATGCTTTTTTTATCCTCTCTTGAATTAAAATAAAATTTTCAAAATTAAAATCATATTCATAAATTTCTCCTGTCTCGATAATATAATACCAAGCATGAAGTTCGATTTCTTTTTTATTTAAAGCATCTTCTATGCCTGGATAGGTTAATAAATTTTGTAAAGAATTAACCAAATTCATTTTTTCTGTCATCCAAGCACGCATAGCTAAATCACTTCCTGCTACTTGCAAAACTTTACTTTTTATAGACTCAAGCAAAGTAAGCCATTTTTTAACATTGGGCATATTTTTTAAATCATTTTCATTTGCATACAAAGCCGCACATCCTCCACAATTACTATGCCCACAAACTATAACATTTTTTATATGCAAAGAATTAAAAGCATATTCAATAGCTGAAGTAGTTGCCAAAAAATCATCTCCTACCCTATAAGGTGGGACTATATTGCCTATATTTCTTATAACAAAAAGCTCTCCTGGACCCGTATTGGTAATTAAATTTGGTATTACTCTTGAATCAGCACAACCTATAAAAAGCGTATGAGGATTTTGCTTATTTTTTAAACTTTTAAAAAGTTCTGCATGCTCTTTAAAATCTTCTTGCATAAATTTTAAAGCACCATTAATCAAGTCTTTCAATAAAAGTCCTTTTTTGCATTTTAATAAAGAATTATACTAAATTATTTTTACTTAAAACAAATCGATTAAATTTATTTTTTATTGCATTTTTATGTGGTTTTAATCTTTCATTTATCTTTTTTTTGTAAATTTTAGTTTTAAAAATTATTGGAGGATTTTAATGAGTCTTTATGATAGAGATTATTCTAACTCTAAAACTCAAGAATTTGAAGGTTATGCTAGAAGCGATTTGAGCATTTTTATAAAACAAACTTATCAGCTTTTTGCTGCTTCATTGTTGGCTGCAACAGCAGGTGCTTACATAGGAATTTTTGCCTTGGCACATTTATTTGCACAATCTCAAGCAACTTTTTGGATTTTATTTATCGTTGAAATTGGTTTATTGTTTGCATTACAATGGAAAAAAAGAGAGGCTCCACTTAATTTAATTTTACTTTTTGCCTTTACTTTTGTTTCAGGACTTACTTTAACACCACTTCTTTATTCAGTTTTAGCACTTCCTGCAGGAGCTAGTATTATCGCTCAAGCTTTTGCTTTAACAACAGTAGCTTTTGGTGCTTTAAGTGTATTTGCTATGAATACAAAAAAAGATTTTACTATGATGGGAAAAATGCTTTTTATAGCTTTAATCGTTATCGTAGTAGCTTCTTTAATTAATCTATTTTTCCAAAGCTCACTTGTGAGTTTAGCAATTTCTGGAATTGGTGCGATTTTATTTTCTTTTTACATCCTTTATGATACTCAAAACATCATTAGAGGCAATTATGAAACACCAATCGAAGGTGCAGTTGCACTTTATCTTGATTTTATCAACCTTTTCATCTCTCTTCTTAATATTTTAAGAAGTTTTAATAGCAGATAAAATTTGCGAGATTTTTTCTCGCAAATTTTATTTACCTCTTTCAAGTTTTTATCAAACTTTTTAAGTTAAAATACTCATTTTATTTTCAATAAGGAAAATTCATGACTACTCTTTTAATTATTTTGCAATTTGCAATTGTTGTGATTATTTGTATTGCGGTTTTATTACAAAAAAGTTCAAGTATAGGACTTGGAGCTTATAGTGGAAGCAATGAAAGTTTATTTGGTGCAAAAGGTCCTGCAGGATTTTTAGCCAAATTTACTTTTGTGATGGGTATTTTACTTATTGCCAACACAATTGCTCTAAGTTATATGTATAATAACGCTAATTCTAATTCACTTGCTGAAAAAGCAGAACAAATTTTACCAAAAGCACCCGAAACAAACACAACTAGCATTCCAGTCGCACCAAGTGCTCCGATTAGTGAAAGCAATACTAGCAAATAAAAAAGGAAATACCATGCTAAATGAAATTTATACTAAGCAAAAACAACAATCAGACAAAAGTCTAGAGGCTTTAAAAAAAGATTTTACCACTATAAGAACTGGTAAAGTAAATATCAACATACTTGATCATATTCATGTAGATTATTATGGTAGTGCAACCCCGCTTAATCAAGTAGCAACGGTTTTAGCAACCGATGCTTCAACCATTAGTATTACTCCTTGGGAGAAATCAATGCTAAAAGCTATAGAAAGTGCTATAGCTGCAGCAAACATAGGGGTAAATCCAAACAATGATGGCGAAAGTGTAAAATTATTCTTCCCTCCTATGACAAGAGAACAAAGAGAAGAAAATGCTAAAAATGCTAAAGCTATGGGAGAAAAAGCTAAAGTAGCTATTAGAAATATTAGAAAAGATGCAAATGATGCGGTTAAAAAATTAGAAAAAGATAAAGCAATTTCAGAAGATGAGGCTAAAAAAGCTTATGATGAAGTTCAAAAGCAAACTGATAACTACACAGCAAAAGTAGATGAATTAGTTAAAAATAAAGAAGTAGAACTTTTAAAGGTTTGATAATGAACTTAGAACAAATTTATAAAGATTGTGGGGCATATTTACAAGGGCATTTCTTACTGAGCTCAGGAAAACACTCTGAGTTTTACCTTCAAAGTGCTAAAGTTTTAGAAAATCCGAAACTAGCGGGTGAGCTTTGTGAGGAGCTTGCAAAAGTTATTGCTAGTTTTAACATTAAATTTGATAGTATTTGTTCTCCTGCTTTAGGTGGAATTTTAGCAGGTTATGAGCTTGCTAGAGCTTGTAATAAACGTTTTATTTTCACTGAACGCGTAGAAGGAACGATGAGTCTTAGACGTGGTTTTGAAGTAAAAAAAAGTGAAAAATTTATTATTTGTGAAGATATTATCACAACAGGTGGTTCAGCACTTGAGAGTGCGAAAATCATCGAGAGTTTAGGTGGGGAGGTAGTTGGCTTTGCAGCTTTAGCAAATCGTGGTTTTTGCGCGGTAAAAAATTTAAATAACCCAAGAAAAGAAAATGCAAAATTACCTGAAAATTTACCACTCTTTGCATTAGGAAATTTCGAATTTGACATCTATGATGCAAATACTTGCCCACTTTGTGAAAAAGGCACCAAAGCTATCAAACCTGGTAGTCGTGGAAACTAATGAAAACTAAAGCAAAAATAGCTACTCGCTTTTTAAGATTTAAAGCTTTTTTGATTGATCTATTTTTGCTTTATGTGCCTATTTTATATTTGTTTTATTTTACACTTGGTTCCAAAGAAGCCTTTTTAAACAATCAACTTATAATTTTTTTATGTTCTTTAATTTTTGGGCTTTTACAAGCCTTATTTTTAGCGAAAAAAGCCCAAAGCCCTGGACTTAAAGCTTATGATTTATACTTGATTGATCTTAAAAATGGCCAAAAACTTAATTTTTTTAGAATACTTTTACGCTATATTATTTTTATCGTAAGTTTTGGTTTATTAATTGGCTTTTTGGTAAGTTTTTTAAGAAAAGATACTTTGGCTTTGCATGATATTTTAAGCCAAAGTGTTATTGTAACAAAGGTAGAAAAATGAATAGAAAAAGAATTTACAACCCAAAATCAAATGAAACTTTAAATGATAGAAAAGTATTCAATGGTAATCCTCACGGGATTTTAAATTTCACCAAAGCAAAATATACTTGGGCTTTAAAACTTTGGGATTTAATGGAAGCAAATACTTGGTTTCCAAAAGAAGTAGATACAACCAAAGACGCGCTTGATTATCGCTGTAATCTAACCGTAGCAGAAAAAAGAATGTATGATTTAGTTTGGTCTCAACTTATCTCAATGGATAGTTTTCAAACAAACAATCTTGCTGATAATATTAATCCTTACATCACAGCACCTGAAATCAATGCAGTTTTAGCAAGACAAGCTTATGAGGAAGCAAACCACTCAAAATCTTATGCGGTAATGGTTGAAGCAATCTGTGAAAATACAGACTTAATTTATGAAATGGAAAAACACGATGAAACTTTAAGAGAAAAAAATGATTTCATTTCAAGTATTTATGAAGAACTAGCTGGCGAAGTAGATGATAATAAACTCTTGCTTGCTATGGTAGCAAATCAAATTTTAGAAGGGGTATATTTTTATAGCGGTTTTACCGCTATTTATGCTTTAGCACGCGCAGGGAAAATGCTAGGATCAGCGCAAATGATACGCTTTATACAAAGAGATGAGATTACTCATTTGTTATTATTTCAAAATATGATTAATTCTGTACGTAAAGAAAGGCCTGACTTATTTAATGATACTAATATAAGCAAAATCTATGATATGTTTAAAAAAGCAGGCGAACTTGAAATCAAATGGGGTAAATACATCACTCAAAATCAAATCATGGGCTTTACAGATGATATTATAGAAGAGTATATTCACTATCTTGTTGATCAAAGACTAATCGCTATTAATCTTGATAAAATTTATAATGCAAAACATCCTATTAAATGGGTGGATGATTTTTCTAAATTTAATGATCAAAAAAGCAATTTCTTTGAAAGCAAAGTTACAAATTACTCCAAGGGAAGTTTGAGTTTTGATGACTTTTAAGTCACAAAACTACCCATATTTTACATTTTTTTAAACTAAAATTCTCTTTTTATTTAATATTTTATTTTTATTTATTTCATTATTGTAAAATCCGCCATTTTATTTTATTAATAAAGGGGTAATTATGGAGTTTTTAGAACTTTTATTAATTTTTGTTGCCATAGTTCTCATGATAGCTAAACCTGAAAAAGAAAAGTTAGCTTTTTCTATACTTGTAATTTCATGGGCTATTATGGTATTTGACTATTTAGGTCGTAAATCAGGCGCAATCTTAGGCCTAATGAATCTATAAAGGTGACGAATATGTATGATATTAATAAAACTAAATTCTTTTATTTTTTAATGTGCATGGCAGGTTTTTTAATAATTTTATTACCTGTTGGAATTGCAAATTTAATTTTTGGCTATATGCTAGGTGATAGCCCTTGTACTTCTTGCTGGGGTCAAAGAGAATCAATGATTTATATCGGTGTAGCGGCTTTATTTGTTGTGCGTTATGGCATGAAAGGTAAATTTTTAGCATTCCTTTTATTTGCAACTGCGTTTGGTTTATGGCAATCATTTAATCATATAAGTGGTCACGCACATCGTGATCTTGATCAAGGTTTTGGTTTACCTATTTTTGGTCTACACACTTATTTTTGGGCTGAAGTAGTGTTTTGGGCGGTTGTTTTACTACTAGGTGTTATTTTTGCTTTTGCTCCAAAATTTGGATCTTTTGAAAAAGAAATGGAAGGAGCTAACTTTAGAAAATTAACTAAATTTAACTTAGCCGCTATGGTTATTGTTGCTTTTATTGTAGCTTCAAATGTATTCCAAGCTTTCGTAAGCACTGGTCCTATTCCATATAGTGGGCAAGGTGATCCAGTTCGCTTTAGTTTAAATCCTAAATACATCATTTGGGATGATTCAGGTTGGAGTAAAAGCTGGAAAAGCATTTCTTTCTTAGGAAAACGCGATGTTAAAGAACCTGATTTTGCTTTTGCACCTGCTAGTGAAAAACTAGGCATTCAGTTTGATAATAATATCAGCAATGCTCCATTTGCAAGTATTGATGAAAATCTAAAAATAACAAATGAAACAAAAATTGATTTTCCTAAGCCTATTAATACTCTTGATTATATTAATGGAGAGTATGTTGCAAGCTCTAAATGGGAAGTATTTTTCTTAGATGATAATTTTAGCACTAAAGCAGATTTTCTATTAGATCCATATTTTTCAGCCACAATTAATCCTATCGTAGGAATTATTCCTTATTTAGATAACAAATACATCTTAATGGGTTCTAATAAATCTTTCTTAAGATTTGCTCAAAATCCTAATGCAGATGAAGCTTTACAATATGCTGATTTTATGAGAGGAGCAAATAATTTCGAAGGGCAAGGTAAAGATCTTGGTCGTGGTAGAATTGATACAGTTAGAGCTAAATTCCATCATATTTTAAGTACAACTACCGATGGAAAATATATGTATACAGCAACTGTTCCAAATAATAAAGACGCTAAAACTTTTGTAATTTCTAAAATTTCTTTAGCAGATAGAGTTCTTTCAGCTGAATTTACTCCTAAAGCTGAACTAAAAGAAGGAAAAACTTTGGGCGATCTTTATGTAACTTCAATGGCATTTAAAGATGGTAAAATTTATGCATTAAGTAAAAAGCATAATGTTATTGCTGTAATTGATCTAGATAAAGAAGAAGTTGTAAAAACTATTTCTTATCCAGAAAATATAACTAATGCAAGAAGCTTATTCTTTAAAGATGGCAAAGCACACATCTTATCTTATCAAGATGGGTTAAACATCCTTTATACACTTGATTAATCTTAAGGCGTTTTTACGCCTTAAGGATTTTAAAGCTAGATAAATAAAATTTAAGATAAAATAACGCTTTTTATCAAGGAGTGCTTATTGATTCATATATTTGAACAAAAACAATGTCAAACTATGGCAGAAGAAATTCGCAAAAATACTTTCATCAATGAAGAATTATTTGAAGCTTTTTGTTCTACTCCAAGAGAAATTTTTTCACCTTTAAAAATGCATGCTTATAGACTTGATGCGCTTCCTCTAATGGGCAATCAATGGATAAGCTCGCCCTTAACTGTAGCAAAAATGACCATGGCGCTTGATTTTAAAGATGCCGATAGTGTTTTAGAAATAGGTTGTGGTAGCGGGTATCAAGCCGCGATTTTAAGTAAGCTTATTAGAAGAGTTTTTACCATAGAGCGCATTGAAAAACTTGCAATTAGTGCTATAGAAAAATTTAAAAAACTAAACTATGCTAATATTCATGTAAAATTTGATGATGGGCAAAATGGTTGGAAAAATTATGCACCTTATGATAGAATTTTACTCTCAGCTTATATAGAACACATTCCAAATGCATTGTTTGATCAACTTGAAAATAATGGAATTTTAGTAGCTCCTTTACTTATAGGAAATCAACAATTCATCACTAAATTTACCAAAAAAGATGGTGAGATTAGCAAAGAAGTTTTAGATGAATGCCTTTTTGTGCCTATCAAAGATGGCAAAGAATAGTTAAAATTTCATTTTTAAAATAATAAAACCATATTCATCTTTATATTCACTCTCTTGTATAAAACCATTTTTCTGATAAAATTTATACGCCTTATAATTGTCTTTATTTACTTCAACATATTTCAAATGATAATCATTTACGGCTTTGAACATTAAAGTAGTGCCTATACCTTTGTTAAAATATTTTGACCTTAAAAACAACATTTCAATTTTATCGTCCATAAATGCTAAAAATCCAATCATTTCGTCTTTATCATAACAAATCAAATAATTTAAACTAAAAAATACTTGAGAATTTAAAAGATCATTTTTAATCTTTTCTCTATCAAAATCAGATAAAAAATCATGGGAATGTTTTACACTATCCTCCCATATATCGATCAATTTATCCTTAATATCATCTGTAATTTTTTTAAAATATTTAATTTTAATATAATTATTTTTAAACATAAGCTTCTTATAGGATTTATTTTTTTATAATTATACTAAAAAAAGGAATATTATGAGTTTTAAAAAAATACTTTTTGGTTTATTTACCACTAGCATGCTTTTTGCCTATGAGCAAATGCCTCAAAATGCCTCGCATGGAAATTTTATAGACAAAGACAAATGGAAAAATTTAGATAAAAACTGGATTTATTGTGAAAGTGGTTTAAATCAAGATTTTATCAATATAAATAGTAAAAAGGCTACAAATAAAAATCATTCTTTAGAATTTAACTACTCAAATGATTCTTTTGGTTTAATAAATGATGGTTATACCATAAAAATGTATTTTGCAAGCAATGGAAGCCACATTGTACTAGATAATACAAGTTATAATTTATCTCATTTTCACTTTCATAGCCCATCAAAAATTTCTATTGATAAAAAGTCTTATCCTTTAGAAATTCATTTTAGTCATGTAAGTCAAAAAGGCGATATAGTAGTAGTTGCATTATTTTTACAAGAAGGTGTGGAAAATCCTTTTATTAAAAAAATCATCCGTGCTTTTCCTAAAAAAGAAGGCGATAAGCTTTATGTTCAAGGCTTAAGTGCTAATGAGTTATTGCCAAATAATCTTCAATCTTTTTATATCTTTAAAAATAAACTCAACAAGCCTTGTAATCAAAAAATCACTTGGATAGTTTTAAAAGATATAAGCTATGCCTCTAAAGAGCAAATCCAAACCATACAAAATTTAATGGGAAAAAATGAGAATTTAAAAATACAAGAAATTAATAATTTAGAACAAAATGATTAAGTAAGCTAAACTTAATCATGTATAAAAGCTTGAATTTTTTCTAAATTAGCTCTAAAAAGTTTAAAATTTAACTCGCTTGAAATTTTTAAATCAGCAAAAAAAGGATTTTTCAAACTTGCTATAAGCAAATAATCATCTTTTTTCAAAACTCTTTGTGTAGAAAATTCTTTATCTTTTACTTTTTCAAAAATACTTTCATTTGAACTAATATCTTCTTTTAATTTCTTACTATAAAGCAAAATTCCACAAAAGAAATTCCCAAATTCATCTTTAAATTTCACATCATAAAGAATAAAATCATCAAAAATAAAAGAATTTTGAGAATGATAAGTTTTTAAAGAAAAATCAAACGCAATTTTTTCAAAATCTTTTTGAACAAAGCCTTGTTTGTCAAATTTAGCTTTGTTTTGTTTTAAAAATTCTTCGCACATTTTAAACACAAGCTCGTTGCGTCCCCACATAAGCTTTCTTCCTAAAATTCTAAAAAACAAAACTCCTGCTAAAACAGCAAAAAATAAAGCTATAATCACATCTTTGCTAAATTGAAAAGCAAGAAAAAATATAACCAAAGCTTCAGCAAATGCTAAAATTTGCAAAGCTTTGAGTCTTTTATTTAAAGCTTGTCTTATGGCTTCAAAATCCATTAAGACTTAGCCTTTTCCATTCTTTTTCTTTGAGTAGGATCAAGATATCTTTTTCTAACTCTAATATTTTGTGGAGTAACCTCTACAAGCTCATCTTCTTCTATCCACTCTAACGCTCTTTCAAGGCTTAATTTTCTAGGCGGTACAAGCTTAATCGCATCATCACTACCACTTGCCCTAACATTCGTTAAATTTTTACCTTTAATAGGATTAACATCTAAATCATTTGGGCGTGAATGCTCGCCTATAATCATACCTGTATATACTTTTGTTTGAGGATCGATAAACAACACCCCTCTATCTTGCAAGTTAAATAAAGAATACCCTAGCGCAACACCATTTTCCATAGAAATTAACGCACCATTATTTCTTTTTTCAACTGCTCCGCTAAATGGACGAAACTCTAAAAAGCTATGGTTCATCACACCCTCGCCTTTAGTATCTGTTAAAAATTGTGATCTAAATCCTATAAGCCCACGCGCAGGAATTTCAAACTCAAGTCTTGTTTGACCATCTCCAGTTGGTGTCATAGTTTTCATTTCAGCTTTTCTTTTACCTAGTTTTTCAATCACCACTCCGGTAAAATCATCAGGCACATCAATCACTAAATGCTCAAACGGCTCTGTTTTTACCCCATCTTCTACCTTAACGATAACTTCAGGTCTTCCCATACAAAACTCAAAACCTTCTCTACGCATATTTTCAGCCAAGATAGTTATTTGCAGCTCGCCTCTTCCGCTTACTTTAAATTTACCCTCACCTGTACTTTCATATTTCATAGCAATATTAGTTTTCATTTCCGCTTCTAGGCGTTCTGCGATTTTATTTGAAGTTACGTGCTTTCCTTCAGTACCCGCTAAAGGACCATCATTTACTGAAAATACTATGCTTAAAGTTGGCTCTTCTATATGTAAAGGATCAAGTGGCATAGGGTTGTTTGGATCTACAACACTATCTCCTACATCTAAAGCTTCAAAACCTGCAATCGCAACGATATCACCTGTCCCTGCTTCTTCAATGTCCATTTTTTCTAGTCCCATAAAACCAATAAGTTTTGAAATTCTTCCATTGATTTTAGAACCATCTGCCTTAGCAAGCATTACATTTTGATTTTTCTTTACTTTGCCATTAAAAATTCTTGCAATGCCTATTTTACCAACGAAATTATCATAACCTAGAGTAAAAACTTGAAGTTGTAAAGGATTTTCATCACTACCACTTGGAGCAGGCACACGCTCAAGTATAGTCTTAAACAATGGCTCCATATTAGTGCTTTCATCTTCAAGTGCGAGTTTTGCATAACCATTTTTAGCAGCTGCATAAACCACTGCAAAATCAAGTTGTTCATCATTTGCCTCTAAAGCCACAAAAAGATCAAAAATTTCATTGATTACTCTTTCAGGATCAGCAGCTGGCTTGTCGATTTTATTAATAACAACAATAGGTTTAAGACCCAAAGATAAAGCCTTTTTTACCACAAATTTAGTTTGAGGCATAACCCCTTCTTGTGCATCAACTAAAAGTAAAACCCCATCAACCATTTTTAACACACGCTCAACTTCACCACCAAAATCAGCATGGCCTGGAGTATCTATAATATTTATCTTAGTGCCTTTATAATTAATAGCAGTATTTTTAGAAAGTATAGTAATACCTCTTTCTTTTTCTATATCATTGCTATCCATTACGCGTTCTGCTATTTGCTCACGCTCGCTAAAAGTTCCTGATTGCTTTAAAAGCTCATCTACCATCGTTGTTTTACCATGATCAACGTGAGCTATAACGGCTATATTTCTAATATTATCCAAGTTTTTCTCCAAAGTCTTAAATTTAAAATCTAATATTATATAAAAAAAATGCTTAAAAATTAAGATTAACAAATTGGAACACTTGTTGCTTTTGTTTGGGTAAGAATTATTTTTAAGGAGAAAAATATGTCAAACCTAAATACTCAAATCTTCAACGCTAACTTAGAAAAACAAGGAACTTCAGTTTTAAATAGTAAGCATTTTATGGAACTTTTAAATTATTTAGAAGTTGTAAATTCAAACGAAGAAAAAGAACTAAACTATGCAAAGCTTTCAAGCAAAGTAAGCGAAATTTTAGATGATGCTCATAATGAAAATGCGGTTTTAAACGCTAAAAATATAGAAGAATTGTTAGTAATATTTAAAAATTTTAATCTTTCTCATGAAAATTTAAAACTTGATTGTGCAGCACAATTGCAAAATTTATTTCCAAATTTAGCAAAAAATAATTTTTTAGTAGGTTAATTAATGTCAAATATCCAAGCAGGCGATGCTTTAAATTTATTAAGCATCGCTCCACAAAATGAAAATCTTAACAAAGAGAGTACTAATTCACAAAACGATGGAGAGGAATTTTTAAATTCCTTGTTACAAGCAATAAATGAAAAAGATGGAAGTATATCAAAAGATTTTAAGGCACCACAAAAAGAAAACACAAGCAAAGATAAAGACTTAAAAGATACCAATAATAAACTTTCACTAGATGAAAAAGATGCTATAAAACTTTTTGAAGGTGCGAGTTTTATGCAAATTCTTTCTTTATTAGAGGTTTTACAAAGTGATAGCAAGGATATAAAATTAAACAAACTCGTGCAAGATAATACTGCTATTTTAACTCTTGAAAAAAACTTGCACAAGCTAAAAAATATAAAAAATATTAATGAGCTTTTTAACATAGCAAAAGATCTTGGATTAAATATAAAAAATATAAAATTTGAACAAATTAAAGATTTAAAAGAAGCCTTTCCAAATCTTGATAAAAAAGGCTTTTTTAAAACACCAAATTTAAACAATAAAGACTTAATTGAACCACAAAAACAAAACAATACTAATGTTTTTCAAGATTTAATCAATCAAAAAATCACCAAACTTTTAAAAGAAGAACCAAATTCAGGTAAAAATATAAAAAGCAAAGAAAATGAAGGTATTTCTTTGCTTTCTTCTGCTTTAAAAAATATAGAACTTCCTAAAAAAAATGAAAAAACACCAAATAAAGATAATATTCAAAACATAGATTTTAAAGAAAAATTAGTAGAAAAAATTCAAGATAAAGATGAAAAAGAAATAAAATATACAAAAAACATACAAAATATAACCACTAAACATAACGATAAAGCCAATGATATTGAGCTTATCAATCTCACTCAAAATACAAACTTGAAAAAAGAAATCAAAGACAAAGAAAAGATAGACTTTAAAGAAATATTAAAAAATGAAAAACTAACTACCAGTGAAGATAGCTTTAATAAAAAAATAAGTTCTGTTTTAGAAAATTCAAAAGATTTAAAAACCGAATTAACAAATACAAAAAATATCCAAAATTTACAAAATCAAAATCAAGATTTGAAAATTAATTTAGAAAATTTACTAAATACTCAAGACAAACAATTAAAAACAGAAAAAAATACTCAGAACACAGATGTTTTTAACGATATTTTCAAAAACACCAAAGAACTTACAAAAGATGATAGTGATCATAATGAAGAAAATTTAAATTCTTACGTGAAAGAAATGAATAGAGTTTCTAATAATTTTGTAAGAAATCAAAATATTCCTATGAAAGAAACTTTCAATGATTTTGCTCAAGAATTTAAAGAAAAACTAGAAAGTTATAAAGCACCTATAACACGCTTTAGTATAACTTTAAATCCACATAATCTTGGGGAAGTAGAAGTTACTTTAGTCCAAAGAGGATCCAACCTAAACATCAGTTTTAATTCTAATCAAAATACTTTAAATCTTTTCATACAACATCAAGCTGAGTTTAAAAATGCTCTTGTAAACATGGGCTTTACAAATTTAGAAATGAATTTTAACAACCAAGAAAGAAAAGAACAAAATAATCAACAAAAACAAAAAAGTAGCAATAATAAAGAAGATAAGGTGAATTTTGAAAAAGAAATTCAAGAAAAACCAAGCTTGGAAATGGTTTTAGCAAAATATTTTTAAATGGAATATTTTTTGCTTTAAGCTTTAAAAATATATAAAAAAGGATTTTTATGTCAAATATAAATACACAAACTCTTCAAGGTCCTTTAGCAGCACTTAACACCAAAGATATGCCAAATACTAAAGGAAATGCTAGAGCTGGAGAAGGTGATAGTGGATTAATTTATAACCCTGGAGCAGAGCTTGACAAGGATGCATTTTTAAAGCTTCTTCTAATAGAGCTTCAACATCAAGATCCAACTGATCCTATGGATACTGAAAAAATGCTTACTCAAACAGCACAACTTTCAGCACTTGAAATGCAAGATAATACTAATAAAACTATGACTCAGCTTGTAGTAGCAATGACTAAACTACAAAATTCTATTGCAGCAAGTACTGGTATGAGTGCATTAGCTGCGGTTGGAAAACTTGCAACGGTTAAGGATAATTATCTTGTAGTGGCAGATGATGATATACAATTTCAAATTAATATGTATTTACCAAAAGAACCTCAAAAAGGTAAAAAGACTGATATTGATATAGAAGGTTTTGAACTTAATAAAAATGGTGAAGATAAACTTGATATTAGTGGTAAAGTTGATGAAGAAGTAGCAAAACCTGGGGAAACCATACATATTAAATTGAAAGACGATAAAGGACAAGAAGAAACAGTTCAGGCAATAGTTGGAGAAGATCAAACATTTAAAATAGTAGGACACACTCCAAGTGTTGATATAAAAACAGCTAAGATTGATTCAGCTTATAAATCAGATAGTGAACCTGTAACATTTACTATTTACAATGAAGCAGGAGATCCTGTAAGAACAATGAGTGTTAAAGATATGAGCGCTGGTATGAAACAAATTGTTTGGGATAGAACCGATGATAGCGGAAATCCTGTGCCATCTGGAAAATACTATGTAAGAGCAAGCTATATAGGTGAAGATGGAACAACAGTGAACTCAACTTATGGTGCTTATCCTATTACTGGAGTTAGATTTGAAGAAGGTGAAGCTCTAGTTGGTATGGGCGGTAGCTGGGTTAAATGGGAAGATATTAAAGAGATTACAGGATAAAATCATGTTTACAGCATTTTATAATGGAGTAAATGGAGTAAAATCCCAAAGTTATGGTATAGACAATACTGCTCATAATATAAGCAATGTTAATACAGTTGGTTTTAAATACTCTGACGTAGCTTTCAAAGATGTATTTTATAGCACCATAACAACACAATCCTATAACAAAGGTCAAACTGGTTATGGTAGTGTAGCAGGAGCTACTAATGATATTTTTGAACAAGGACCATTAGTTTCTACTGATAATGAATTTGATGTAGCAATTGCAGGAAAAGGCTTTTTTGGTGTAAGTAATGGCAATGGAGTTTATTATACTAGAAATGGTGCTTTTAAACCTGATGCAAATGGTTTTTTAGTAGATTCAAACGGAAACTATGTGCTTGGAACTATGAATCCATCATTAAAAGAAATTCAACTAAGTGATAGGGTTTCAAATATGTTTGGTCAAGTTATGGGACAAAAAGTTACCACAGCTTGGAGTGGAACGCCTGGAGAAAATTTCCAAATAGGCGGAGTTAATACTCAAGGACCTATCTCTGTACCTAAAAATCTTTATTTACCACCTCAACCAACACAAAATATCACTTGGAGTGGAAATTTAGATACAAGCACCAAAACAGAAGCGGTAAATGTAGATGTAGATGCTTCTAAGTTTGAATTTAGCAAAAACAAAGATGGTAGTGTAAAAATTTCAGGAAGTGTAAAAGATGAGCAAATTTATGGCTTAAAACCTGGCGATACTATATATTTTAAAATCACTGATGAAAAAGGTGCTAGTCAAACATTACAAGCTACTTTAGATGAGAATTTGGCTTTTAGTATTGATAATCAAAAATTAGATAAAGTAGATTTAGAAACAGCTAAATTAGAATCATCTCATTTAAGTGTAGAAAAAGAAGTAGCAGATAGCACAGAACTTTCTGCAAAATTAATTAATCCTGATGGTTCTACTAGTTGGGTTAAGGTTAAATTAGATAGAGTTTTACCACAAAATGGTACAGACTTAGAATACAAAGCAGTTGCTCAAGTATATGATAATGATGGCAATAAAATAGGTGGAACAACTGAAGGTTTAATTACCTTTAACGAGGCTGGAGCCTTGGTATCTAACACCTTAAATTCAGTAGATAATAATGGCACAAAGGTTAACATAAATCTTGGTTCTTATTATGATCCAAATATACCAAATTCAGGTTATGATGGACTTCATGCTTTACAAAATAAACAACCTTCGGTACACACACAAACAGATGGCAAGGGTGAGGGATTTTTAAATAACTATTCTATTAATACAGATGGTACTATCATAGCGACTTTTACAAATGGAGATCAAATAGCTATGGCAAAACTTGCTTTGTTTAATTTTACAAATGAACAAGGCTTAGAAAAGCTAGGAGAAAATCTTTATGGGCAAACAGGAAATAGTGGTAATCCAACCTTTTTGCTTGATGCTAATGGAAATTTCAGCACAGCTACCTTTGAAGGTGGAAAACTAGAGCAATCTAATGTGGATTTATCAGTAGCTTTTACAAACTTAATCACCTTACAAAAAGCCTATGATTCAAGCAGTAAAAGTATCACAACAGCTGATCAAATGATACAAAAAGCAATCAATATGAAACGCTAATTTCAGCTTTTCATATTGATTCTTTTGAATTTTTCTCTAAAATATATTTTATTTCTTGCTCAAAAAACTCATACACCCTAAGTTGTATCAAAGCTTCTTCTTCATTTTTATCCATCAAACGCTCAAGTCTATGAAAATTAATCTTTTTTGCATATCTTGGATTTTTCTTTAAAAGCAAGGCAATATTTTTAAGCAAAGCATCCAAACTAAGCTCATTTTTTAAAACTCTATCTACATATTCTTTAGAAGTTTGCACCAAAATTGCTTGTCTGCTTTTATCATTTGGATAAACTTCATTTGCAATATCAGCTAAAACTTGCCAAATTTCTGCTTTTATATTTTTATTCGCCACGATAATAGCAGCAAAAGATTTTGCTCTAAATTCTAAAGACAAATGACTTGGAACAAAAAATTCTCTAAATTTAGATAAAAAGTTTGCAAATATACTCAACATACTTCACCTCAATGTTTTTTAAGATATTTTAAGATATTATTTCAACTGCCTTCTCTTAGACCTGTGCAATGCTATTTTTAAGCACCGCTTCAGGGTGGGAACACAGCAGAGCACTTAGACTTAGTGTGTGCCGCAGTCATCTGGGAGAGGGTTTTTAAAGTTTAAAATATCCTTTAATATCCTCACAAATTCTAAAGAAATTTACCCCATTAATGGTCGGATTTGTTTTGAAATACTCACACATTCCTAAAAAACCATTTTCAAGCTCTTTAGACTTTACTCCATAGCTAATTGACAAAGCCGCTTCTATAAAAGCTGCTAGTTTATCACAATACTTCAAAGCTTTTCCATCAATAGCCTTAAAACGATCTTCATTAACAGCATCTAAACTACCACTATAAACACTTGGCTTATTATTAAAAATACGATTTTCAAATTCATTTTTTACAAAGGCGCTTTCTTCATTTTGTCCTTCTCTAATACCAAGTATATAACTAAATTCTTCTCTAAAAGATAGCGGTATAAAAGGTAAAATTTTCTCATTAATAAGCTTCATCTCATATTCATTGATGATCTCATTTAAACCATCTATGCCATATTTTACCGGAGAGATGATATCTCTAGTTAAACTTTCAGGTAAATCATGAAACAAAGCACAATAAAAATTGCTTTCTATTCTACCATCACATGCTTTTACTTCTAAAGAATAAAAATAAGACAAAATAGCCACCACAAGCATATGCCCTAAAACCGCAGTTTCTGGAATTCTTGGAGTTTGCGCCCATCTTTTTTGAAAACGCAAACGTCCGCTTAGATCAATTATTTTAGAAATTTTTTGATTAAGGGCGATTTTTCTTGCGCCGATTAACTCATAATAATCTTCTAATTCTTCTTCAACCTTAGCCTTAATCTCATCAATATCACTTAAAAATGAACTAGTTTGATAAACTATATTAAACTCCCATCTTGTCGCAAAATACGAAGCAGCTTTTAAAATAAGCCTTTCTTTAGAATAATCTTTACCTTGTAAAAAAAGCTCATAGCGTTTTAAAAATGCACCATTTTCAATATCTTGAATCATCGGTGCGATTTTGCTTAATACCCAAGCACTTACTTGCTCATTTTTTGCACGCGTTATCTCATGATACACATCAGGGCGTATATCAGTCACTACTACCCTGCTTAAAAACTCAAAAATCCCTGCTTCTACAATAAAACGCATATTCACATCTTTTTCCATTTTAGCAATGAAATAAGCAATGATAAATTTATGCGCTTGTTTATCAAGTTCGACTAAATTTGTCATTCTAGGATAATCATTCCATCTTGATATAGAAGCAGCTTTAAAAATATGCTCTATTAATTCTACGCTAACCATTTATTTCCTTTTTTTTGCTGTGATTTTACTTTATTTTATAATCTTTAGCAAATTTTAGATATATTTGAAAATGAATTAGAGTGATTAAAATTTTTCTCTATCACTTAACTTAAGATAAATTTCATCATTTTTACTAAGCTCTTTATGATGATAAATGCTAAAAATATGTCCTTCTAAACTCACACTTATCTCATAAAAATCCCCATAAAACACACATTCTAAAACGCTAGCTTTTAAAGGAGTTTGTGAAGTTGAAATTTGTATATCATTAGGGCGTAAAATGCCATTTTTACTTTGTAAATATACTTTGAATTTCTCATCTAAAATTGTATTTGGATCTATAAAAAATGCTTCTCCTAAAAAGCAAGCACTATCTATATTTTTAGGCTTATAAAAAAGCTCTTTAGCACTTCCATAGTCTAAAATTTTCCCATCCTTAATCAAAGCGATATTGTCTGATAAATAAAAAGCATCGTCTTTATCATGCGTAACAAAAATAGCACTAAGCTTATGCTCTTTTAAAATATTTTTGATTTCTTTGCGCATTTTAACACTTAAAGTGTGATTTAAATTTGAAAAAGGCTCATCAAAAAGTATGATTTTTGGCCTTGCAACTATGGTTCTTGCTAGCGCTACCCTTTGAGCTTGTCCACCGCTTAGTTCATTTGGATAGCGCTTTAAAAGTGTATTTAAATTTAAAATTTCTAAAACTTCATCAAGTCTTTGTTTTTGCTCGTTTTTGCTTAAAGAGCTTATACCAAAACATATATTTTCTTCTACATTTAAGTGCGGAAACAAAGCATAATCTTGAAACAAAACCCCCACATCACGCTCTTGTGGGGCTAAATACACACTCTTAGAAGCAACTAGTTTATCCCCTATATAAATACTACCATCATTGATTTCAAAAAATCCAGCTATACAACCAAGCAAAGAACTCTTACCACAGCCACTTTCTCCCAAAATACTGACAATCTCACCTTCTTTTAAGCTCAAAGAAATTCCTTTTAAAACCTCTGTTTTTCCAAAAGATTTGTAAAGATTGTCAATTTTTAAGATTTCCATTATCGTCCTTTTTGGTTGTTTTTATTTTGCAAATAATGCATTAAAAATGTAGGGATAATCCCAAATAACACTATAATCAAAGATGGCAAAGAAACATTATAAATTAACTCATTTTCACTATAAGCAAATACAAGCGATGAAAGCGTTTGAAAACCTGAAGGTGAAAGTATAGTTGAAATAGGTAATTCTTTTAAAATATCCACACAAATAATCACCACAGCTAAAGCTAAATAATGTTTCATCAAAGGAAAATGAATTTGAGTGAAAATTTTAAGTGGTTTTGATTTTAAGGTTAAATTTGCATAGTCTATGTTTTTAGAAATTCGCTCATAGCCTGATTGAGTTGCAAAAATTCCAGAAGCCAAAAACCTCACAAAATACCCAAAAAACAACACCAAAAATCCACCACCTATGGCATATTCAAAAGATAAAAGGTCAAAAATATAATTTAACACACCCAAAATCACTAAAATTCCCACAGCTACCACAGCTCCAGGTAAAGAATACCCCAAAGTCGTAAGCCAAAGGATGATTTTAGAAGCTTTTGTATCATTTAAACGCACCACAAAACACAAATAAAATGCCACTCCCACAATAGCAAAAGAACTCGCCAAAGCCACACTAAGGCTATAAAATGCAGGTGTTAAGACATTGCTTAAATTTTGCATAAAATCAAACCCAGCCCAATAAACAAGCCATATAATAGGCACGACAAAAGCTAAAAATGCCACCAAAAAGCACCACAAAAAGGCTAAAAATGCCTTAAAGCCTTTTAACTCATCTTTTGGAGTAGGCAAAAATACATTTTGATTAAAACCTTTTTTACCTCTTTGAATTTTTTCTAAAAGCATTAAAAGTGCGATAAATACAAGTAAAGCCACGCTCAAAGCCACAGCACTCACTTCATCACCACCGCTTCCCCATGTTCTAAAAATTCCTGCACTAAAAGTATCTACACCAAAATACGCCACTAAGCCATAATCACTCAAAACCTCCATAGCCACCAACAGCAAAGCACCCACTATACCCACACGGCAAAATGGCAAAATCACTTTAAAAAATGTTTTTAAATTAGAAGCCTTAAGCGTTTTAGCACTTAAAATGATATTTCCAAGTCCATAAGCAAAAGTATTTTTAGCAAAAAAATACACATAAGGATAAAGCGCAAAAGATAAAATCACAATCACACCATAAGCATTCATGATATCTATACGCCTATCAACACCTAAAAGTGTGGGAATTAAGCCTTGAAATTCAAACAAATCAATCCAAACAAAACCCATCACATAAGAAGGTATTGCCAAAGGTAAAATCAAAAACCATTTAAAAAATTTCGAGCCAAAAAATTTATAAAAAGCTATCAAATAAGCACTAACTAAACCTATAATCAAACACAATACTAAAGTCCCAAACAATATAAAAGCACTACCAAAAATATATCGTGGCAAGACATTTTTACTCAAATGTTTTAAGGTATTAATATCTATAAAAGGAAGGTGCAATATAATAGCAAGTATAGGCAGTATGATTAAACTACAGAAAAAAAAGGTGGCAAAAGACCACCTTAGACTTAAAAATTTCAAATTTTATTTTTCCTTAAAATTATTTCCATTGAACTTCATCAAAAATCATTAAAGCTTCTTTAGCATTACCCCAGTAAGCTTCAAAATTTGGTTTTTCGATTTTAAACTCACCCCATGATTGTAAAATTTTAGCAGGTTTTACTTCTTTATTTACTGGATACTCATAATTTTGGTTTGTTAAAATTTCTTGTGCTTCTTTTGAAAGCATAAACTCAATAAATTTAACCGCAGCTTCTTTATTTTTAGAAGTTTTTAAAACACCTATACCGCTTACATTGATATGTGTTCCTCTATCATCTTGGTTTGGAAAAATCACTTTTACTGAATTTGCAGCTTCAACATCTTTAGGATTTTTTGAATTTGCTAAATGTCCTAGATAATAACTATTTGATATAGCCACATCGCCTTCTTTTGCATAGATTGCACGAATTTGATCACGATCCCCACCTTTTGGAGTGCGTGCAAGATTATTTGCTATGCCTTGTGCCCATTCTTTTGCTTTTTCTTTACCCAAAGTATCAATCATTGCACTTAACAAAGAAATATTATAAACATTATTTGAACTTCTTACTAAAACTTTACCTTTAAATTTAGGATCAGTTAAATCCTCATAAGTTTTAACCTCTCCATCTTTAATTCTATCTTTAGAAGCGATGATGATTCTTGCTCTTGTTGTAAAAGCATACCATTCGTTATTTTTGCCTCTTAGCTCTTTTGGAGAAAGTTTTTCTAGCTCAGGCGAGCTAACTGAAACAAAAAGATTATTTGTGCGAACTTGTTCTAAATTTCCCGCATCAGCAGTCATAAATAAATCTGCTTTTGAATTTTTACCTTCAACTTCTAATCTTTTAGCAAGCTCATTAGCCTTAGCTTGCACCACATTTACACTAATACCTGTTTTTTCTTGAAATAATTTGAAAATTCCTTTATCAGAATCATAATGACGATGAGAATAAATCGTAAGCTCTTGAGCACTTAAGCTCATAGCAGCTAACAAAGATAGTAAAACTACTTTTGCTTTCATTTTATAAATTTCCTTAATTTTAAATTTTGAAATTGATAAGGATTATTATATTAATAATTCACTTTATATTTACTTAAATTGATATACATAATCAATTTAAAATAAAATAATACAAAATTAACATGAATCAAGATATTTTTTCTCTTATTTTTATATAATCATCAAGAATACAATATACAAAGGAGATAAAATGACACAAGAGCAAATTCAAATCATCAAAGATTGTGTACCAATTTTACAAAAAAATGGTGAAGTTTTGACAAAAGAATTTTATAAAATCATGTTTGAAGAATATCCTGAAGTAAAGCCTATGTTTAATATGGAAAAACAAGCTTCAGGAGAGCAACCAAAAGCTTTAGCAATGGCTATTTTAATGGCAGCAAAAAATGTAGAAAATTTAGAAAATATGAGAAGCTTTGTTGATAAAGTAGCTATCACTCATACGAAATTAAATGTCAAAGAAGAGCATTACCCTATAGTCGGCACTTGTCTTTTAAAGGCTATTAAAGTAGTGTTAAATGCAGATGAAACTACGCTAAAAGCTTGGGAAGAAGCTTATAAAGCTATCGCACAATTTTATATAGACATTGAAAAAGAAATTTATGCAAAAGCTAAGTAACAATAGGCTTTGAATTTTCAAAGCCTATTGTAAAAATGCTATTCCTGCTTTAGCTATTTTTACATCCTCATCTAAGTGTGCTCCACCCACACCTATACCACCAACAACAACTCCATCTATAAAAATCGGTACCCCACCAGGCATAATGGAAAACTTATCATCTAAATAACGAATATCTTCAGGTATTTTACCCTCTTTTACACCTTTAAAAATAACCGCTGTTTCTCTTTTTTGTGAAGTGGCTGTATAAGCTTTTTTATAACTAGCACTAAGCGTATGCACACCCGCTTTATCATCTCTTAAAACTGCTAAAATTTGACCGGATTTATCTACTATGGTAATACTTACATGAAAGCCGTTTTTTCTTGCTTCTTTCTTTGCAAGCTCCAAAATCCCTTCAACCATTTGCGTAGTTAAAACAGGCTCTTTTACAAGCTCAAAAGATTTTGCCATCAAACTTACTCCTAAAAATAAACATAATATAAGTAATTTTTTCATTTTTTTCCTTTAAAATTTTTCTACTGCATTTTTTGCTAGTTCTTTTATATCGCCTTTTAATTCACAAATTTGACCATTTTGTGCGAGTAAAATTCTATCAGCCATATCAAAATACACATCATCATGAGTTATAGCAAATATAGTAATACCTTTTTGCTTTAAAAGTGGCAAAAGCTTAGTATAAAAAAACTTCCTAAACATAGGATCTTGATCAGCAGCCCACTCATCTAATATTAAAATATCTCTTTTTTCAAGCAAAGCATTAAGCATAGCAAGGCGCTTTTTTTGTCCAGCTGAAAGTTTTATAGTGCTAAAAGTATTTTCTACAAGTTCTACTTTTTCATTAAGTTCTAAAATTTCAAGCCAATATGCTAAATCCTCTTTGCTAAATTTCTCATCTTCTAAAACATGCTCAAACAAATGAAAATCACTAAAAATCGCACTAATTAAACTTCTATACTCATACATATTTTCCGAAGTTATTTTTTCATCATCTAAAAAAATATTTCCTTTAAAGTCTGTAAAAAGCCCTGCTAAAATCATAGAAAAAGTAGATTTACCGCTACCGTTTTTACCTATTAAAAATACACATTCGCCTTTTTTAAGCTCAAAATTTACAGGTTTTAGTGCAAATTTTTCATTGTATGCAAAAGACACATCTTTAAAAGAAAGTTTTTGCCAAGTTTTTTTATTTTGACTGAGTTTAAACTCATGAGAATAGTTTTCTAAATTTAAATTTGAAATTTTATCCAAAGCGATTTTTGCCATCATAAGCGTAGGAAAACTTCCTATCATAGCTCCAAGCGGTGCTCTTAAAAAAAGCACACTCAAAGCTATAGTCGTAGCACTTTGCAAACTAGCAAGTTCATAGCTTAAAGCTATATAAAACTCCACTCCTACTAAAGCTAGCATAGCACTATTACTCCAGTTATTAGATAAAATATGCAAGATATTTCCCATAGTAGAGCTTTTTTTCTTTTTTAGGGCATTTTTTTCAAACTCATTTTCATAATAATACTTCGCCCTTAAAGGATTTAAGGTTAATTCTTTATGTCCTTGTAAAATATTTTGATAGTTTTTTTGCAAAGCATCATCATTTTCTCTAGCATTTTTAAAATAAAAATACACTTTGCTCATCAAAAAATTATCTACCAAAAAAACACACACTATCCACGCTAAACACAAAAAGAAAATTTCCAAAGAAAGGTAAGCTATGTAAGCACTTACACAAATAATTAAAACACTCGATTGTATAAATTCAGGAAGTCTTAAAAGTCCAAAAGAAATACTACGCACATCATTATTTAAAGAAGCTAAAATCTTTGCTTTGGTGGTGTTTAAAATACTCAAAACACTTGTATCTAAAATTTGCTTTACAACCCTTCTTTGCATTTTAAAAATAAAACTTTGTCCAAACGAGCTTAAAGCAATTTCTACAAAAGAAGAACTTGCAAAAAATACAAGCAACAAAAGCACAAAATACACGATAATATTTGAGTTTTCAAGACTAGTTTTTAATAAAAACTCATTGATAAAAACTAAAGTCAATACACCCAACAAGCTTGTAAAAATACTAAAAAGCAAAAAAAGAATGATTTTAAATTTATTTTCTTGAAATAAAATCCACAAAAAACTCACAATGATACCTTTTCAAGCAATAAATGTGAAATTATAACCACTTATTGATAATATAATATATCCTTAAAAAAACCTATTTTTCAATATATTCAAGCTCATGTAATATATTCTTATTACACTAATATTTTATTATTTTTTATAATTAAGCTTAAATTTATAAACATAGTATTAACATTACTTAATTGTTAAGAACTTGTTTGTAATTAATACCATAAAACACAGCGTGGTAATAATTATTAAATACATAAAAAAGGATTCTTTATGTTAAATTATTTATCTAAAAAACACCTCACG
>NZ_JAKMTE010000008.1:0-74579 GCF_025773025.1 Campylobacter sp. CNRCH_2013_0855 | reverse complement strand
ACCCACTTTTTTTGCAATATTTTAACACAAAAAATAACAAAATAGAATAAAAAAGAATGTTTATATAATCCCTTAAATATAGGATTTTAAAGATAATTTGTTAAAAAATAGCATTTGGGAGTAAAAAACAAATGGTGGATTTAGCAGGACTCGAACCTGCGACCAACCGGTTATGAGCCGGTTGCTCTAACCAACTGAGCTATAAATCCGCCAGAAGTTAAAATAAAAATGTTATTATATCTTTATTTCCTTAATTTAAATTTAGAATTTTATTTTTACCGCTTTTTCTATTGCTAAATATCTAAAAGTTATTAAATTTTGTAAAATTCCAAAGAAAATCATAAAGGTAGCAAAAGAACTTCCACCATGACTAAAAAATGGCATAGGTATACCAACAACAGGAGCAAAACCTATGGTCATTGATATGTTTACTGCTACATATATGAAAATAAATAAAGCAATGCAATTTGTCACTACTCTTGTAAAATAATCATCTTTGAGCTTATAATTTAAACTCAACAAATGAAAAATGAGTAAGGTGTAAAGTAGTATGATTATAACCGCACCGATAAAACCAAATCTTTCAGACAAATATGCAAAGATAAAATCACTCGTAGAAATAGGTAAAAATTTAAAATGTGTTTGTGTGGCTTCATCAGCCTTTTTTCCGCTCAAACCACCGCTTCCTATTGCAATGATGGATTGTTTTACATGGTAACTTGGCTCTTCAGCTAAGAAATCATGAATTCTTTGTTTTTGATAAGGTTTTAAAAAATCACTATAAATAATAGGTGAAGCTATAGCTATAGCTAAAACAATACTAAGCCAAATTTTATAATTTACTCCTATAATAAAAAGTGTTCCAAAGCCCACTATTAAAAGTACTAAAGCTGTTCCTAAATCAGGTTCTCCTGCTATAAGTAAAAATGGGAGTAAGATATAAAAACTTAGCTTTAAAAATTGTTTTAAACCATAGCCATTATGAGGTGGTGGGTTTTGATAAATCAAATAAGCTAACATTAAAATAAAAGAAGGCTTAAAAATTTCAGAAGGCTGTATGGTAAAATGCGTAAAAGGTATCTCAAGCCATCTTCTAGCACCAAGTTTTTCAACACCAAAAATATCCACACTCAAAAGTAAAGCTATATTAATCCAATATAACACAGGTATAAGCCACATTAATCTTCTTAAAGGTAAAAAGAAAAAAAATGTAAATCCTGCAAAACCCACTAAAGTATAGATAAATTGTTTTTCAGCTAAGCGTATATTTGCTTCATAAATTAAAAGAAAAGATATAGCTATGATAGGCAACACTAGAAGAGGTTGAACAAAATCAAAATGCGTTAGAATTCTTCTATCAAGTTTTATCAAAGCTAGCCTTTTTTACAAAATATTGTGTAATTATATGCTAAAATTGCAAATTTTATCACAAGGAAATATAATATGCTAAAAATTTCATCACTTTGTGAAGAAAGATTGGATATTTTTTTATCAGATATACTTAAACAAAGTCGTTCACAAGTTGCTAAACTAATTAAAGAAAATTGCATATATATTAATGAAAAAATAGAAAATAAAAGTTCTAAAAAAATAAAACAAAAAGATGAAATAAGTATTTTTTTGCCTTTAATAAAAGAAGCCAAAGAAAGCTACACACCTGAGTTTGATATAGAAATTTTATATGAAGATGATGATGTTTTAGTTTTAAACAAAGCTCCTAATGTTGTTGTGCATGGTGCAAGCAGTGTTAAAGAAGCGACTTTGGTGGATTGGCTTTTGCATAAGGGTTATGCTTTATCAAATTTAAATGGAGAGCATAGAGCAGGGCTTGTGCATAGGCTTGATAAAGGCACAAGCGGAGCTATCATCATAGCTAAAAACAATCAAGCACATCAATTTTTAGCAAATCAACTTTTAGATAAAAGTATGGGAAGATTTTATCTTGCTTTAAGTGAATTGCCTTTGAAAAACGATAAAATGAGTAATGAAAAAGCCATTATGCGTTGTCCTAATAATAGGCTTAAAAAAATCACTACAAATACCAAAAATCCTTTAGCAAAAAATGCAAAAACAGATTTTATAAATTTATTAAGTGCTAAAAAATGCTCTTTAATAGCTGCTAAGTTATACACAGGAAGAACCCATCAAATCAGGGTGCATTTGGCAGATTTTAATCGTTATATTTTAGGAGATGAATTATACGGATATAAAGGAAAAATAAAGTATAATAGAGTAATGCTTCATGCGTATTTGATTTATTTTATTCATCCTAGGACTAAAGAGTTAATGTTTATAAAAGCTCCTATGTTTGATGATTTTTATCAAATTTTAAAAGAAAATTTTACACAAGGAGAGATAGATGAAAAAACTTCACTGGATTATCTTAAGTTCTGCTTTGGCTTTTAGTGCTTGTAGTACAACTATGAGTTCGCCTCAAATTGCTCAAGTAAATGATACTTTACCAAAAATTTCAAGCATTAAAAGTATAAGTGATATTACAAGTATAGCTTTTGAATGGGAGCCTTTGTATGATCAAAATATAGCAGGCTATTACATTTATAGAGCAAATGCAGCTGGTGCACCTATGGAGCTTATAGCAAAAATTAAAAATAAATTTCAAACTCATTATACTGATACAAATTTAGAGCCAAATACAAGATATTATTATTCTATGAAAACCTTTAATGAGCTTGGACAAGTTTCTCAAGATGGTGTGAGTATAGAAGCTTTTACCAATAGAGTGATTGATCCAGTGCCTTTTGTGCAAGCTATCGTGGGTTTGCCAAATCGTGTAAAAATAGTTTGGAGACCACATCCTGATGTAAGAGTAAATTCATACATCATTGAGCGTGCAAATATGAAAGATATGAAATTTAAAGAATTAACTAGGGTTAAAAATCGTTTAAGTGCTGAATATATAGATGATTCACTAAAGCCTGATGAGAGTTTTCAATATAGAATCATAGCTTTAACTTATGATGGTATTAAAAGTACCCCAAGTAAAATAGTTGAATCAACCACCAAAGCGCTTCCTCCTATGGTAAGCAATTTACAAGCAAGCAAAGATGCACCAAGAAAAATCATTTTAACTTGGGATAAAATTGATTATGCTGATTTTGCTTATTATAAAATTTATTCAAGTTCAACTACTTTTTTGCCTTTTAGTGTGGTAGCTAAAACTTCTGAAAATACTTATGAAGATGTAGTTAGAGGTGTGGCTGAAAAAAGATATTATAAAGTTAGTATGGTGGATAAAGATGGCCTAGAAAGTCCTATAGCAAGTGAGCCTGTGGAGGGTATTACTCTAGGAGCACCATTAGCACCAAGTATTATTTTATGTGCTGTTGAAGATGATGGCATTAGAGTTGAATGGGTTGATAATGACGATAGAGCCAAAGAATATATAGTTAAAAGAAGCGGTGGTGGAAGTAATGCTGTGTTTAAAGAGATTAAATCTAAACAATTAAAAGATATTACCGCAGCTCCTGGAAAAGTATATAGTTATGAAGTTATAGCAATTGATGCAAATGGTATAGAATCAAAAGCTTCTGATAAATTTACAGCGGTGAAATAATGCCAAATTTTAAGTGTAAAATTTTAAAAGAAATTCAACTTCCTTTTGAAAAAGAAGGGGTTGAATTCTTATGGTCTGCTAAAGGCGAAAATGTTGATTTGCTTTTTACGCGCATAAAGCAAGAAAACTTTTTTTTGCAAATTAAAAAAGATGAAAAAAAAGAAGAATGGCTTATTAAAGGTGAAAAACACACTAAGCCTTCGCAAATTGGGTATTTGCAAAAAGCTTTACTTGTATTTAAAGAAAATTTTACTCAAGATGTAGTTTGTGAAGCTGTAGCACTAAAACATACAAGGTTAATCCAAAAAACACCTTTAATTGCCAATGATTTAAAAGAATTACTAGAGCAAATAAAAAGTAAAAAGCAAATTTATATTGAAATAGGCTTTGGAAGTGGTAGACATTTACTTTATCAAGCAAGATTGAATCCTGATGTTTTGATTATCGGTATAGAAATTTATACCCCTGCATTAGAGCAAGTAGCTAAACTTGCCTTAAGTGAAAACTTAAATAATGTTTTGTTAATAGAAACCGATGCAAGATTATTATTAAGCGTACTTGAATCTAATCTAGTAGATAAAATCTTTTTGCATTTTCCTGTCCCTTGGGATAAAAAGCCTCATCGTAGAGTAGTGGGGTTAAATTTTGCAAATGAATGTGCTAGAGTTTTAAAAGAAGATGGTCAATTTGAACTAAGAACAGATAGCTTTTTGTATTTTGATTTTACTTTGGAAACTTTTTTAACTTTTTCACATTTAAAAGCTTTAATCAAAAAAAATGAAAATTTAGAAATTTCAAGCAAATATGAAGATCGTTGGAAAAGACAAAATAAAGATATATATGATTTAATCATTAGTGGCTTTAGTAAGAGTGAAAGTTTAAGTAAGGATCAAAAATTTGCTATTGAAGATCTAAGATTAAACACAGTAGAACTAGCTTGTATAAAAAAGAATTTTAAAAATGAAGTTTTTAAAGGTGAGGATTTTTTCTTGCATTTTGAAAAAATGTATATTAAAGATGATGAGCTTATCATTAAAATAGCTTTTGGCGCTTTTTATAAGCCTGAGCATGTTTATATAGCTTTAAATATACAAAAGATAGAATTTATTTTTGAACAGCCTTTTAAAACTAAAGAAAATTTAAAAGCTATAGAAAAATTAAGAGAAATATTGTATTCTTATATCAAATAATAATTTATAAAATAAATAAGGAAAAAGTAGTGATGATAGAAGCTAAAAAGCTTTGTCTTGGTTATGATGAACTTGTTATAGAAAATGCTAGTTTTTCGCTAAAAGATAATGACTTTGTTTTTATTACAGGAAAAAGTGGTAGTGGAAAGTCAACTTTGTTAAAATCTTTCTATGGAGATTTAGAGCCAATAAGCGGGAATTTAAAGGTTTGCAATAATGATTTAGTAGATATTTCTAACGCTGAGCTTTTGCAGCTTAGGCAAAAAATAGGAATTATTTTTCAAGATTATCGTTTGGTGCAAGAATTTAGCGTAGAAAAAAATGTAATGCTTCCTTTGATGATTAAAGGTTACAGCAAGAATGTATGTAAAGAACAAGCTGCAAAGCTTTTAAAGCATGTAAATTTAACTTTCAAAGCTGATAAAAAACCAGCTCAGCTTTCAGGTGGAGAGCAACAACGCGTGGCTATGGCAAGAGCTTTGGCACATAATCCAAAATTACTCTTATGTGATGAACCAACAGGAAATTTAGATGAGTATTCTTCAGACATTATATGGACTTTATTAAAATCAGCTAGAGAAATACTTGGAACTTGTGTGGTTGTTGTTACACATAGAATTCCTACTAATTTAAGACTTGATTATCGTCGTTTTAATATAGAAAATGGGAGAATGAATGAAATCTTTTAAAAATCATCTTTCTTTGATATTTGCTTTAATGGTAATGATGTTTGCTTTTGAGTTTTTAATCATTACAAACAAAACTATAGAGCATTATGAAAAACTTTTAAATAAAGATTATAATATTATTTTAGTAGGAAAAACTCACTTGGATAAAAAAAGCATAGAAGATCAAGTAAGTTATTTTCAGTCTTTAGAAATTTTAAATCCAAATGAAATGATAGATAGACTTAAAAATGATATATCAGCTAAAAATATAGAGGTTTTAAAGGCTACATTGCCAAAATTTTATACTTTAAAACTTAATAAGCTTTTGTCAGAAGATGAGTTAAATGCTTTAAAAGATAAGCTTTTAAAAAATCCTAATATAACTAAAGTAGAAACTTTTGCAAAAACACATACAAAAATTTATAAACTTTTAGTTTTAGTGAAATTTTTATTATGGTTTTTCTTGTTTATTATAATATTGCTTAGTTTTGTATTATTGCTTAAACAAATGAAAATTTGGCTTTTTGAGCATACTCAAAGAGTGGAAATTATGTGTTTGCTTGGAGCGCCATTTTGGTTTAGATCTTTTATGCTTTATAAGATAGTTTTTATTGATTGTTTTATAGCATTTTTATTGCTTGTATTATTTTTTACTCAAGTTTATGATCTTGAATCCATTAAACTAGCTTTGCAAAGTGTGGATATTAGCTTACCTAAAATAAGTATTTTCACGCATTTGTTTTTGATTTTTTTAGCAATGCTTTGTGTTTGTTTTGCTTGTGTGAATTTTGTAATGTTTAAGGTCAGAAAATGAAAAAATGCTTTTTGCTTTTTTTATTTTCTTTTTCTGTTTTATTTGCAAATGAAATTGCTCAAAAACAAAAAGATATTAAAGAAAATGAACGCATAGTAAAGCAACTTTCTAAAAAGTTAGAGGATTTAGCAAGTGAAATTTTAGATAATGAAAAAAATTTAAAAAAAATTGCTTCAGAAATTAGTGCTTTAACTTCAAAAACTTCTAAGCTTGAAAGCTCAGTAAAAACTCAAATAAAAGCACTAGAACAACTTAATATGCAAAATAAAGATCTTTTACAAAATAAAAATAAAATCGAAGGAAAGATAATTGATTTAATTGCTAAAGATTTTGCTTATGATTTAGCAATTCCTAAAAACTATATCGAAAGCGAAGATAGTATTATAGCTTTAGAATTAGTTGGAGTTTTGGATAAAATTTTCAAGGAAGAATTTTATCAGATTTCAAAAGATTATGAAGATATAAGTAAAAAAATAGAAGAAAAACAAACACAAATCACTACAATTAATAGCAATTTAAAAGTTTATAAAGATCAAATTGATGAGCTTAAAAATCTTAGAAAAAAGCAAGAGCAAGAAATAGCTAAACAAAAAACTGATAAGGAAATTTATACTAGAAAACTTTCTAATTTACAAGCCCAACAACAAGAATTAAGAAAAACACTTAATAAATTAAAAATTATCAAAGAAAAAGAAGAAGAAAAATTAGCACAAAAAAAAGAAGATAAAAAGCCAAATTCAAACATAAAACAAGTGGGTTCAAGCTATCAAACAAGCAGTGTCAAGCGCTATAGTGGTCCTAAGACAATCGCCCCTTTAGAATCTTACACGGTAAAACAAAAATTTGGAAATTACATAGATCCTATTTATAATATTAAAATTTATAACGAAAATGTAGTTTTAAAAAGTGATAGCGCTAATGCTGCAGTAAGAAATGTCTTAGATGGTAAAGTGGTTTTTGCAAAAGCGACTCCAACTTTAAAACAAGTTGTGATTGTTGAAAATAAAGATGGTATACATACTATTTATGCACATTTAGATAAAATTGCACCCGGGGTTAAAGTGGGTAGAAATATTAAAAAAGGTTATATTATAGGCAGGGTTGAGAGTGACTTAACTTTTGAAGTAACACAAAAGAATTTTCATATTAATCCTTTAGAAATGATTAAATAAATTAGTTTTTTTTAATGCGAATTTTGATATAGTTTCAAATCAAAGGAGAAATTTAATGAACAATAAAAGAAAAAGAGTATTGGTTAAATTTTCTGGGGAAGCTTTGGCTGGAGAAAATGGGTTTGGTATAGAAAATTCTATTTTAAAATACATAGCTTCTGAAATAAAAAGCTTGATTAATGAAAATGTTGAAGTAGGTATAGTAATAGGCGGTGGAAATATCATTAGAGGGGTATCTGCTGCAAGAGATGGACTTATAAAAAGAACAAGTGGCGATCATATGGGTATGCTTGCTACTGTGATTAATTCTATAGCTATGCAAGAAGCATTAGAAAGTGCCGGGCTTGATGTAAGGGTTCAAAGCGCTATTCAAATGGAAGCATTTTGCGAAACATATATTATGAGAAGAGCACATAGACACTTAGAAAAAGGACGTATAGTTATTTTTGCTTGTGGTACGGGTAATCCTTATTTTACTACAGATACTGCTGCGACTTTAAGAGCAGTAGAAATTCAAGCGGATATGATCATTAAAGCGACTAAAGTAGATGGAATTTATGATAAAGATCCTAAAAAATATGATGATGCAATTATGCTTAATGAATTAAGCTATGAAAGAGCTTTGCATGATAATATTAAAGTTATGGATGATACTGCAATAGCCTTGGCTAAAGATAATGCTTTGCCTATTGTGGTGTGTAATATGTTTAAAGAAGGAAATTTATTAAAAATCATTCAAGGCGATATGAGTTTATGCTCTATTGTTAAAAATCAAGATTAAGGATAAAAATGAGAGTAGAACAAATAGCTGCAAAAGCATTAAAAAAACTAAAAGATGACAGATATAAACTAGCTCTTGTGGTGGCTAAAAGAGCTGAAGAACTTGCAAATGGTGCAGAACCTTTAGTAAATTTAGATAAAAATAAATACAAATACACTGACATTGCTTTACATGAAATAGCAGAAGATAAAATCGTTTTAGAGGGATTTATTGAAGCTAGTAAATGATGAGTTATTGTTAGATAAACTTGTTGATGATGTTAAAAATTGTAAGGATTTACAAAGAGCAAAAGAAATCCTTTTTATGGTCTTTCCACAATCTACTGTTTTAGAAAAAGCGGTGGATTTTTGTATTCAAAAACACGAAGGGCAATTTAGAAAAAGTGGAGAGCCATACGCGGTTCATCCTATATTAGTGGCTTCTTTTGTGGCTTTTTTAAGTCCTGTGCAGTCTATGATCATAGCTGCATTATTACATGATGTATTAGAAGATACAAATTGCAATGAAGAGGAATTAAACACAAATTTTGGTGAAGAGGTAACCAAATTAGTTCAAGGTTTAACTAAAATAGTTAGCATTAGAGAAGATCATCTTACACGCTCTAATTCTAATGAAAAACTTGCAAAATCCGCTTTGACTTTTAGAAATATGCTTTTAGCGGGTGTTGAAGATGTGAGTGTGCTTGTAATAAAGCTTTGTGATAGATTGCACAATATGCTTACTTTAAATTTTTTAAGAGAAGATAAACAAAAAAGAATCAGCGAAGAAACCTTGGTGGTATATGCACCTATAGCTCATAGACTTGGAATTTCAAGTATAAAAAATTTACTTGAAGATTTAAGTTTTAAATTTTTACTACCTGATGAGTATGCACAAATTGATAATTATATCAATGCAAAAGATCAACAAATTCAACTTGGATTTAATGAATTTATTTCAAAAATAGAAATGTTATTTTTAGAGAATGGTTTTAGACAAGGTAGTTTTGTTATACACAAAAGAATTAAACATAATTATTCTATTTATTTAAAAATGCAAAGAAAAGGCGTAGGACTTGATGAAGTTTTAGATCTTTTGGGTGTAAGAATTTTGGTAGAAAAAGTTTATGATTGTTATTTGGCTTTAGGAATTTTACATACGCATTTTAATCCTTTAATCTCAAGATTTAAAGACTATATAGCTCTGCCAAAACAAAATGGTTATCAAACTTTACACACAACACTTTTTGATGCAAAAAATATCATTGAAGCTCAAATTCGCACCTTTGATATGCACAAGACTGCTGAATTTGGCGTGGCAGCACACTGGAAATACAAAGAAGGAAATATAACAACACCAAATTTAGATTGGCTTGCAGATATTTCCATGCATGGCAAAGAAGAAGGAAATAATATACAAGATTGTGATGCTATTGAGCTTTATGAATATGCAAAAGATAGTTTATATATAGAAGATATAGCGGTGTATTCTCCTAAAGGTGAGATTTTCACTTTGCCGCGTGGAGCTACGGCTTTAGACTTTGCATATGAGGTTCATACTAAAGTAGGGCTTCATGCAAAAACAGCTTTTGTTAATCGTATGAGAGTGCCGCTTTTAACTGTGTTAAAAAATGGAGATATAGTTAGTATAGAAACTTCAGAGGAAGAATTTTTTAGATGTTCTTGGATAGATAGTGTTAAAACAGGAAAGGCTAGAGCTAGCATAAGAGATTTTTGTAAACAAAAGAAAAAAGAATTAAATAATAAAATTGCTATAAATCTTTTATCTACAGTATTTAATAAAGATTCTAAGCTTATAGAAGAGTGGCTTGAAAAAGAAAAATTTAATAAAAAGCTCAGACAAATTGCTTTGGATTTTAACTATTTTAAAGAAGTAATTATAGCTCTTAGGAAATATGTGGGACAAAATCAAGCAGCTAAATTTGAACAAAATGAGCAAAAATTTGAAAGTATAGTGGTAGGTTCTAATTATAAAATAACTACGATTAATTTTGATTATTGTTGTAGACCTAAAAGAGGAGATGAAATCATTGCTTTTAGACACTCAACTGGCGCAACAATACATCATAAACTTTGCGAGCAAGCAATGAAAATGATAGAAGATAATAAAGAAATGGTTTTTGTTTCTTGGAATGATAGTTCGATAAAAAGTTACAAAATCATCGTTTCTATAGAAAATAAAAAAGGTTCTTTAGCAGATTTTCTAACTACTTTAGCTAAAATGCAAATTAATGTTTTAAGTATTAATTCAGCTGATTCAGAGCCTGTGGTGGCAAATTATTTTGAAGTGCAGGTTGAATTACCTAATAATGTAGATGTTGAAAACGCAAAAGAAAGATTAAAATCTAGATATAAAATTTTAGATTTTACATCTTTAAATGATGCGTATAATAATCACTAAAAAAGGTTTTTTATGGATATTAATGAAATTATTAAAGAAATTAAACGAGGAATAGCAGAAATTATTGATGAAGAAAGATTAGTTTCTTTAGTAAAAAATTACTATGAAAAAGGTGAAAATTTTTTTGTAAAGGCTGGTTTTGATCCTACGGCTGCTGATTTGCATTTGGGTCATACTGTGGTTTTGAGCAAGATGGCTTTGCTTCAAAAACATGGAGCTATAGTGCAGTTTTTAATAGGCGATTTTACTGCTCAAATTGGAGATCCAACAGGAAAAAGTGCTACAAGAAAAAAACTTGATAAAGAAGAAGTGCTTAAAAATGCCAAAACCTATGAAGAACAAGTTTTTAAGATTTTAGATCCAAGTAAAACTCAAATTCATTTTAATTCTAAGTGGCTAAATGAGCTTGGTGCTGCTGGTATAGTAGAACTTACTTCAACTTTTAGTGTTGCTAGAATGCTTGAAAGAGATGATTTTACCAAGCGTTTTAAAGAACAAAGTCCTATATCAATTTGTGAATTTTTATATCCACTTTTGCAAGGTTATGATAGTGTTGCTTTAAAAAGTGATATAGAAATGGGCGGAACGGATCAAAAATTTAATCTTTTAATGGGTAGACAGCTTCAAAGAGTATATAATTGCCAAAAAGAGCAAGCGGTGGTGATGATGCCATTGCTTGAAGGCCTTGATGGTGTAAATAAAATGAGTAAAAGCTTAGGAAATTATATTGGTGTAACAGAAAATGCTAAAGATATGTATGCTAAGGTTTTGAGCATAAGTGATGAGTTGATGTTTAGATATTATGAGCTTTTAAGTGAAAAAAGTTTAAATGAAATTTCACAAATGAAAGATGATATTAAAAATGGCTCATTGCATCCTAAAAAAGCTAAGGAAAATTTAGCTTTAGAAATAACAGCTCGTTTTCACTCAAATGAATATGCTTTAAAAGCTAAGGAAGAATTTGACAAAGTCCATAGCGCAAAAGAGCTTCCTAGCGATATGCCAAGTTTTACTTTGGAAGGTAGTATTTGGCTTGCAAAAGCTATAGTAGAGTGTAAAATGGAAAGTTCTACTTCAGCTGCTAGAAGATTGATTAATTCAAATGCAGTAAGTGTTAATGGAGAAAAAGTTCAAGATGAACAATTCCAACTAGAAAGCGGTGAATATATTTTACAAGTTGGAAAAAGAAAATTTGCAAAATTAAAGGTAATATGATGAGTTTTAAAGCTTTAAAAATTGGAAAGCATGAGATAAAATATCCTATTTTTCAAGGTGGAATGGGGCTTGGTATAAGTTGGGATAAGCTTGCTTCTGCAGTTTCTTTAAATGGTGGTTTAGGGATTATTTCTTCAGTGGGAACTGGGTATTATGAAAATAGAATACATATAGATAAAGAACTTAATGCAAAACCCTATGGTAGCGATAATTTTTATTCAAAAGCAGGTTTAAAAGCTTTGATAGATAATGCTAGAAAGGTTTGTAAAGACGCACCTTTAGGCTGTAATATTTTATATGCAAGTAATAATTATGCGCAAATTGCACGTAATGCCTGTGAAGTTGGTTTTAATGTAATAGTTTCAGGAGCAGGACTTCCTACAAATTTACCTGAATTTACACAAGATTATCCTGATGTTGCTTTGGTGCCTATTGTATCATCTGCTAAGGCTTTAAAAATTATTTGCAAAAGATGGCAAAGCAGATACAATCGTTTACCTGATGCAGTTATAGTTGAAGGACCAAAAAGTGGAGGACATCAGGGTTTTACTTATGAGCAATGTTTAATGGATGAGTATCAATTAGAAAATGTAGTGCCACAAGTTGCGCAAGAAATTAAAAACTGGGGAGATATACCATTAATCGCTGCAGGTGGAATTTGGGATAAGCAAGATATAGAAAAGATGATGTCTTTAGGAGCAAGTGGCGTTCAAATGGGAACTCGTTTTATAGGAACTTTTGAATGTGATGCGAGTGATGATTTTAAACAAGTATTGCTTGATTGTAAAAAAGAAGATATTGAGCTTTTAAAATCTCCAGTTGGCTATCCTGCAAGAGGAGTAAGAACTAATCTTTTAAATTTAGTTGATAAAAGAATGGGGCCAAAAATTTCTTGCGTGAGCAATTGTGTTGCACCATGTGGTAGAGGTAAAGAGGCTACTAAAGTGGGTTATTGTATAGCAGATAGATTATATGATGCTTGGAGTGGCAAAAAAGAAACAGGCTTATTTTTTACAGGGGCTAATGGATATAGACTAGATAAGCTTATTAGTGTAGAAGAGCTAATGAAAAAATTAGTTAATGGTGAAGATGCTTAGAATATTTTTTATTTTTTTATTATCATGTCTTAGTGTTTTTGCTAATGCAGAAGTTAAGAAATTTGATCAAAATTTTTTAACTTCTAATTCAGAAGAAAAATTACAATTACATCAGCAGTTAAAATCTTTGTATATACAAAGTGTGATTAATGATAATAATGAAGAAAAAAATGAGATTTTAAAAAGATTAATCATAAGTTCAAATTCTTTAGGTTTTGATGATAGGGCTTATGTGCAAGAGCTTAAAGAAAGTGGAGTAAGCGAAGAAGAAATTTCACGTTTAAAAAATGCTTTAAAGGTCATACAAGATCAAAAAATAAAAAAAGAACAAGCAAAAATTGAAACTAATACCACAGCTTCTACTAATAAAAAAGAAGATAAAAAAGAAGATAAAAAAGAAGATAAAAAAGAAGATAAAAAAGAAGATAAAAAAGAAGATAAAAAAGAAGATAAAAAAGAAGATAAAAAAGAAGATAAAAAAACTCCGGCGCAAAAAGAGCTTTTTGTGCTTGATGTTAAAAAATTAGATAATGGTATCTTGCTTGATTTAAGTGAAAAAATCAGCCAAAAAGACATTAAAAACTTTACTCTTAAAGGTGATAAGAATTTTCGTTATGTTGCAGATTTTGATGGAATTTTAAAAGGACCTAAGAGAACTTTTGAATTTAAAGATTTTGATATTATCGTGTCGCAATTTAACCCAACAAGTATGCGTTTGGTCTTAAGCTCAAAAAAAGAATTAAAGATCAAAATAGAGCTTAAAGATCAAAGTCTTTTTATGGGGCTTGAAAAAGTAGAAAAAAAAGAAGAACCCAAACCTATAGTTAAAAAGCAAAATGAAGTTAAAAAAACAGAAGCAAAAAAAGAAGTTATTAAAAAAGAGCCTTTATATATTTTAAAATCAAGTAAAGATAAAAACGGTGTTAGTTTAAAATTAAACAATGATATTGATATTGAAGATATTAAAATTAATTCTTTTAAAGATGGTAAAACATATCGTTCTATTGTGAGTTTTGAAGCCATTCTAGAAGGTGATAGAAAAAAAATTGATATTAACAAAAATCAATTTATTACAATAGTGCAGTTTAATAAAACCACAGTAAGAGTTGTTTTAAATTCCACTAGTGATTTTAAAGCTAGTCTTGATTTGGACGATGATGAGTTGTTTATAGGTTTTGAAAAAAAGGTTAAAAAAGCATCGACAAAAACTACCTCTAAAACAACAAAAGTTACTATTAAAAAGTCAGGTAAAACCATAGTGATTGATCCAGGTCATGGAGGTAAAGATCCAGGTACTTTGGGTGATAAGGGAGTTAGAGAAAAAGATGTGGTTTTAAGTGTGGCCTTAAAACTTGGAAATGAACTAAAAAAAAGAGGATATAGAATTTATTACACAAGAAGTACGGATAAATTTATAAACTTAAGAGATAGAACTTCTATGGCTAATGAAAAAATGGCAGATTTATTTATTTCTATCCATGCAAATGCAGCTCCAAATAAACAAAGAGCTAAAACTCTTGAAGGTATTGAAACTTTCTTTTTGTCGCCTGCAAGAAGCGAAAGAAGTAAAAAGGCTGCTGAACTAGAAAATCAATCAGATTTCGAAGAGATGAATTATTTTTCTAAGCAAACCTTTTTAAATTTTTTAAACCGTGAAAAAATCGTTGCTTCAAATAAATTGGCTATTGATGTACAAAAAAGTATTTTGAGCAATGTAAGAAAAAAATATAAAGTTGTTGATGGCGGGGTTAGAGAAGCTCCTTTTTGGGTTTTAGTGGGTGCACAAATGCCTGCTATATTGATTGAGACAGGTTATATTAGTCATCCTGGTGAAAGAAATAGATTAACAAATAAGAATTTTCAAGAATTATTAGCTATTGGTATTGCTAATGGTATAGAGAGTTATTTTTATAAAAATCAATGAAAAAAGCAAATATTATCATTAAAAACAATGCGCCTTTTTCTTTAGATTTTGATGATTATTATTTTAATTCTAGCGATGGTTTAAGCGAGAGTGAATTTATCTATACTAATGCTTTTGAATTTCAAGCAAAACAAACTATCATTGCAGAACTTGGTTTTGGCATTGGCTTAAATTTTTTCCTTACTTTAAAGCGTTTTATAAAAGAAAAAAAAGAGAATCAAAGACTATTTTATCTTAGTTTTGAAAATTTTTATATAGAAAAAGATAAATTAAGAGAAATTTATAAAAACCTTGGTTTTTATGAGGAATTTAAAGAGTTTTTAGAGCAGTTTTTAAAATTTTATCCCCCATGTAGAGATGGAGTTTATAGATTTTATTTTCAAGATTGTTTTTTAGATTTGGTATTTGGTGATGCTAAAGAAAAGTTGCAAAATTTAGATTTTAAAGCTGATGTTTGGTATTTAGATGGTTTTGCACCTGCTAAAAACCAAGAGATGTTTGATGAGGATGTTATAAACAAAGTTGCTAAAAATTCAAAAATAAGTACCAAGATTTTAACTTTTTCTTCCGCAAGCGTTTTAAAAAAAGCTTTGATTAATAATAATTTTCAAGTGCAAAAGATCAAAGGTTTTAGAAAAAGAGAAATGATACAAGCTGTTTTTAATGGCCTTGGTTTTGAAGATAAATTTGCTTATTTTAACACTCCAAGTTTAAAAAAAGAGATTCAAAAAATAGCTATAATTGGAGCAGGTATAGCTGGAGCGAGTATAGCTTATGAGCTTTCTTTAAGAAATATTCAAGTAGATGTTTTTGAAAAAGAAAATTCATTAGGTAAAGGTGCTTCTGGAAATATCAATGGAATTTTAAGTTCTTTGATTTTAAAACCAGATGTTTTACTGGGCGAGTTTTCACAATATGCTTTTTTAGAGGCAAGTAGATTTTATAGGCAAATTTTAAATTTAACTCCACAAGGGGTTTATGAATTTGCTCATAATGAGCTTATGCAAGAGCGTTTTAATAGTCAAAAAGATAATGTTTTATTTGAAATTATCAATAATCAAGCTTTTTTAAAAGATGGAGCATGTATAAGTCCACAAAAAGTAGTAAAAGAGCTTTTTAAAAAAAGTAAAGCTAATGTTTTTTTTGAGTATGAATTTAAAGATTATTCTTATGAAAATGAAAAGTTTTCTTTGCAATTTAAAAATCAAAAAAAATTAAAAGATTATGATGTGTTAATTTATGCTCAAGGTGCTGGTGTTAAGCAATTTTTAGAGTATAAATATATGAAATTAAGCAGTGTTAGAGGTCAATGTACTCACTTAAAACCATTTTTAAAAAATATTCATGCTCTATCTTCAAAAGGTTATATTTGCCCTATCAATGAAGAATTAAATTTGCAACTTATTGGTGCAAGTTATGATAGGCTCAATCAAGATACAATGCTTTTGAAAAACGATGATTTGCAAAATATTGAAAATATAAAAGAGTTTTTACATGATGAAAATTTAAAAATTATGGGTGGAAAAGTAGGATTTAGATCATATTCTAGTGATAGATTTGCCATAATAGGTCAAGCCTATGATGAAAATTTTTATATGCAAAATTACAAAGCACTTTTATGGCATAAAAATAAAAGTCAAGTAGCACCAAATGAATTTATTCCTTTGTATTTTTCTATCGCTCATGGATCCAGAGCTTTTGCTAGTGCTATTATTGGAGCTAGAATGCTTAGTGCATTAATCTTTGATGAGCCAAAAATAGAAAAAGATTTTTTACACGCTACTCATCCTGCAAGATTTTTAATACGTCAATTAAAAAAAGGAAAACAATAATTTTATTTTCGCTTTATTTTTAAAAATATAATTATATATTTAATTTAAAAATACGGGGGGGGGGAGCAGGTGCAAAAAAATCAACCTACAAAAAATGAAAAATTCTTTAATGATGGACAAATTATTATCTCAAAAACCGACAAAATTGGTAGAATAATATATTGCAATAGAAATTTTATCCTACTTTCGGGATATAAAGAATTTGAGCTTTTAGGGAAACCTCATAATATCGTGCGTCATCCTGATATGCCAAAGGTTGTTTTTGAAATTCTTTGGGAGGGTATAAAAAATAAAAAAGAAGTTATTGCTTACGTAAAAAATTTATCCAAAGATGGATCTTTTTATTGGGTTTTGGCCTTTATTACGCCTTCATTTGACGCTAGTGGCGAGATAGTTGGTTATCACTCTATGCGCTTAAATCCCAGAAGGGAAGCTGTTGAAAAAATAGAAAAAATATATAAAGAGCTATTGTTAGAAGAACAAAAAGGTGGGAAGAAAGCATCAAGAAAGATGTTAGATGAAATTTTAAGCCAAAAGGGGATGAGTTATGAAGAATTGGTTTTATCAATATAATATTAATCAATTTGTGAATTATTTTGCTTTATTTTTATTTTGTTTGATGGCTGTATTGGAAATAATGGAAGGTAAAACATTTGGCTTTGTTTTTTGTGTTTTAGGAACTTCTATAGTGTTATTTGGTATTGCTAGTGCTTATTATAGAAATAAAGAAGTTTTAAGATCTACTCAAGTATTGAATGAACTTGCAAAAGGTAATTTGGAAGCAAGAATTACACATATACCTTTTGAAAAATCTGGTGTAGGACAATTAAGTTGGGTTGTGAATGATTTAGCAGATCAAATAGAAGCTTTTAATAGAGAAATTCTTAATGCGATTTTAGCTGTGAAAGAGCAAAGATTTTATAGAAAAGCAAGATTAGAAGGTTTAATGGGTGCTTTTGCTTATAATGCTAAAATTATTAATGAGGCGACTTTGGAAATAGAAAAAACTCAAAACTTATCTGTAAAAAGCGTTATAGTGGAAAATGTTTCTAAGGATATGTCTAATTCTTTGCAAAAAGAATTGGCGCTTATTAATACAAAGTTGAATGAAACTGCAAATATTATGCATGAGGTGTATGATCAAGCAAATGATATTTCCATCCATTCTTCTAAAAGTGCAAAAAATGCAGAAGTAATTTCAAGTGATTTGGGTAATTTGGGTGTAAATATAGGGCAAATTCATACTTTAATGGATACTTTTTCTCAACAAATTAATAGTGTTTCTTCTTTTATAGGTATTATTGAAGATATTACAGAGCAAACTAATCTTTTAGCGTTAAATGCTGCTATTGAGGCTGCGCGTGCAGGAGAGCATGGAAGAGGTTTTGCTGTTGTGGCTGATGAAGTTAGAACTTTGGCTGAAAAAACTCAAGTTGCAGCTAAGGAAATTTCTACGATGATAAATATTCTCATAGAACAAATGGGTAATATTAAAGAAATAACCAATGAAGCTTATGAGGTTGCTAAAAATTCTAATTCGAGTTTAGAAGAATTTCAGGAAGTTTTTACTGGAGTTGATAAAAAGGCTAAAATTTTACTAGATGAAATTTCTAAAACAAGTATGGATACTAATAAAATTTTACTTTATTTGGAATGTTGTTTAAAAACATATTTGGCTTGTTCTTGTGTGATTAATTCTAAAGTAGAATATATAGAAGATAAAAATTTGGCTAAATTTGATTCTAAAGATAATATTTTCATTTTAAATAAAGATTTAAATTCTTATATAGAAGGATTATTTAATTATATAAAAAATGATCAGCTTGTTAAAGAGGAAAGAAAAATTTATGCTCATATTAAGCAAATTCAAGATATAAATGAAAGGATGATAAGCGAAATAGAATATAAAAAGCATATATAAATAAGAGGTTGAGTGAAAAAATACATTTTTTTAAGCTGTATATGCATAAATGCATTTGCTTTAAATTTAGAGGAAAGTTTAAGTGAGGGCGAAGCCAACATTACTAAAAAACAAAAAGCAAATACAGTTTCTAAACAGGTATTTTTTCAAAAGCCACAAGAATATCAAACTCAAAATATTGATTTTGAATCCTTTGCTAGTAAGTCTTTGGGACAGGTTTTAAATTTAAGTTCCAAAGATAAAACAGAAGCAAGTTTGGATTATAATGCTTTAAATGTAAATATTAAAAATATTAATTCTATACTAGATTATGATAATGCTACTTTGCTTTTAGAAAAACAAGCAAGAATAGGGCAATTAGAACAAGCTTATTCTTTGGGTCTTATTAATCGTTATGAATTTGATGAGTTTAATTTTGGCTTTAATTATTTTAATGATCAATATAAAGAAGCTTATACTAAAAATAGTTTTGGCGCTGAATTACAATTTGGTCATTATTTTAAAGCATATGCTAATCACTACAAGATTAAAGAAAACGATAGTGATGATAGTACAGAGCTTGGAGTTGTATTTGATTTACCATATTTGAATGTTTTAAATGTTAATTCTAATATAAAAGAATTGCAAAATCAATATAATATTACTTATTCTCCAATTTCTATTTTAGATTTATCACTTAATTATCAAGATGAAAAAACTAGTGCTAAAGATCAAACAGCAATGTGGGTAAGATTTAGACTAAATTATGAGCAAAGTTTAAGTAAGCAATTTTATAATAGCTTTTACCGTAAAAATAATATAGGCGAATTTAACCGTTATGATTTTGCCACTAGGGCTTATTAATTACTCATAAAACGCGTGATATCATTATAAGTTACAAATACCATTAAACTTAAAAGCAAAGCCATGCCAAAATAACTAAGATATTCAAAACATACTTTTGGTACTTCTTTTTTAAAGATTAATTCATAAAGATTAAAAAGTATATGTCCTCCATCTAGTGCTGGAATAGGAAGTAAATTTAACACTCCAAGATTGATAGAAATTAAAGCTGTGATTAAAAATAAAACCACTATGCTAGTATTTGCTGCTTTGGAGGTTATATCAACCATAGTGATGATTCCACCCATATTTTTAGCATCTAATTCCCCGCTGATGATTTTAGCAAGTCCTTTAAAAATGAGCAAAGAAGCCTCTATGCTTTCTTCATAAGCGTATTTTAAACTACTAATTCCTGGATGATAAATAGTAACAAATTCACCCTTAGGCGCTATGCCAATTAATGGTTTTTGAACTTTTTGATAAAACTCATTATATCCTTGATCAATTTGTGGAGTTAGGGTGATATTGATGAGTTTGTTATCACGCTCTATGCTAAGTAAGGTTGGTTTTATATGCACAAGTTTGCCAATTTCTTCAAAGCTTTGGATTTTAATTCCATCTATAGCTAGGATTTTATCTCCAATTTGTAAATTTGCTTTTTGTGCAGCTGAGTTTGGTGCTATATTGCCAATAACAGGTGCAAGTTTTTGCACACCTAAAAAACCTATGGCTACATAAAGCAAAAATGCTAGAAAAAAGTTAAAAAATGGTCCTGCAAAAAGTATGTAAATTCTAGCTAGAGGACTTAGAGTGTTATAGCTATTTGGTTCGTAATTTTTTTCACTAGGATTTAAATCATCTTGTCCTTTAAGTTTAACATAACCACCAAAAGGTAGAGCAGATAAGCGGTATTCTGTATTTTTGTAGGTTTTTTTAAAAACAGCTTTTCCAAAACCTATGCTAAAAATCTCTACATCGACTTTCATATGTTTTGCGGCTAAAAAATGTCCTAGCTCGTGAAAAAAAATTAAAAAAGATATAACCAAAAGCGTTATTAAAAAGCTAAAAGAATAAAATTTAAAGCCAATAGCTAAGATAATAAATAAAAATAAATATGATTTCAAATTATACCTTTTTTAAATGTTTTATATAAGCTAGTATGTATTCAAAGGCTGAATAAAGTGTAAGTACTAAGGCAATAAACAACAATGTATTAGCAAAAGGCCATTGCATGATTAAAAATATAATAGCTATCATTTGAAAGGTTGTTTTTATTTTTCCTGCAAAAGAAGCACTCACATCAAATTTTTCACTCACCATAACCACTCGAAAACCGGTTATAAAAAACTCTCTTACTAAAATAATATAAATCATCCAAGGGTCAGCTTTTTGGGTGAGTAATAATCCTAAAAAAGCAGCCAAAACAAGCATTTTATCAGCTAGTGGATCTATAATGGCTCCAAGTTTTGTGGTTTGATTCCAAGTTCTTGCAATATAACCATCAAAAAAATCAGTTAAAGCGGCTATACCAAAAACAACACAAGCAAAATAATTTACCCAACTAGGATGAATATTTTCAAAATCATTAATAAGCAAAAAAAATAAAAGCGGGGCTAATAATATCCTTATAAATGCTAAGATATTAGGTAAATTCATTGTTTATTAATCCTTGTGTTTAAAGAAAATACCCCAAAATGGGGTAATGAATCATTTAAAAGTTGTACCACCATCTACGATTAAGGTGTGTCCTGTAATCCAATTTGCTTTATCAGAACATAAAAATAAACATGCTCCTGCTAAATCTTGAGGCTGTCCAATACGGTTTAGTGGGCTAAGATTAATAGTTGCATTTTTAACTTCTTCATAATTTGTAAATGCTTTAAGCGCATCAGTGTCAATTGGCCCACCACTTACTACATTTACGCGAATGTTTTTAGAACCAAGTTCAGTTGCAGCATATCTTGCCATAGCCTCAACTGCTGCTTTTGCTGTACCGTGTCCTGCATAGTTTTCAATATGCACTAAATTTCCTGTTGAAGAAATAGATAATATACTACCCCCACCAACTTTTTCCATTCTTTTTGCTGCTTCTTGTGCTCCAACTACAAAAGCATTTACAGTTGCTGTGAAAATATTATTTATTCCACGAGGTTTTAATTTCATAAATTTAGTATATCCACCTACAACGGCACGACCTGAGATAATAGCATTAGAGATGAAAAAATCTATTCTGTCAAAATCTTGATCGATTTTTTCAAATAAGTCTTTATAGGTTTCTGGTTCAAGTATGTTAAACTCATAAGCTTTAGCTTTGATTTTATAGTTATTTTCTAAATCTTTTACAATTTCTTGAGCTAAATCTGCGTTAGAATTATAAGTAAAAGCTACATTAGCTCCTACTTTTGCAAACTCATATACAATAGCTTTACCAATCCCTCTTGTTCCACCGCTAATTACTAAAGTTTTGTTTTGAAAAAAAGTATCCATTAAAATCCTTTGATATTATAGTTTTTCATAATCGCTTCTATTTTTGCTAAATTGCAATCACTAGGTTTACAAAGTGGCAAACGATATTCTAAAGTAGGAGTTAAACCTGCTATATACATTGCTGCTTTAATAGGTATAGGATTGCTTTCGCAAAATAAAATTTTATTGATATTATACAACTCATCATTAATTTTTTTAGCTTCAATATATTTTTCTTCTAAAGCTAGATGAGTTAATTTTGAAATCATATCAGGAAGTAAATTTGAAGTAACTGAAATCACACCTTTACCGCCATTTGAAAGTATAGGATAATTAATTGCATCTTCCCCGCTTAAAAGCATTATTCTAGGCTCATGTGCTAGCAAATCAACGCATTTATCAATACTCCCACTAGCTTCTTTTACTCCATAAATATTTTCACAATCTCTAAATAATCTTATAATAGTTTCTGTTTGAAGTTCACAACCTGTTCTTCCTGGCACGTTGTATAAAAGCACAGGTATATCTATACTTTTTGCTATTTCTTTATAATGTAAATACAAACCTTCTTGTGTGGGTTTGTTATAATATGGAGTAACGCTTAAAATTCCATCAGCCCCATGTTCTTGTGCAAATTTAGCCAAACTTACAGCTTCATGTGTAGCATTGCTTCCCGCTCCTGCTAAAACCTTACAAGAACTTCCCTTGCAAGCATCTAAAGCTATTTCTATACAAATTCTATGTTCTTCATGGGTTAAGGTGGCACTTTCTCCGGTTGTTCCAACAGGCACTATTGCATCAATTCCATTTGCTATTTGTCTTTTGATGAGTTTGTGATAAGTTTGTTCGTCTAATTTTCCATTTTTAAATGGAGTTATTAAAGCTGTCATTGCTCCTATGATGATGTTATTGTCCATTTTCACCCCTTTTTAAGATTATTGTAGTGGATTTGTTTTCATTGAAATATTTTCTAGCACAATGAATTAAATCATCTTTGCTTAGATTTTCTATATTTTTTTCATAATCAAGCAAAGGTTTTAAATCACCTTTTGCAAGATAAGATCCATAAATATTTGCAACGCTACTTGCATTGCTTAATGAAAAAATAAAATCACTTTTTACAGTATTTTTGATTTTTTCCATGATAGCATCATCAAATTTAGCATTTTTTACATCTTCAAGAATTTTCAAAAGCTCTTTTTCAACATCTTCTGCTTTTATACCTTCGTTGCAAACACAAATAAATATAAATAAATTCTCATCTATATTTTCACTTGCATAAGCGTAAAATTCATTGATAAGTTCTAATTTATCAATTAAAATTTCACTTATTAAAGAACTTTTTCCATTACCTAAAAGCTCACTCAATGCGCAAAGTTTTGGCATATCTTCATGATTAAATGCAGGAATTTTGTATGCAAGTGCTAGTAGTTGCGTATCGCTTTCTTTGTGCAAGATCACGCGTTTAGCACCATCTTGTTCAGGTTCTTTTTCATGAACTATAGGGATTTCTTTGGTGTTTTTTATATCTTGAAAATGTTTTTTAGCTAAAGCAAAAACTTCATCTTCATTAATATCGCCACTCACAAGCAAAATAGCATTTTTGGGTTGATAAAAAGTTTGATGAAAATCTTGTATATCTTCTATTTTCCAATTTTGTATATCTTTAAAAAAGCCTATTGGAGTCCAATGATATGGATGATGTAAAAAGGCATGATTGTATAATCTAAAATATAAATATCCTAAAGGATTATTATCCGTTCTCCAACGTCTTTCTTCTAAAACTACATTTCTTTCGGGTTGAAACTCATCATCCTTTAAATTTAAATTACGCATTAATTCAGCAAAAAGCCATAAGGATTTATCTAAATTTTCACTAGAGCATTTTATAAAATAATGCGTATAGTCAAAGCCAGTGCTCGCATTATCTACTCCACCAAAACCTTTAACTATTTCATCAAATTCACCCGCTTTTAAATTTTTTGTACTTTTAAAATTTAAATGTTCAAGCATATGAGCTATGCCACTTTTTCCCATTTTTTCATTTCTTGAACCAACTTTATAAAAAATATCTATACTTATAACCCCACTTTTTTTATTTACAGGTAAAGTATAAATTTCAAGTTCATTTTCAAGGGTGATTTTTTTATAATTAATCATTTAAAATTAACTCCTATAGCTTGACTAATATGATTAAAACCATCTTGTTTTAAAAGCTCAATTAGTCCTTGATTGATATTTTTAACAATGCTTGGTCCTTTAAAAATCATAGCTGTATAAATTTGAACTAAACTAGCTCCATTTTTAATGCGCTCATAAGCAAGTTCGGCACTATCTATACCACCACTTGCTATTAAAATAGTATCTTTATAAATTTCTTTAGCTACTTCTTTAAAAAATGTCGCACTTTTTTGGGTGATTAATCTACCACTAATTCCGCCAAAGGTTCTTGTATTATCAATCAAAGAATAATCTATACTAGTATTTGCCATGATAATACCATCAGCTTTTGCTTTAATTGCACTTTTGCAAAGTGAAATTGCACTATCTATATTCATATCTGGAGCAATTTTTAAAATCACAGGTTTATTTGTAATTTCTTTTGCTTGATTAAATAAGATGCTTACAAATTCCTCACTTTGTAAATCTCTTAAATTTTTGGTATTTGGAGAGGATATATTAATCACAAATAAATCACACAAATCTTTAAATTCTTTTAATAAAATAATATAATCATTAATAGCTTCTTCATTTGGAGTGATTTTATTTTTGCCTATATTTGCCACTAAAGGTATGCTAAAAGGATAGACTTTTTTTACTTCTTTTGCGATAGCATCTTTACCTTTATTATTAAAACCCATAGCATTTTGAATACTTTCTTGTTCAACAAGTCTAAAAAGTCTAGGTTTTTCGTTGCCACTTTGAGGTTTTGGGGTGAAAGTTCCATATTCTAAAAAGCCAAAACCTAAAGCACTTAGCGGTCTTATCATAGTTGCATTTTTATCAAAGCCACCTGCTAAGCCCACAGGATTATAAAAATTTAAATTAAAAATTTCTTGATTTAAAATTTCATCATTTATTACACAATCTTTTGCAAAAAAACTAAGCCCTCCAGGAAATATACAATCTAGCGTTCGCATGCTAAATTCAGCTAAAGCATGAGCATTTTCTGGATCTAATTTATATATTAAAGGTTTTAAGCTTTCATAAGTCATATTTTTCCTTTTTTACAAAATAGCATATTGTACTAAAAAAATGATAATTCTTAGTTTTCATTTTCTTTGACTTTATCAGTTTTTTGTGCTTTTTGTTTTAATTTTTGATAAATTTCACAATGTTGCATCAAATAAGCATCATTTCCTACAGAAGCTATTTTTCCTTTATCAAGCACAGCGATTTTATCAGCGTTTTCTATGGTGCTAAGTCTATGAGCGATGATAAGTATTAAGCGATCTTTTTTTAAGTTTTCTATAGTTTTTACTATGGCTTTTTCACTTTCATTATCAAGTGCTGAAGTTGCTTCATCAAAAATTAAAATTTGAGGATTTTTGTATAAAGCTCTTGCTATAGCAATGCGTTGTTTTTGCCCACCTGAGAGATTTTTTCCATGCTCTTTTAATTCAGTATGTATACCACCAAGCTCTTGAACAAAATCATAAGCATTAGCTTGTTTTAAAACCTCTATTACACGCGCTTCATCGTATTCTTTAGCATAAGCAATATTTTGAGCTATAGTGTCATTAAATATATAAATATTTTGAGTTACTAAAGAAATATTTTCTCTTAAACTAACAATATCAAAAGAACTAATGTCTTTTTGATTGATTAAAATTTCACCACTATCTTTTTCAAAAAAATACATTAAAAGATTGATAATAGAAGATTTTCCTCCACCGCTTGATCCAACTAAGGCTAGAATTTCTCCTTTATTAAAAGAAAAATTTACATCTTTTAATACCTTTTTATCTTTTTGATAGCTTAAAGAGACATTTTTAAAATGAATATTTTGGATATTTTCTGTAAGTTTTTCTTTACCACCTTTAATCTGTGGTTCTAAATCAGTTAAATAAAAAGTTCTCTCGCTAGCTGCTACTGCATTTTGTAATCTTGTATAAAGTGAAGAAAGTCTTTTAATAGGAGTGTAAGCCATAAATAAAGCTGTAGTAAAGCTAAAAAAAGAACCTATACTTAAACTTCCATCGATTACTTCTTTACCACCCACTATAATCACCACAGCAAAACCAATTGAACCCATAGATTCCATTAAAGGGCTACTTAAAGCCTCAATTCTAATGCCTTTTAAGGAAAGTTTACAAACTTCGCTATTAGTTTGGCTGAATTTTTGCATTTCATTTTTACCTGCATTAGATGCTTTAATAAGCTCTATATTAGAAAAGATTTCACTTAATCTTGAAGTAAGATCAGAATTTTTTTCTTGAGTATTGCGTCCTATTTTTTTGATTTTTTTAGCAAAAATAGCAAGAGGGTAAATTGCTAAAGGTAAAATAACTAAAGCAAAAAAAGCAAGTTTTGGACTTTGATAAATAACAACACTTAAAAGTCCAATCGCGGTTAAACTTTCTCTTAAAATTTCAGGTATGATAGTAGAAACTATATTTTGTAAAGCTCCAATATCAGAAGTACACCGGCTGATTAATTCTCCGCTTCTGTATTTATGAAAAAAGCTCATATCTAAGCGTAAAAGATTGCCAAGAACTAATTCTCTTAATCTTCTTAAAATATCTGTCCCAACATAAGATATATAATAAACTTGCATATAAGCACCAAGATTTTTTAAAGCATAAATTAAAACAACAAGTAAAGGCATATAATAAAGCAAATCAACATTTTTTTCTATAAAAATTTTATTTAAAATAGGCTCTATGATGTATGCACTAGCAGCTGTGCCACCACTAGTTAAAAGCATGCCAATAATAGCTAAAACAAAATAAAACCAATAATCTTTATAATAAGGCTTAAAGCGAGTAAATACCTCTTTAAGCTTCATTTCTTTGTAATTTTTATCCATTTTTCTCCCATACCACACCATTTGGTGTATCCATTAAAAGAATATTCTCTTTAGCTAAATCATCACGGATTTGATCTGCTAGGGCATAGTTTTTTTCTTGCTTTGCCTTGTTGCGTAGAGTGATTTTTTCTTCTATTTCTTGACATTTTTCTTCACTAATGCCAAATTGAAAATATTTTATAGTATCTATAAAACCTATACCAAAAATAAAAGCAAGTTCTTTTAAAGTTTTTTCTACTTGTATTTTATAAGCTTTGTCTTTTGAGTTTTTATCTAAATAAATATTACTTTCATTGATAAACTCATCAAGTAAAGCCAAGGCTTTAGAGGTATTTAAATCATCATTTAAAACTTCTAAGATATTTTTAGCTACTTCACTTTCTATGGTAGTTTTTTCATCTATAAAAGCATTTAAATTTAAGCGTTTTTTTAAGCGGTAAAATTTATCAAGTCTTTTTTTAGTAGCTTGTAAGTCTTCTAAAGCATAGTTAAAATGTGCTCTATAATGTACGCTTAAAAGATAAAATCTCAAAACCTCTCCACTAAAAAGTTTTAAAGAATCTTTTAGAAAAAAACTATTTCCTAAGCTTTTGCTCATTTTTTCGCCATTAATTTGCACAAAGCCATTATGCAGCCAAAAATTAGCCAACTCATGATTGTTTTTACAACGACACTGACAAGCTTCATTTTCATGATGAGGAAAAAGTAAATCTATGCCCCCTGCATGAATATCAAGTTTATCTTTAAAAAGACTCTCTATCATCACAACGCATTCTGTGTGCCAACCTGGTCTCCCTTTGCCAAAGCTTGCAGGATAAAATTTTTCATCAAATTTCCACAAGACAAAATCGCTATCATTTTTTTTAGCCACACTTTCTTCTAAGCGCGATTGATTATCTTCTAAGTTTCTTTTAGAAATATAAAAGTATTTATCATCCTTGCTGGTATCAAAATAAATTCCATCTTCAAGTTTATAAGCTAGGTTTAATTCTAAAAGCTTTTCTATATAAGTAATCATTTGCTCAATATAAGCTGTAGCTTTTGGCTTAAAGTTAGGCTCTAAGATATTAAGTGTTTTCATATCCTCTTCATATCTTTTAATATAAAAATTTGTAATTTCTTCTAAGCTTTTACCACTTTCTTGCATTTTTTTTAAGATTTTATCATCAATATCAGTGTAATTTCTAGCAAAAATTACTTCATAATCACTTGCTAGTAAAACTCTTCTTAAAAAATCAAAACATACACTACTTCTTGCATGTCCTAAATGTGCATCATCATATACAGTAGGTCCGCATAAATAAATATTTGCTTTTTTTGCCTCATGTGGGATAAATTCGCATTTTTTCTTTAAAACACTATCAAAAAAAATCATTAAAATAAGCCTTTAAAAAAATGATAAATTTCAATTAAAAATTGTATTAAAATATCTTTAATCTCAAATAAGCCTAAAGCAAATAAACTTAAAAATACTATACTTATAAGCCAAAATTTAACCCTAAAAATACCCCAAAGATTTTTAAAACCAAATTCTTTAATATTAGCATACAGTAAATAAAAAGCACTAATAGATGAGGCGAGTGCAATACCTAAGCTTTTATAAGCTTCTTCTTTGATAAGTAAAATAATCACTATGCTAAAAAATGCTGATATAAAAAGTGTTTTAAAGGCTATTATAGCGGCTATTTTTTGTTTAAATTTAGCATAAAGCCATAAAGAAAAAAGTTTTTGCAAACCAAAAGGTAAAAGTCCTAAAAGATAAGCTTGTAATAAAAATGCAGTGATTTTTGTATCTTCTTGATTAAAATTTCCTCTTTGAAATAAAAACTCCACAATTTCTTTAGCTAAAATAATCCCTACTATACTAGCTAAAATCAAAAGTACGCTTAAATACTCAAAAGCTTTTTGCATAAAAGCTAAGGCTTTTTGTTCTTCATTTGCTTTTAAATGTCTTAGTATTTTTGGGAAGCTTACTTGACTTAGAGCGATTGCAAAAAGAGCTAAAGGAAGCTGAAAAACCCTATTAGAATAATACAAATACGAAATACTTCCGGCCATTAAAAAACTAGCTATAGTAGTATCTAATAATGAACTAATTTGGTTTGCTGAAGAGCCTAAAAGTCCATGAGTAAAAGTAGAGTGGAACTTATCTAAATTAGTTTTTATTTTTTTAAGTTTTATGCTTAAATACATACTTTTTAAAATTCTAGTGTTTTTTAAAGCAAAAATATGCCATATAAGTTGAGCTAGACCGCTTAAAACAGTCGCATATGAAAAATAATACAAAGCCTCTAAAGGCTCATCTTGATTGACAAAAAAACCTGCAATGACAACAAAAAGATTAAAAAATGAAGCAGAAAAAGAAGTGATGAAAAAATTTTGTTTGTAATTTAACAAAGAGCCTAAAAAAGTTACTAAAAAAATAAAAAACAAATACCAAAAATTAATAGAAACTAAAGGCGCGGCTAGGATAATCGTTTCTTTATTAAAGCCAAAGGCGAAAATTTTTGTAAAAAATTCAGCAAAAAAACTTACTAAAACACAGGTTAAAAAAACAATAATGCTAAATTGCAATAAGATATTTATGCAAAAAGCACCTTTTTTACTTGCTTTTAAAAAACTTGGTAAAAAAGCTTGTCCAAAGGCCCCTTCTGCAAAAATTCTTCTAAAAAAAGCAGGCATTTTTAAAGCTACAAAGAAAATATCACTATAAATTCCAGCTCCTAAATATAAAGCTAAAACAATATCTCTTAAAACGCCCATAATCCTAGAAAATAAAATTCCTAAGGCATTGATGATGAAATTTTTAAAAACAATATTTTTTCTCATTAATTTTCATTCTTTAAACATTAGTTTGAGTATTATAAAATTTTTTTATAGCAATAATTTTAACTAAATTTTGATTTTATTTTTGCTAAAATCAAAATTTTATATACAATAAGGAAGCTTAAGCTATGGAAGAGAAGAAAATTTTATATACTAAAGACCCTTATAAAGAGCTTTTGATGTTTGCTTCTGAAAATAAATGCGAAGTTGAAGAGCTTGATTTTAGATTGTTAAGTTTTAGCACTTCTTATACTTATGATAATCAAAAATGGATAAAAGTTAATGAAAAAGAATTGAAAATTTTTGAAGAAGATGAAAAATTTTTAAATCATGATTTAAATATAGAACAAGAGTATAAAATAGAAATTTATTTTAAAAAATTTGTACGCTCACCAGCTTTTGAGATTAGTTTGCATACCAACGAAATATGTACTTTATTAAAAGCTAATGTTAGAGCTAGTGAAGTTATTGCCTTTCATGATAAATTAGCACTAGAGCTTTTAGAGGCCATTTATAAAGCGATGATAAAAGAGAAGTATTTGCTTGGATTTAGGAATTTTGATTTTAAAAAACAAATTATTGATTTTAATACCAAAGTTAAGGAAAAACAAAAATTTGATTTTGAAGTTGAATTTGAAGTGTGTAAGGGAGTTGATCCACAAGAGCCTACAAATGAAGAAATTAAATATCACTATCTAGAAAATCTAAAAAAACACAATGACGTGATGAATAGAAATTATGTTGCACCTATAGGAAAAGATGAGGTGGCTATTGAGAAGATTAAGCCAAAAGAAGGTAGTGATGGTAAAGATTTAAGGTTTAAAATTTTAAAAACTCTTCCGCCAAAAACAAACAAAGAAAAAGTTATTTGTTCAGATAATTTTGAAACAAAAGAAGATGATGAAAGTATAAAATATATTGCCAAAAAAGATGGTTTTATTATCCAAAGAAAATCTATTTATGAGATAGAAAATTATTTAGAATTTAGTAAAGTTGATTTTAAAAGTACGGGTTCTATTTGGGCTGGTTTTGATAAGCGAGTAATTGTTGTGATCAAAAACACTAACTCATTAGAGGATGCCGTAGGTCCTAGAATTACCGTAGAAGCTCAGGAACTAGAAGTTACTGGTAATATAGCTCAAGATTCTGTTTTAAGAGGTAAAAAAGTGGTTCTTAAGGGTAATATGCATCATAAAAGCACCATTATAGGACAAAAGGTTGAAGTTAATATTTTAAGAGGATATTGTGAGGCTCAAGAACTAGAAGCTGAAACCTTGGAAAATGGAATTATTAAAGCTAAAAAGGTAAATATTAAAAAGGCTATAGGTGGGGAGATTATTGCAGATGAAATTTATATACAGGAGCTTGGAGGAAATTGTTTTTGTAGTGCTAAAAGTCTAATTAATATTGAAAAAATTCAAGGAAGTGGCAATAAACTTGTAATTCAAGATCTTAAAGCTTTTGATAAAGAAAAAAGTGGAGAAGAAATACTTTTACATATTGAAGAGTTAAAAAAAGAGCAAGAAGCCTTAGCTAAAGAAATTGAAGATACTAAGCATATTATTCATGTTAGTAAAGATTCTGTAAGAATTTTACAGCAAAAAGTAAAAGAACTAATGAGCGCAAAAAGAGCTATACCGCAAGCTTATAAAGCTACTATTAAAGATTTTAATCAAAAAATCGAAAGTTTAAGTGTTTTAGCTAACAAAATAGAAACTTCAAAAGAAGAAGAAAAAGCAAATATAGAAAAACTTAAAAAAATTCAAGATGAACTTTTACAATCTAAAATTATTAATAAAAGCGGAAAATGGACAGATCTAAATGAAATTAAATTTAATTTGTTAAATCCTAGAAAAGTGCTAAGTTATCATCCTCATAGTGAGGAAAAAATCCAATGTTTTGAACTTGAAAAAATAGATACTGAAAATGGAACGAGCGTTTATGAAATTCGCTCTATTAGCAATTACAAGGAAGAAGCTAAATGATAGTGGCGATTGAAGGAATAGTGAGTAAAAAAGAGCCTACTTTTGTAATTTTAAAGACTTCAAGTGGAGTAAGTTATGGTGTTTATGTATCACTTTTTTGCTCAAGTAATTTTGAAAAAGGTCAAAAGGTTGAGTTTTTAATCACTCAAATTATTAAAGAAGACTCTCATAAATTATATGGATTTTTAGATATTAACGAGCAAAGAATGTTTGAATTATTAATTAAAATTAGTGGTATAGGAGCAACTACTGCTATGGCTCTTTGCTCAAGCTTAGATACTAATACTTTTTATGCAGCTTTACAAAATGGCGATGAGAATGTATTTAAAAAGGTTCCTGGTATTGGCCCAAAGAGTGCAAAAAGAATTATAGCTGAGTTAAGTGATGCAAAAATCAATATAGAAAATTCTAATCAAGACCAAGCACAAGCTTTAGCAGCCTTACTTTCACTTGGCTTTAAACAAGAAAATATTTTAAAAGTTTTAAGAACTTGTGAGAGTAAAAATACTAGTGAGCTTATTAAAGAGGCTTTGAAAAAATTAGCATAATAAAAGGAAAAATATAATGATATATGGTGTAATTTTTGGTGCAAATTCTTATGAGCATGAAATTAGCATTGTGAGTGCTGTGGTATTAAAAAAAGTACTCAAAGTGCAAAAAAAATTTATATTTTGTGATAAAAATAAGGAATTTTTTCTTATAGATGAAGAAAAAATGAATGCAAAAACTTTTAGTAGTGGTGCTTATAAAAAAGAAAAAACCTTGGTGTTAAAGCAGGGTGGATTTTTTATAAAAACTATGTTAGGTGAGAAAAAACTTGATATTGATATAGCGATAAATATTGTACATGGAAAAGATGGTGAAGATGGCAAAATAGCTGCTTTGCTTGATTTTTATGGTATAAAATACATAGGACCACGCATAGAAGCTAGTGTTTTATCTTTTAATAAGGTTTTAACTAAACTTTATGCACAAAGCGTAGGAGTAAAAACACTTGATTATAAAGTTTTAAATTTACATAAAGAGCAAAATATTTCTTTGGACTTTCCTTGTATTTTAAAGCCTGCAAGATTGGGTAGTAGTATAGGTATAAGTATAGTTAAAGATGAAAGTGAGCTTAAGTATGCTAAAGATGTTGCTTTTGAATTTGATGAGGATGTTGTGGTTGAACAATTTGTAAGCAATATTAAAGAGTATAACTTAGCAGGTTGTATGATAGGTGAAAAAATGGAATTTTCTATCATTGAAGAGCCTAAAAAAAATGAAATTTTAGATTTTGAACAAAAATATTTAGGTTTTTCAGAAAGTTCCAAAGTCAGTGAAGCAAATATTAGTGAAGAGTTAAAACAAAAACTAAGGGATAATTTTATAAGAATTTATAATCCTTTGTTTAAAGGAGCTTTGATTCGCTGTGATTTTTTTGTGATAGATGATGAGGTTTATTTAAATGAAATCAATCCAAATCCAGGATCATTAGCAAATTATTTATTTGAAGATTTTACTAATGTGATTAATAATTTAGCTAAAAATATAGAATTAGAAAAGCAAATTAAGATTGATTATGCTTTTATTCACAGCATTAATGGACAAAAAGGTAAATTATAATCATGGCTACTTTTAGCAAAGATGAAATTTATACTGCAACTGAAGTGGTAAGAAATTTCAGTACTATGCTTGAAAAAACAAAAAAGAGTGAAAATGGTAGGGTGGTGATTGTAAAAAACAATAAATTTGAAGCTGTACTTTTGAACTTTGAAGAATATGAGCGTTTAAATGAAGCTGTGATGCTTTTAGAAAAGATTTACAAAGATAAAAAAGGCTAGAAATGGCAAAAACTAGAGTATATTCTAATGGGTATTTTTATAATTTAAGTTATGAAATCATCAATCCAAAATGTGAAAAAACAATTCTTATTTTACATGGTTGGGGTGCTAATAAAGAGCTTATGAAACAAGCTTTTGAAAAACCTTTGAGTGATTTTAAACAAATTTATTTAGATTTGCCTGGTTTTGGAAATTCAAGTATAGATGCACCTATGGATTCTTATGCTTATGCCAAGGTTGTAGAAGATTTTTTAACTACGATAGAACAAAAAGCAGATTATTTAATGGGGCATTCTTTTGGCGGAAAAGTTGCGACTATTATGTGTCAAAATACTAATTTTCAAGGTTTGATTTTACTCTCTAGCGCAGGTGTAGTTTTACCAAAAAGTTTTAAAGTGAAATTTAAAATAGCCTTATTTAAAATTTTAAAAAATCTTCCTTACGGAGATTTTTGGAGGAAATTTTTTATTAGCAAAGACGCTCAAGGTATGAATGAAGTGATGTATGAAACCTTTAAAAAGGTTGTTAATGAAAATTTGGAAAATGAATTTCAAAAACTTAAAAATCCTATTTTGATTTTTTGGGGTAATGAAGATAAGGCTACGCCTTTAAAAAGTGGAGCGATTATTCATTCTCTAGCACAAAAAGGGAAATTTTTTGCATTAGATGGAGATCATTTTTTCTTTTTAAAACATGCTGATTTTATAAATGAAAAAATACATGAGGAATTTTTAAAAAATGATTAGTATGATAGCTTTTTTAAGTTTGAATTTTTTACTTGGATTTTACCTGATTTTAGCCTTACAATGGTACTCTTATAAATTCTCACGCATAATTTTACATTTTGCTAAACCCTTGTGGCATTTATATTTTTTAATAATTCCTTATTTTGCTTTTGTGTTTTCTTTATATAGTGGAAATTTTTATTTATATTTTATAGTTTTTGCTTTATCTTTGCTATATGGTGGATACTTATATAAAAATTTAGATAAAAAGCTGGTTTTTACTGCTAGAATTAAGCGTTATTTTTTATTTTTGTCGCTTTTTACTTTAGTATTTATGCCATTTTTTTGGATTGGTTTAGAAGCTTTAGTAGTCGCATTTTTATTAAGCTTTTTGGTAGAACAAATAAACCAAAATACATTTATAAAAAAGGCAAATAAAAAGATTTGTGATAATCCAAATTTAAAAATTATTCTAATTACTGCAAGTTTTGGAAAAACAAGTATAAAAAATTTTTTATACGAACTTTTAAAAGATGAGTTTAAGTGCTATAAAACTCCAAGAAGTGTTAATACTTTTATGGGTATAGTAAAAGATATCAATGAAAATTTGGAAAAAAATACTGAAATTTATATCGTAGAAGCTGGCGCAAGAGAGCAAAATGATATTTTAGAAATTACAGAGTTTTTAAATCCTCAAATTTGCATAGTTGGTGAGATTGGTTTGGCGCATTTGGAGTATTTTAAAACTCAAGATAATATCCGCAGTGCTAAGTTACAAGCTTTAAAATCTAAGCGCTTGGAAAAATACTTTTTACATTCAAGCACTTTATATGAAAATGAATTTTATGATGATTGTTTAAGTGATGTTAGGGCAAGTTTGGAAGGTTTAGATTTTAAAATAAGATTAGATGATAGTATTTATGACTTTCATGCGAATTTATTAGGTGCTTTTAATGCTTATAATATTAGTGTATGTATTTTGCTTGCACATTATTTAGGAATTAAAATAGAAAATATTATAAAAAGCGTATCGAAATTAAAAGCAGTAGAGCATCGTTTGCAAGTGATTTCTAAAGAACCTAAATTTATCATAGATGATGGCTTTAATGGAAATTTTAAGGGTATGAGTCAAAGCTATGAGCTTTGTAAAAACTATCAAGGAAGAAAAATTTTGGTAACTCCTGGTATAGTTGAAGTTAATGAAGAAGAAAATATAAAATTATGTAAGATAATCAATGAATGTTTTGATTTTGTAATTATTACTTCAGAGGCTAATAGCACGATTTTGCAAAAATATATTACATTAGATTTTTATGTATTAAAAGAAAAATCTCAACTTGTACAAGCTTTATCAAAATTAACTCAAAATGGAGATTTGATTTTATTTTCTAATGATGCGCCAAGTTTTATGTAAAACCATTTAGCTTAAAAAGGCCAAATGGTCTCCATAAATTTTGTTCCCCAAGGCTTGCGTGTAGATTTGTCAATATCACCTTCGGTTTTATAAAGAATTTTCGCATCAGCTATATATTTACTATCTATCATATTATCCTGAGAAATATCATAAGGTCTTATAACCCCACTTAGCTGAATGATTTGTTTTTCACCATTGATTAAAAGCTCACGACTTCCCTCTATAAAATAATTTCCATTAGATAAAACTTTAATTACTCTAGCAGAAATGGTGGTTTGGAAATTTTCACTTCTAGTTTGGCTTCCTGTACCTTCATATTGTGAAGTACTTGCTGTGGTATAACCTATGTTTGTATAATCGTTGATAAAATCTCTAGCTTTGCTAAGTCCAGCACCAGTGGTTATTTGTCCTCCGCCTAAATTAACATTATTGTTTTTACTTGTAGCTTTGGAGCCTTGCGAGTTTTGCGTAGCATTCTCTCTAATGACTACGGTAACTAAATCATTTACATTCATTGCTTTTTTATCAGAAAATAAAGGATTATCTCCTTTACCAAACAGCGATCCAGGATTACTTTGGGTGTTATGATTTTGCTTTGGAGCTAATTCTTCTACATAAGTTGGGGGCTTCATATTAATATGTGGATCGACTGTAGCACTACAACCAAACATTACAAAAGGTAACAAGTAAAAATTAACATTTTTAAATTTCATAGCTTTATAACCTTATATTATTGTGATGAATTTTAAAATTATTATATTACAAAAAAACAATTATTTTGTTAAAAAAGAGGAAAAAATGAAATCCATGTTTTTATTAAATTGTGTTGATGAGAAATTTTTAACACAGTCTTTAGAAAAAGTTCAAGGTAAAATAGTTTTTTATTTTCCTATTTTTTGTGAGAAAAATAAAGAAAAAATTGCTTTAATATGCTCAAAAAATAATACTAAACTAGATTTTTTTAGTAGTTTTGAAAAAAATGATTATCAAAGCAAATTTACTCAAAATTCAAATGATTTTTTTAAAAAAATAATTCAAGATTATGAAAAATTAAAAAAAGAAAATGATTTTGTTATAGTGGTTGGAGTAGATGATTTTGGCTTGATGGGTGATTTGAGTTTAAATATAGCCTTAGCTAAAGAGCTAAATACTCCATTATATGCAAAAAGTCAAGATGAAAATCATACTATGTTAAATTTCTTACTAAGCCAAAAGCTTAGCGACTTTGTTTTATTAAAAGAAAATGAAGATTTTACTCAAGATTTATTACAAGAATATACCTATAAAACTCAGGCAAGATTTTCTTATGAGCTTTTTGAAAAAGCAAAAGCAGATAAAAAAATAGTGGTTTTACCTGAAAGTTTTGATGAAAGAGTATTAAAAGCTAGTGAGTTTTTAATGCAAAATGAGATTGTTGATTTGATTTTGCTAGGCGATAGCAATGAAATTTGTGCTAAAGCTAATAGTTTAAATATTAATATCGATGGTGTACGTATTATAAATCCTAAAAATTCTCAATATAATGAAGAATTTGAAGAGCTTTTGTATGAAGCTAGAAAAAGTAAAGGTATGAGTAAAGAAGAAGCTAAAAAGTTAGTACAAGATAAAACATATTTTGCGACCTTGCTTGTACATACTCAAAAAGCGCATGCTATGGTAAGTGGTGCAAGTACAACTACTGCTGAAACTATTCGTCCTGCTTTGCAAATTATCAAAACAAAACCTGATGTGAGTTTGGTTTCTGGTATGTTTTTTATGTCTTTAGAAGATAAGGTTTTGGTTTTTGCTGATTGTGCTGTTATGCCAAATCCAACCCCTGAACAACTTGCTGAAATCGCTTATGTAAGTGCAAATAGTGCTAAGGCTTTTGGACTTGATCCTAAAGTGGCTTTGCTTTCATATTCTAGTGGAGATAGCGGAAGTGGGGTTAGCGTGGATGCAATTAAAGAAGCTACTAAAATAGCTAAAGAAAAATATCCTCAACTTGAGCTAGAAGGTCCTATACAATTTGATGCAGCATATGATATGCTAACAGCAAAAAGTAAAATGCCAAATTCTAAAGTAGCAGGAAAGGCAAATGTATATGTGTTTCCTGATTTAAATGCGGCAAATATTTGCTATAAAGCAGTGCAAAGAACAGCAAATTCTTTAGCTATTGGCCCGATTTTACAAGGTCTTAAAAAGCCAATTAATGATTTAAGTAGAGGTTGTTTGGTAGAAGATATTATTAATACTGTGATTTTAAGTGCTATTCAAGCACAAGAATAAGGAGAAAAATGAAAATATTAGTTTTAAATTCAGGTTCATCTTCAATTAAATTTAAGCTTTTTGAAAAAGATGAAGCCCTAGCATCTGGTTTAGTGGAAAAAATAGGCGAGCAAAGCTCTAAAATAGAATTAAAAGATCTAAAAAATGGTCAAAAATACCAAAAAGAATTAGCGATTAAAGATCATGAGCAAGGTATTGAATTGGTAAATGAACTATTTGCTCAAAGTGGAATTTTACATGATTTAAATGAGCTTGATGGGTGTGGACATAGGATAGTTCATGGAGGTCCAAATTTAACTAAACATTGTTTGGTGGATGATGAAATTTTAAAAGAAATTGATAGGGTTGCTCACATAGCACCTTTACATAATCCTGCGCATTTAATAGGCATTAAAACTATGATAAAAGCCGCTCCAAAAGTTCCTAATGTGACAGTTTTTGACACAGCTTTTCATCAAAGCATGCCTGATTATGCTTATATGTATGCTTTGCCTTATGAGTTTTATGAAAAACACCAAGTAAGAAAATACGGCTTTCACGGTACTTCACATTCTTATGTAAGTAAACAAGCTGCACATATACTTGGTAAAGATATTAATGAATTTAATGCAATTAGCGCTCATCTTGGAAATGGTGCGAGTGTTTGCGCTATAGAAAATGGAAAATGTATAGATACTTCTATGGGCTTTACACCGCTAGAAGGTTTGATTATGGGGACTAGATGTGGAGATATTGATCCTGCTGTGTTGCCATTTTTAGCAAAAGAATTAAATTTAAATCCATCTGATTTAGATACTATAATGAACAAAAAAAGTGGTGTTTATGGAATTTGTGGGTTTAATGATTTTAGAGATATTGAAGCGCAAATTGAAGAAAATAACGAAAAAGCAAGACTTGCTCTTGATATGTTTTGTTATCGTTTGAGTAAATATATTGGCTCTTATTTTGCAATTTTACCTAGAGTTGATGTGTTGATTTTTACAGCTGGTATAGGCGAAAATGATAATATTGTTAGAGCAAAAGTTTGTCAAAGACTAGCGCATTTGGGATTTGATATAGATTTAGATAAAAATGCACAACTTAGAAATGGTGAGATTAGTAAAAAAGACTCTAAAATTAAAATTTTAATTGTTCCAACAGAAGAAGAATTAGAAATAGCTAAAATTACCACAGAACTTATTAAAAATAAATAAACCTTGAGTTTTAAACTCAAGGTTTATTTTAAAATGCAGGAACTACTGCACCTTGGTATTTTTTATTGATAAAATCTTTTACTTTTTGACTTTGCAAAGCCTTTACTAAAGCTTTGATTTTAGGATTGTCTTTATTATCTTGAGTGGTTACTAAGATATTTGCGTAAGGACTTTCTTTACTTTCTATTAAAATAGAATCTTTTACAGGATTTAAATTTGCTGATAAAGCATAGTTTGAATTAATCACTGCAAAATCAACATCATCTAAAGCTCTTGGAAGTTGTGCTGCTTTTAATTCTTTAAATTTGATATTTTTTGGATTATCTTTAATATCAAGTGGAGTTTTTAATGCACTATTTTCAAAACTAACGAGCTTGGTGCTAGCGATAATATCTAAAGCTCTGCTTTCATTTGTTGGATCATTTGGTACAGCTATGGTAGCATTTTGTGGAAGATCTTGGATGTTTTTATATTTTTTAGAATAAACTGCCATTGGTTCGATATGAACTTTTGCAACGCTAATTAATTTTGTGCCTTTATTGGTATTAAACTCATCCAAATAAGGCTGATGTTGGAAGAAATTTGCATCAAGTTCTTTGCTATCTGTGCTAAGATTTGGCAAAATATAGTCATTAAATTCTTTAATTTCTAATGTGTAACCTTCTTTTTTTAATAAATCTTTAGTTTGTTCTAAAATTTCAGCATGAGGAACAGGTGTCGCACCTACAGTAATAACTTCATTAGCAAATAAACTTGCACCTAAAATTGTGCTTACAGTGAGCAATTTTAACAATTTCATTTTAACTCCTTTTTATAGTTTTTAAAATGCTTGATTATATTGTAAAAATATTAATAAGATAGGAAAAGTTTTATTTTTGTTTGTTTTTGTATTCTTTAGCAAAATGTTTGAGTTCTTTTATAAATTTTATATACCCCCCCCCATACCAATTTTTTGAGCCTTAATAAGAGCTTGTCCGATTTTGTAAGAATAAGTATTTTGATTTTTAATACCCTCGCTTTTATAATCATCATAACTTGATAAAGGTGGAAGTTTAAGATAAGGTTTTGTTTTTAAATCTTTTTGATATTGCTTGGCAAGTTTTGTGTGTTTATAGTAAATCTTTAACAAAGTAAAAGGTAAAAAAGGAATTTTTTCTTATTTTTAGCATATTCTATAAAGGCATAACCTAGCTTGTATGATAAATGATAACTTGTACGTTGAATGGATTGTTTATTATCTTTATAAAAAGATCCTGTATATTTACTTCCTCCAAGTTTTAACCATTTTTCATAATATTCTTGCCATCTAGGCCATGTTTGATTGCAAAATTTACTATTCCAAAAACGGCTATTAGTGCCACAAGCATGAACTATAGAGGCATTTTGTGTAAGATTTGTAAGATAATGAGTGCTTCCTGTGTATTTGTCTTTTAAATCTTTGACTTTAAAGTGATTTTCATAAGTCATTAAGGAAAAAATTCCTTGATCCTGCCGGTTTTTGGTATTTTGCGAAAGATAATTATAGATGAATTGATAACACTGTAAAGGATTTGGTATAAGATCGGTAAAAACTAAAATCCCTGTTTGATATACTCGTTTATTGTTATGATTTTTTTCCAAAGGCAGAGCTGTTTGAAGTAAATTTTACCCAATCTTGCAAAAGCCATATGTGTCCATCTTTTTAAGAAAAATAAATTATTAATATCGTTTTAATTTTTACCAAGAGCAGCTAAAAAATCTTCTTGGGTAAAAGGAAGAAATTTAATTGTTTTATTTTTAACAATTTTTTGCATGATATTTTGATCATTCAAGCTAAAACCATCATGTAAAATATAAAATATATCTACTTTCTTACCCATAACATCCATGATATTAATGAGTAAAGTTCTTATGGTAAAGCTTGAATTTTTAGTTGCTGCTAGTAAAATACCAAGTTTATATTTCATTGTTTATCTTTTGGTGATTTTATAAAGAATATTTCCTATAAATTGTATGATTTGCACTAGTATAATTAAAATCACAACGGTTTGAATCATAATATCAGTTCTAAAACGCTCATAACCATAGCGAATGGCCACATCACCCAAACCACCACCACCAACAGTTCCTGCCATAGCAGAAAATCCTATTACGATGATTAAAATCAAAGTGATACCATTAATAATGCTTGGCAAAGCTTCACTAAACATTACTTTAAAGATAATTTGAGCTTTGCTAGCTCCATAAGATCTTGCTGCTTCAATGATAGCAGGATCAATTTCTTTAAAAGCACTTTCTATCATTTTGGCTAAATAAGGCGCAATTCCTATAGTAAGTGGTACTATCGTAGCAGTTGTACCTATGCTAATTCCAATGAGATATTTTGTAAAAGGACTTAAAACCACAATGAGTACTAAAAATGGAAAAGATCTTAAAATATTGATAATAAAATCAAGCACGCTATAAATGCTTTTATTTTCCCACAAGCCACCTTTATCAGTAACAGTAAGTATAATTGCAGGGATAAGTGCGATTAAAAAAGCTAAAAAAGTGGCTGTAAAACTCATATAAAGAGTTTCTAGTAATGCCGGATAAAGTATATTTTCAAAATTTCTTAAAATTGCTTCTAAATTCATTACACAAGCTCCCAAATAACGCCATTTTCTTGTAAATAATTTAAAACTCTTTCTTGATCTTTAGCTTCTATATTGATCACCAAATTTCCTAAAGCATTGTTGTTTAGTTTTTCTATCTTACCCCAAACTATATTAAAATCAATATTTAAACTTCTAGCCATATGAGTGATAATGCTTTGGTTTGCTTTTTCTTTGCAAAAATATAAGCGCACATTAACTCCATTTAGTGGTAAAAAATCACTCTCACCTAAGAATTCACGCATTTTTTCACTTGGCTTTAAGAATAAATCCTCGATTTTCCCTTGACCTATGATTTGTCCATGCTCTAGCAATACAGCTTTTTGAGCTATTTGTTTTACTGCTTCCATTTCATGGGTTACTAATACTACACTGATGTTAAATTCTTGATTGATTTTGGCAATAAGTTCTAAAATGTTATTTGTAGTATTTGGATCAAGTGCAGAAGTAGCTTCATCGCTTAGTAAAATTTTAGGATTTAAAGCAAGGGCTCTAGCTATGGCCACCCTTTGCTTTTGCCCACCACTTAGCTCATTTGGATAAGCTTTGCTTTTAGCTAAAAGTCCCACAAGATCTAAAAGTTCATTAACTCTTTTTTGAATTGTGCTTTTGTTAAAATTATGAATTTCTAAAGGCATAGCTACATTTTCAAACACATTTTTTCTACTCATAAGTGCAAAATGCTGAAAAATCATCCCTATATCTTTTCTAAATACTCTTAACTCTTTTTCTTTTAAGGTAGCTATTTCTTTACCAAAAACTTCCACACTACCGCTTTGATAATTTTCCAAACCATTAATACATCTTAGCAAAGTTGATTTTCCTGCCCCGCTATGTCCAACAAGAGCATAAATTTCTCCTTCTTTAACTTCTAAAGAAACATCATTTATAACTAATTCTTTGCCATAATATTTTTTAAGATTTTGTATTTTTATCACTTATTAGCCTTCTAAATTAGAAATTTCATCATTGATTTTTTCAAGTTGAGCTTTAATATTTTCAAGTTGAGTTTTATTTTGCTCAACAACCGCAGCAGGTGCATTAGAGATAAATTTTTCATTTTTCATCATAGCATCTAACTTGCTAAATTCTTTTTCAAGTTTTGTTTTTTGACTATTAAGTCTATTTAAAACACCGCTTAAATCAAGATCTTGAGTTGGTATAAATACTTCTAAATTCTCACTTACATCTCTAATGGATTTTTCTAAATTTGTATTGATAAACTCGATGTTTTCACATTTTGCAAGTGTTGAGATGAAATTAGTGTAATTTTTTAACTCAGCCATTAAACTCTCATCGTTTAATTTTATACAAGCTTTTTGAATTTTTGCATTTGCAAGTTCTACTAGGGTTTTTGCACGGCGTAAGCTTACTATACTTTCTATAATGATATTGAATAATTTTTCTATTTTTTCATCTCTAGAATTAAATTTAGGATATCTTGAAATCATTATAGAATCATGAGTTTGGATAGAAGTTTTACTTAACTCATGGTATAAATACTCACTAATAAATGGCATAAAAGGATTTAAAAGTTTTAATGCTTCTTTAAAAATGCTTCCAAGTTCTTTTATACTTGATTTTTCAGCCTTGCTAAGCTCGATCCCCCAATCACAAAATTCATCCCAAAAAAATCTGTACAAAGTATTTGCCGCATCATTAAAGCGGTAATTATCTAAATTTTCTCTTGTTTCTTTTACGCATACTTCAAAACGGGATAGTATATATTTTGCCAAGTTGGTTTGAATTTTACTTTTATCTAAATCTTCAAATTTTTCTTCATTTAAGAGTAAAAATTTGCTTGCATTATAAAGCTTGTTGGTAAAATTTCTAACTTGTATGAGTTTGTCATTGCTTAATTTTATATCTCTACCTTGGATAGCTAAAAGAGCAAGGGTAAAACGCAAGATATCAGCACTGTATTCATCCACACTTTGCACAGGATCAATGACATTACCTAAAGACTTACTCATTTTTCTACCTTGCTCATCTTTAACTAAAGCATGCAAATATATATCTTTAAAAGGAAGATCACCTAAGGCATTAGTGCTTTGAAACATCATTCTAGCAACCCAGAAAAATAAAATATCAAAACCAGTGATTAATAAAGAATTTGGATAAAAGTCTTTTAAATCATCTTCATGCCAAAGTGTGCTTTTGCCCCAGTCTTTATTACCCCAACCTAAAGTACTCATAGCCCAAAGACCTGAAGAAAACCAAGTATCTAAAACATCAGGATCTTGTTTGAAATTAGTGCTTTGGCATTTTGGGCATTGACTTGGAGTTTCTTCGCTTGCCCATTCATGGGAGCATTCGCAATAATACACAGGAATTTGATGACCCCACCAAAGTTGTCTTGAAATACACCAATCTTTTAAATCCCTCATCCAAGCATTAAAACTATTAATCCAATGTGCAGGGTAGAATTTGCTTCCACCAAGATTAACTTTTTCTATGCTTTCTTTTGCGATTTCATTTTTTACAAACCATTGTTTAGAAATATATGGCTCAACCACATTTTTACAACGATAGCAATATCCTACTTGATTAGTGTAATCTTCTATTTTTTCAACAAAACCTTTTTCTTGTAATTCTTTTATAATAATATCTCTTGCTTCTAATCTTTCTAAGCCTTTAAAATGCAAGCAATGTTCATTTAAAATACCTTTTTCATCAAAGATAGCAATAAATTCAAGTTGATGTCTTAAGCCTACTTCATAGTCATTATGATCATGTGCTGGGGTTACTTTCACAAAGCCTGTACCAAATTCCATATCCACATGCTCATCAGCAATAATAGGAATTTTTCTATCTATTAAAGGTAAAATGACATTTTTGCCTATTAAGTGTTTAAACCTTTCATCGTTTGGATTAACCATCACAGCGCTATCGCCAAAATAAGTTTCTGGTCTTGTGGTGGCTACTATGATATATTCTTGAGAATTTTCTAAAAAATATTTTAAGTAATATAATTTTCCTTTATTTTCTTTATGTTCTACTTCTATATCGCTTAATGCTCCATCATGAGTGCACCAATTTACCATGTAATTTCCACGCACAATAAGCTTTTTGTCATAAAGATCCACAAAGGCTTTTTTTACCGCATTTACTAAACCCTCATCCATAGTAAAACGCAAACGACTCCAAGCAGGAGTGATACCCAAAATTCGCATTTGCTTAACTATAGTGCCACCGCTTTGTTCTTTCCATTCCCATACTTTTTTTATAAATTCTTCTCTACCAAGTTCTTCTTTTTTAATACCTTGAGCTAAAAGTTGCTTTTCTACAACATTTTGTGTTGCAATCCCTGCATGATCAAGCCCTGGTTGATAAAGAGTCTTATAACCATCCATTCTTTTATAACGCGTTGTGATATCTTGTAAAGTACAAGTTAGAGCATGACCTATATGTAAAACACCTGTTACATTAGGTGGTGGCATCATAATACAAAAATTTTTGCCTTTTTCTTGAATTTTTTCATTACCATTGATTTCAAAATATCCGCGTTCTTCGCAAATTTTATAATATTCTTTTTCTAGTGATTTATCATACATAATTGCTACCTTGAGAATGAAAATAAATTGTTATGTTAGCTTAAAATTGTTAAAGAAGTTTTGAAATTTAGAAATTAGTTATAAAAAACTAATTTCTACTTTACGATTATTTTGTCTTTGAGAATCAGACTTATCTTTAGTAGGATAGGTGTCTTTTCCTAAAGATTCTATTTCTATAATCTCAGTAAAGCTAAAGAAGTGTTTAGCCACGTTCATTGCTCTATTTAGTCCTATCATATAGTTTGCAAAAGTACTACCTCTATCGTCTGCATAACCTTGAATTTTAACTCTTTTGAGTATATCTTCTCTTGCTAGATTTTGATTGATTTTTTCAAGTAAATTTTCATTGCTGTATTCACTATATCCATTTCTTTCAAATAAAAATTTCAAATCAGAAATTTTCACATCTACATAATTGTATTTTTTCTTATTTTTAGCAAAAACAATATCTTTATTATATATGCTTAATTTCATATTGTCATTTGAAAGCATATCGATAAAAATAGTTAAATTATAATCTTTGGAATTAGCTTTAACAGGATTAATCATTTCTTTTAACATATCAATTCTATAATCACTTAAACTTTTTCCATCTAATACATAAACTTTAACAAAATCATCACTTAATCTTGGCTCATATCTACTAGTTTTACCTTTTGCAATGTATTCTTGCATAGTATTTTTATATTTTGTTGTTTTTTCTTTTTTTACGCTTGTTTGTTTGTTGTTTTCAACGAGAACTTTTTGTTCTTCTTGGGCTACTTTAGGTGCAATAATTTCATTTTTAGAAATTTCGGCTGTGTTTGTTTGAGTCGTTGGCGTGACTTCTTGAGTGCTTGTATTTTCATCTATGATAGGATTATTTTGCACTGGAGTTTCTTCTTTTAAAGGCTCTTGATTTGTTTGTTGTGATGGATAATAAGTATTATCACTTATATTATTTCTTTCTTGGTTATATTGAGTACTTGGCGGAGTGTAGTTTTGATAAGAACTACTTTTTTTATAATCATATACATAAGTGTTTGAATCGTCTTCAAAATACCACATATAAAAACTAATACTAGCGCCTATTAGCACCACAAAAGCTATACTAAAAGCAATAATACTTTTCATTTTTTTCCTTTGTGAAGTCCTCAAAAGGACTTTGATTATTTATAATTTTTAATAGAATTTTCTAAAATTTCACTTGCTTTTTCAATGCCTGCAAATTCTTTTACTTTTACCCATTTGTTTGGTTCAAGCATTTTATATGTTTCAAAGAAATTTTTGATTTTATCTAAGCTTGCTTTTGGTAAATCATCTAAACATTTAATATTATCATATCTTGGGTCAATTTTACTTACAGGAACAGCAAGTAATTTTTCATCCATACCGCTTTCATCTTCCATTAATAATACTCCTATTAAACGACAAGGAATCACAGCTCCTGCTTGGATAGGGTATTCATTTAAAACTAAAACATCAATAGGATCGCCATCATCTGCAAGAGTATTTGGTATAAAACCATAGTTTGCTGGATAAAACATAGCTGAATACATCACGCGATCAACCATGATGGCTCCGCTTTCTTTATCAAGCTCGTATTTAATGTTTGATCCATAAGGAATTTCAATAACTGCATTAAGTTTGTTTGGTACTTCTCCAACTTTGATTTTGCTAATATCCATTTTTTATCCTTTATTTTAATAAATCATTGATTAAATTTTTCATATCAGTTACGATAGCTTCAATACTTCTTTCACCATTGATTATATGGTGGATATTTTCTTTAGTATAGAAATTTGTTATTTCTTTTAAAGGTTCTAAATAAACTTTCATTCTATTATTGAAAACTTCTTCGTTATCATCAGCACCTCTAGCACGTCCTAAAACTCTTTCTCTAGCAACTTCTTCACTAACTTTAACTTCTATAACACCTTTTAAATTTACTTCATTTTGATTTTTTAATACCTTATCAAACTCAAGCATTTGTTCAACACTTCTTGGATAACCATCTATTAATATAGTATTAGTTGGTGCATTTTTTAAAGCAGTGATGATAGTATTAACTACTACTTCCAAAGGAACTAAATTTCCTTTAGAAATAAAACTATCAATAGTCTTTCCAAGCTCACTACCACTAGCCACTTCTGCTCTTAGTAAATCACCTGTAGAATAATGAGTAATGTTTGCATCATCTTTAGCTATGATGCTTGCATCGGTTGTTTTACCACTACCTGGTGCACCTATGATTAAAAATAATTGTTTCATTTAGTATTCTCCCTTAATCTTATACCTAGTTCTCTCATTTGTTCATTGCTTACTTCGCTTGGAGCTTGAGTCATAAGACATTGTGCTCTTTGGGTTTTTGGAAATGCTATGACTTCTCTAATGCTTGAAGATTTTGTTAAAAGCATGATAAGTCTATCAAGGCCTATCGCTATACCACCATGTGGCGGTGCTCCAAAGCTTAATGCATCAAGCAAGAAGCCAAATTTCTTTCTTTGTTCTTCTTCGTCAATATTTAAAAGCTTAAAGACTTTTTGTTGGATAGGGCTTTTATGAATTCTTATGCTACCACCACCTAATTCTACACCATTTAATACCACATCGTGTGCAATAGAATTAATTTCTTCTAAATCTTGCTCATCAATATTTTTTGGCATAGTAAATGGATGGTGCATTGCAGAATAGCTTCCATCATCATTTTGCTCAAACATAGGAAAATCAATAACCCATAAAAATTCTAATCTATCCTCATCAATAATTTTCATTTCATCAGCAAGGAATAATCTAAATCTACCCATATAATCAAGCACAGTTTTCTTAGCTCCTGCACCAAAAAATACTACATCTCCAACTTCTAATTCACATCTTTGAATTAAAGCATTCAAATCCTCTTCGCTAAAGAATTTACAAAGTGGACCCTTAGGACCATCTTCTTTCATTTGTATGAATGCAAGTCCTGCTGCTCCAAATTTGCGCACAAATTCTTCAAATCTTTGCATTTGGCGTTTAGAGAAAATCGTATCACCTTTTGGAACTCTTAAAGCTTTAATACGATTTTTCTTTGTATCTTTTGCAATATTTGCAAAAATTTCGTTATTTGATTTTGCAAAAATATCAATCACATCAATAAATTTCATATCAAATCTTAAATCAGGTTTATCAGAGCCATAATTTTCCATAGCTTCTTTGTAACTCATTTGTCTAAAAGGTATGCTAATTTCTTTTCCGCAAGCTTTGAAAATATCTTTGAGTAAATTTTCTGCCATAGCTATGATATCTTTTTGCTCACAAAAACTCATTTCTATGTCTATTTGAGTAAATTCAGGTTGACGATCTGCTCTTAAATCCTCATCTCTAAAACATTTTGCAATTTGAAAATATCTATCAAATCCTGAACACATTAAAAGTTGTTTGAAAAGTTGAGGACTTTGAGGCAGGGCATAAAATTCACCTTGATGTACGCGTGATGGTACTAAATAATCCCTTGCGCCTTCTGGAGTTGCTTTAGTTAAAATAGGGGTTTCAACCTCTAAAAATCCCATTTTTGCTAAAGAATTTCTTGTTGCAATACAAGCAGTTGATCTTAGAGCAAAATTATCATAAAGTTTTTTGCTTCTTAAATCTAAAAATCTATATTTTAATCTTAATTCTTCATTTACACTTTCATCGCCTATGGCAAAAGGTATTACAGCACTTTCATTTTCAATAGTAAGTTTGCTTATAACAACTTCTATTTCTCCGGTTTTTAATTTTGGATTTACAAGTCCTTCACCACGTGGGCGAATTTTACCTTGTGCTATTAAAACATATTCATTTCTCACTGATGAAGCTATATTATGTGCTTCTTGATTATCTGCAGGATCACATACTAACTGTATAAGTCCGCTACGATCTCTAAGATCGATAAAAATTACACCTCCATGATCACGGTAAGAATTTACCCAACCACATAATGTTACTTCCGCGCCAACATTTTGTATGTTAAGCTCTGTATTATAATGAGTTCTCAAAATTTTTCCTTAGCTTAATTTTGTTCAATTTTGTTATTATAGTATTTTATTCTTTTGCTTAGCTAAGTTTTGTTATAATTTTTTTATGAAAAAAAATATAAATATAGAAAAAATTCAAAAAATAGGCTTATTTTGCAGGTTAAATACAAATTTAAATGAGCAAATTGCTTTTTTAAAAACAATTTTTTTGCAAAAAAATATAGAGCTTGTGTTATTAGATCAAGAAAAAATTAATCTAAAAGATTTAAAAAAATTAGATTTTTTGATTTCTCTAGGTGGGGATGGCACGCTTTTATCTTTATGCAGACAAGCTTATCAAGCAAAAAAGCCTATTTTAGGTATAAATGCGGGAAATTTAGGTTTTTTAACTGCTTTTTCTTTTAGTGAGGTAGAAAGTTTTTTTAAAGATTTTTTTAAAAATGATTTTAAAATAGAAAAAGCCAAAATGCTTCAAATATCACTTTGTAAAAAGAATAAAATCATTAAAAAATTTGCTTTTAATGACGCGGTTTTTTCTCGTGATAATGCTTTAATGGCAAATGTGGAAGTTTTTTTTGAAAATAAACTTTTTAATGCTTATTATGGAGATGGTTTAATCATAGCTAGTTCAAGTGGTTCAACTGCTTATAATATTAGTGCAGGTGGGCCTATAGTACATCCTTGGAGTGAAATTTTTGTTCTAACTCCAGTTTGTTCTCATTCTTTAACTCAAAGGCCTATAGTTTTACCTTATGGTTTTGAACTTGAATTAAAAGTTGAGCATTGTTTGTTATATTTAGATGGACAAGAAGTGATTGATCCTAAAGAATATGATAAAATTCTTATAGGACTTAGTAAAAAAGAACTTAGTTTTATACATAAAAAAGATAGAGATTATTTCCAAGTTTTAAAAGAAAAGTTAAATTGGGGTAAGTAATGATAGAAAGCATTTTAATTAAAGAAAATTTAGGTTTTAAACAAGCAAAATTAGACTTAGAAGCTGGACTTACTGTTTTTACTGGCTTAAGTGGTGCTGGAAAGTCTGTGCTTTTTAAGGCTATTTTAGCAGCGTTTGCTTTAAGTGAGAGTGAAGCAAAGATGGTGGAAGTTTTATTAAATGATGAGCTTGAGTTAGATGAGTTTGGTATTGAAAATGAAGAAATAAATGTATTTAAACTTTTAAAAGATAAAAGTTCACGTTATTTTATCAATAATCAACTTATTTCAAAAAAGAATTTGGCTTTACTTTCTAAGAAATTTGTAAAACATCTTTCAGCTAAAGAAAATAATGAGTTTTCAAATGAAAGGTTTTTAAACTTACTTGATTTTATGCAATCAAAAGAAGATAAGAAATTTCAAGATTTTTTAAATGAATATAAAAACATTTATAAAGAATATATAGAAAATAAAATTAAATTAGAAAAAATCCAAGAAGAAGAAAAAAAAGTAGAAGAGTTAAAAGAATTTACTAGCTTTGAAATACAAAAAATCCAAAGTATTAACCCAAAAATTGGTGAATTTGATGAATTAATGAGTCTTAAAAAAAGGCTTTCAAAAAAAGACAAAATTGATGCTGCTTGGAATAGGGTAAGTAGAATTTTTGAGTTAGAATCAGCAGTGGTTGAAGCTTTACAAATTAGTGATGTTGATAGTTCATTTTTTTCAGAATGTTTAAATGAGTTAAGGGTGGTATGGGAAAGTCAAAGTTTTGATGATTTTGATTTTGACATAGAAGAAGTGCTTGATAGGATAGAAAAACTTTCTTCTTTGATTTCAAAATATGGAAGCATAGAAGAAGCTTTAGAAGCTTTAGGGAAGAAAAAAGCAGAATTAGCTCATTATGAAAATTTAAGTTTTGAAAAAAAGGAATTAGAAGAAAAAGTACAAAACACTAAAATACTTTTAAATGAGAAAAGTCAAAAATTAAGCACTTTGCGTAAAAAAAGATTAAAAGAGCTTGAAAAATTACTTAATTTTTATCTTGAAAAACTTTATATGAAGGAAGTTAAATTAGAACTTAAAGACTGTGCTTTGAGTGTTTTAGGTAAAGATGAAGTGAGTTTAAATATCAATGAAGCTAGTTTGAAAAATTTAAGCTCGGGTGAGATGAACCGTCTAAGACTTTCTTTTATTGCAACTGAATGTAATGTCACTAATAAGGCTAGTGGGATAATATTTTTAGACGAAATTGATGCAAATTTAAGTGGCAAAGAAGCTATGAGTATAGCTGAAGTATTAAAAGAACTTGCAAAATTTTATCAAATTTTTGCAATTTCACATTTACCGCAGCTTTCATCAAAAGCAAGTAATCATTTTTTAGTAGAAAAAATAGGAAATGAAAGTAGGGTAAGAAAAATAGAAAAAGAAGAAAGAGTAAGAGAGCTTGCTAGAATGGTAAGTGGGGAAAATATCACACAAGAAGCTTTGGAATTTACTAGAACTTTACTTTAAAAATAAAAAGTAAATTTCTATATGATATAATTATATTTTAAATTGTTAAAGAGAGTTAATTCATGGAACAAAAAATTTTAATTATTGATGATAATAAAATGCTTACAAAACTTTTGGCGAAAAAAGTGGAAAATACTTTAGGTTTAAAAGTAGATGTTGCTTTTGATATGAATAGTGCTAAAGAATTGGTGAAAAATGATTATTTTATGGCCTTTGTGGATCTTTGCTTGCCAGATGCACCTAATGGAGAAGTAGTGGATGTAATTTTAGAAAAAAATATTCCTGCTATAGTTCTTACAGGAAGTAGCGATGGACAAACGCGTAAGAAATTTATGGAAAAAGATATTATTGGTTATATTCAAAAAGAAAGTGAAAGCTGTATTGATGAAATGCTAAACTCTATTAGAATGCTTCAAAAAAACAATAAAACCAAGATAATTTTAGCAATCGCAAATGTAACTTTACGTGCAGAAATGAAGAAAAATTTAAATAATCAACTTTTTAATGTCTTAGCAGCAGCTCATGGAGAAGAAGCGTTAAGTTATTTAAGTGATAATCCTGATACAAAATTAGTAATTTGTGATGCAACTATGCCAGTAATTAATGGAGAAGATTTACTTGTAGAAATTCGTTCAAAATATTCTAAAATAGAGCTTGGTGTAATTATGGTTGGAGATAAAGATGATGCATTGGAAGCAAGGGCTTTTAGAAAGGGTGTGAATGATTATGTTATTAGACCTTTTCAAAAAGAATCGCTTAATTGCAGGGTAAATAATTGTTTAGATTATATGCAAAAATGCGTTTTACTTGATGAATATAGTTTGGGTAAGGATTTGCTAACAGGGCTTGATGATTATGCAAATTTTGAAAAAAGATTTTTAGATTACTTAGAAGATATGCAAGAAAACGAAGAGATGGCTTTGGCTTTGATTGATATTGATAATCTTGCAACAATTAATTATGAGTTAAGCTATGATTGTGGTGATGGAGTGATTAAGCACACGGCTAAAAAAATCAAAGACCAAATTCGCGGTATGGATTTAGCAACTAAGATTGAAGATGGTAAGTTTTACGTGTTGTTGAAAAATACTGGACATAAAGAAGCTTTAAAAGTGTTTTCAAATATAAGAGTTAATATTTCCAAAGAAAGTGTTTTAATAGCTTTAGATGAAGTAGATTATAGTGTTTCTGTAGGAGTTGCTTTTGGTGCTAAAATAAGTCAAATGCAAGATTTATTAGATAATGCTCAAAAGGCACTAGATTTAGCTAAGTCTAATGGTAAAAATAGGGTAGAGGTATGTTTTTAGATTGTGATTTTAGTGAAAAAATCATAGACACGCATTGTCATCTAGATAGTCAAGCTTATTTTGGATATTTAGATGAAATATTAAATCATGCTTTTGCTAATGGAGTAGATAAAATCATCATACCCGGTGCAGATATAAAAGATTTACCAAGAGCAAGAGAAATTGCACATAATTATAAAAATGTGTATTTTTCTTGTGGGGTACATCCTTACGATATAGATGATTTTGATTTAGAAGTTTTAAAAGAATTTATAGATGATAAAAAATGCGTTGCAGTGGGTGAGTGTGGACTTGATTATTATCGTTTAAAAGCAGATGAAGAAGAAATAAAAGCAAAGCAAAAAGAAGTTTTTATAACCCAAATACAACTAGCTATTGAATACAAAAAACCTTTGATTGTGCATGTGCGTGAAGCCAATGAAGATAGTTTTAATATTTTAAAAAAGTATGCAAAAGATTTACAAGGCGGTGTTTTGCATTGTTTTAATGCTAGCGAGCTTTTACTTCAGTTAGCTGATGAAGGATTTTATTTTGGTATAGGTGGAGTTTTAACTTTTAAAAATGCAAAAAAATTAGTGGAAATTTTACCTAAAATTCCAAAGGATAAACTAGTCTTAGAAACAGATGGACCTTATTTAACTCCAGAACCATATCGTGGTAAGGTAAATGATCCTATTTTGATGCATTTTGTAGCTCAAAAAATGGCTGAGCTTTTAAAATTATCTAAAAATGAAATAATAAAACTTACTAATTTTAACGCTAATCGTTTATTTTTCCAAGGTTTATAATGAAAAAAAGTTTTTTATTTTTTATTTTAGTATTATTATGTTTAAATGCTAAGGCCTTACAATTTACTCCAGAGCATTACACACAACAAGCACAAATTTTAAGAAATTTAGATATAGAAGCAAGCTATCTTAGTGATATGATTTTTTTAGAATTTAAAGAATCTTCCATAGATATGCATTCTAAAACTTTGGTAGATACTATGAGGGAATTTTACAAAATTACCCCGATTATCCGCAAAATCTTAGAAAAAGAAAATATCCCTCAAGAATTTTTATACTTAGCGATTGTAGAATCTGGTTTGAAAATTCACAGTATTTCAAGAACTAAAGCAGTGGGTGTTTGGCAGTTTATGAAGCCAACAGCACAAACTTTAGGCTTAAGGATAGATCCTTATGTAGATGAGAGAAAAGATTTAGTAAAATCAACTTATGCAGCTATTACTTATTTAAAACAACTAAAAGAGCAATTTGGAAAATGGTATTTGGCTATTTTGGCTTATAATTGTGGTGATGGCAAATTACGCCAAGCTATAAAAAAAGCAAAAAGTGATGATTTAAGAATCTTACTTGATCCTGATAAAAAATACTTACCATTAGAAACTAGGATTTTTATTAGAAAAATTCTTACTATGGCATTTTTGGCAAACAATAATGACTTTTTGATTTCTCAAGATAGTGCTTTGCTTAATTATGCCCTATCAAGTGAGGTTAAAAAAATTTCAGTTCCACCAAGTGTTTCTTTAAGAGAGCTTGCTAAAGTAGCCAAGATGTCTTATAATGAATTTAAGCGTTATAATCCACATTTTAATTATGACTTTACTCCACCTGATAAAAAAGATTATTATATGTATATCCCTTTAAGCAAAAGCGTGGCAGTAGAAAAGGCATTAGAAAATGTAAAATTAGCCAAAGTGGATACAACCATTCCACATACAAAAATTTATATAGTAAAAGAGGGTGATAGTCTTTATACTATTGCAAGAAAACACAAAATTAGCGTTGAAAGTATTAAAGAATATAATAAAATTAAAGGAAATTTAATCAATATTAATCAAAAACTTGTGTTAAAAATTAAGGAGAATAACAATGCAAAAATCAAAACTACTCAAAAATTACCAAAAAACTCTCATACAAAAGTCGTTAGTCGTTAGTTGTGTAGGAGTTTTATTTAGTGCTTGTAGTATGGTGCCTATTAGTACGCCTACTGTGTATTATCCAGAGAGGGACTTTAAAAGTATAAAACATAACAACACTAGTTTAAAAGGCACTATGAAGCCTTATACTATTAATGGCAAAACTTATTATCCAACTGTAGTAGAAGTAGGTGAGACTGCTGATGGTATAGCTAGTTGGTATGGACCGGGTTTTCATGGTAAAAAAACTTCTAATGGTGAAACTTATGATCAACATGCTTATACTGCAGCTCATAAAACTTTACCTATGAATACTATAGTAAAAGTAACTAATTTAAAAAATCACCGTCAAACTACTGTTAGGATTAATGATAGAGGACCTTTTGTGGCAGGTAGGATTATAGATTTATCTAATATGGCTGCAAGAGATATTGATATGATTCAAGCAGGAACAGCTCCTGTAAGACTTGAAGTAATTGGCTTTGGAACAAGTGCAAACTCAGGTTCAGTGCATACTAATTCTAATTTAGGTAGTAGTGGAGAGATTGCTGATAGTGGCCATATTTTCCAAGGTGGATCTTTTATGGTGCAAATTGGTGCATTTAGAAATAAAAGCGGTGCAGAGTTAATAGCAAGTAGGTATAAAAACTATAACTCTTACACTTCGACTATACAAACAAGTGCTAAAGATGGTTTACATAGAGTATTTTTAAAAGGCTTTAGAAGCGAGCAAGAAGCAAGAGATTTTGTTGATAGCGGATCTTTCCCAGGTGCGTTTATAGTAAGAGAGTAAAATTATGATAGAGCTTATTTTTTTAGATGTAGATGGTTGTCTAACAGATGGTAAAATCATCTACACACAAAATTATGGTGAAATTAAAGAGTTTAATGTAAAAGATGGCGCAGCAATTGAGGCTTGGCAAAAGCTTGGTAAAAAAGTTGCTATTATTACAGGCAGGACTAGCGAGTGTGTGTATTTTAGAGCTAGAGATTTAAAAATTGATCTAGTATATCAAGGTATTAGCGATAAACTAGCTTGTGCTAAAGAAATTTTAGAAAAATTAAATTTAGATTTTTCTCAATGCGCTGCTATTGGGGATTATTATAATGATATGAGTTTACTTGAAGCAGTTGCTTATAGTTTTAAGCCAAAAGATGCACATAAGGCTTTAAAAACTGATAAAGTTTTAAACAGAAAAGGTGGTAATGGGGCGGTAAGTGAGATGATAGAAATTTTAATTGAACATAATAATATGCAAGCTCAATGGGATAAACTTTGGCGATAAAAATTTTTGCTATATTAATGAGTTTATTTGCCTTTGTTATGGTGATTTTAAGTACTCAAGATCCTTATTTGTTCGCCATAAAACCGCAAAAGGTAGATGTGGCAAATATGCAAGCGTTTGATGTGTTTGATTATGAGCTTAATACATCTGTTACAAAAGCTAGCTATCAAGCAAGTCGTTGGGTAAAATACCAAGATAAAGATATTTTTGATGATTTTAAAGTGCAAGCACTTGATTATAATTTAAGTTCGGATTTATTAGTAAGAAATGATGAAAAATCCATTTTAGAAGGTAATGTAAGTTATTTTGATCATAATCAAACTTCTATTTTTACCCAAAAAGCAACTTACGATATGAAAAATAAAATTTTATTTTCTAATGATAATTTTAAAGCATATGTAGGTTTAAATGAGATTTTTGGGGATAATTTTTTATATGATGTGAATCAAAAAGAATTAAAAATTCAAGGAATAAAAGCATGGTTTTTAGAGCAATAATTTTTTTGTGTTTGTTAAATTTATTTGCATTTAGTGCGCAAAAAATAGAAGTTTATGCTAAAGATTTTTATTTAGATGAAAAAAATGAAACAAGTGTATTAACCGGTGATGTAGAAGTTAAAAAAGGTAATGATGTTTTAAATTCGCAAAAATTAGTCATTTATATGAAAAATAAACAACCTATTAAGTATATAGCTACTAAAGATGCTAAATTTAAAATCATGATGAAAGATAAAACTTATCATGGAAGTGGTGATGAGTTTGTTTATAATGTAGATAAGGATACATATGAGATTAATGGCAATGCAAAAATTATAGAAGTACAGTCAAAAAAAGAACTCATAGGGGATAAAATCATAGTAGATAGAAAAAATATGACTTATAGAGTAGTGAGTAAAGATAAAAAACCTGTGAAATTTGTATTTGAAGTAAAAGAATGATATTAAATGCTAAATTTTTAATTTCTGCTTCTAAAATAGACGAAGCTCCACAACCTATATACACTGAAATCGCTTTTTTAGGACGCTCTAATGTGGGTAAAAGTTCTTTGATTAACACACTATGCAAAAATAAAAATTTAGCAAAAAGCTCTTCAACCCCAGGTAAAACCCAACTCATTAATTTTTTTGAAGTTGATTGTAAAAAAGATGAGGATAAATTTAAACTAATATTTATTGATTTACCTGGTTTTGGTTATGCTAAAGTGAGCAAAAAAACTAAGGCTATTTGGAATAAAAATTTAGATGAGTTTTTAAAAGAGCGCAGTTCTATCAAGCTTTTTATCCATCTAATAGATTCAAGGCATGAAAATTTAGATATTGATGCAAATTTGGATTTATATTTAGATTCTTTTATTAGAGCTGATCAAAAAAAAATAACAGTTTTTACAAAAGCAGACAAGCTCAATCAAAGTCAAAAAGCAAAAATTTTAAATGCAAATAAAAATGCCATTTTGGTGTCAAATTTGAAAAAAAGTGGTATTGATAAATTAGAACAAAAAATTATTTTAGAGAGCTTGGGTTTTAATGAGGAGTAGAAATTTAGTAAAAAATAGATTTGATTTTTCTTATTTATTTTTTTATTTATCTTTGATTTTTTATCAAGTGCTAAGTTCTGTGTATTATTGGATGCCTCCTTTGTTCGGGGTATTTTTTTGTTACATGATAGTGCTTTTAAAAGAAAAAGAAAGAACCCTTAATAAGCTTGATTTTAGATGGTATTTTTCTTTGTTTTATCTTTTATTAATTGATATTATCCATGGATTTTATCTTTTTAGTTCTTGGATAGCCTTTTTTATCTTTTATCATTTTTTTGTCGATTGGTTTAAGAGCAAGTTAAAGTTAGGGCATTATTTACTCGTTATATTTACTTTTTGTGCTTATATTTTTATCTATCTTTTTGATGTGTTTTTGGCTTATTTGGATAATAGTGAAATTTTAAAATTTGGTATTGAATATTTATGGTTTTTTATTGTAGAAGCTTTGATTTCTTTTGTTATTTTTAAAGGGAAAATCTAATATGCGTATGCGTTTAGTAATGGGTTTTATAGCTTGCTTTTTTATGCTTTTACTTGCTAGAGTGTATTATATAAGTATAAAATCTAATGTTTATTATGAAGAAATAGCCAAGCAAAATGCCATTAAAACACAATTTTTAGCGCCTGTAAGAGGGCAAATTTTAGATGTTAAAGGTAGACCCTTAGCAGTAAATAAATTAGGTTTTTCAATCTCTATAAAGCCATATTTGCATATAAAAAAGAAAAATAGAAATCTTTTAGAGCAAGAATTGCAAGCTATAGTAGAAGCTTTTCCTGATTTAAATATAACCAAATTAAAACGAAATTATATAAAAGCTGATTCTTATTACAATCAAGATTATATAGAAGTGGTGCCATTTATAGAATATGATGCGATGATTAAGCATTTTACTAAACTTAATTTGCGTGAAAATATGCAAGTTAAATCTACTACTCAAAGATTTTATCCTTATGATGCTTTAGCTAGTCATGTTATAGGTTATGTTGGAAAAGCAAATTTAAACGATATGAATGAAAATGAAATTGCAAGATTAACTAGCTATGTAGGACGTAGTGGAATAGAGCGTTCGTATAATGAAATTTTGCAAGGTCAAAAAGGTGAAAAAGTTAGCAAGGTAAATGCGTTAAACAAAGAAATAGAAGAACTTTCTTATAAAAAACCTACTTCAAGCAATATCACTTTAAGCATAGATCTTGATTTACAAGAATACTTAGCTAGTATTTTTGAAAATTTAGCAGGTGCGGCTATAATAATGGATGTAAAAAGTGGAGCTATTTTAGCAGCGGGTAGTTTTCCTGAGTATAATCTTAATCCTTTTGTTACAGGTATTAGCCAAGAAGAATGGGATAAACTTTCTAATGATTTAAATCATCCTTTTACTAATAAACTTATTAATGGTCTTTATCCTCCAGGTTCGGTTGTGAAAATGGGTACAGCTTTAGCTTTTTTAGATAGCGGTAAAGTAAATGAAAATCACAAATATTTGTGCGATTCTAACTTTGAGCTTGGTGGCAGAAAATTTAGATGTTGGAAGGCTATAGGTCATGGTTATGTAGATATGAATGATGCTATTAGAGAAAGCTGTGATGTATATTTTTATAAAGGAGCTTTGGAGGTTGGTATTGACATCATTAGTTCTGTTTTTGAAAGAATAGGTTTTGGTGCAAAAACAGGAGTTGATTTACCTAATGAATTTATAGGAACAGTTCCTAATAGAATATGGAAAAAAGAAAAATACAACCAACCATGGTATCAAGGTGAAACTTTAAATACAAGCATAGGACAAGGTGATTTTCTTGCTACTCCTATGCAAGTGGCTAAATTTACAGCTATGATTGCTACAGCTAAAAATATCACACCGCATTTTTTACATAGTGTTGATGATAATGTTACTAAGGTAAATTTTGACAATAATGAAAGTGTTTTTACGACTTTTGAATTATCAAAACTCCCACTTTTAAGGCGTGCGATGTATGAGGTGGCCAATGTTGATGGTGGAACTACGGCAAGATTTTTAAGAAATTCTCCTATTACTATAGCAGCTAAGACAGGAACAGCTCAAGTAGTTGGAATTTCCCAAAGTGAAAAAAAGCGTATTAAAGAAGAGGATTTAGAGTATTTTTTAAGATCTCATGCTTGGATTACTTCTTATGCGCCTTATGAAAAACCGCAGTATGTAGTAGTGGTTTTAATCGAACATGGAAAAAGTGGTAGTAGCACAGGAGGACCTATACTTGCTAAAATTTATCAAAAACTTATAGATTTGGGTTATATTGATAAAAAATATATTAAGAGAAAGACTAAATAATTAGCATTCCATCACCATATGAGTAAAAACGATAGTTGTTTTCTATGGCTTTATGGTAAAGATCTAAGGTTTTTTCTCTACCTATAAATGCTGCTACAAGCATAATTAAAGTCGATTTTGGTAAGTGAAAATTAGTAAGTAAATAATCAAGTCTTTGTGGAGTGTTTTGTGGGTGTAAAAACAAATCACAAAAACCTTCTTTTAATTTTTTTCTATGATAATACTCTATGCAACGAGTAACGGTAGTGCCAACACCTAGTATTTTCTTAGAAGAATTAATCAAAGCACAAACTTCATCATTAATATGAAAAAATTCTGAATGCATTTTATGCTCACGTATATCTTCACATTCTACACCTTTAAAAGTTCCTGCGCCAACATGTAGTGTGATAGTATGGATATTGTGATTTATTTTAAGTTCATCAATCATCGCTTCATCAAAGTGTAAGCTTGCAGTAGGTGCGGCAACTGCACCTTGGTTTTTAGCAAAAATACTTTGATAATTAATGCTATCTTGTGCTTCATCTGCTCTTTTAATATAAGGTGGTAAAGGTATATGGCCTATTTTTTCTAAAATTTCAAAAACTTCATGATGATTAAGTTTTTTATCATCATTAAAAAATTCCACTTCTCTTGTACCATCATCGTGTAATTTTTTGATTTTAGTTTTTAAAGAATTTTCAAAATATAAAATTTGTCCTTCTTTAACCTTACCGCGAATTTGCACTAAAAAATCATTGTTTTTTAAAGGGTGGTTGATAAAAAGTTCTATTTTACTACCACTTTCTTTATTCCCATAAATTCTTGCTTTTATTACTTTAGTATCGTTAAAGATGATTTCACAAGGTGGTAAAATTTTAGCCAAGTCCTTAAAATGTAAATGTGAAATTTGATCTTTACATCTTTCATAAACTAAAAGCTTAGCATTTTCTTTGGGTAAAATAGGAAAATTTGCTATAAGTTCATTAGGTAAATCATAATCATAACTAGAAAGTAAAAGATCTTTATCAATCATTTTCATCATCTTCTTTTTGACTAGGATTAACTTTTTTAGCTATATAAATAGAAATCCCATAAAGTCCACACAAAGGAACGGCCATTAAAAATTGTGATATAACATCAGGTGGTGTCATCATAGCCGAGAAAACAAAAATCACTAAAACAGAAACCCTAAAATGTTTTTTTAAAAAAGTATCATCAACAAGTCCAAGTTTAGCAAAGAAAAATGTTATTACAGGCATCTCAAAAGCCAAACCAAAAGCAATTACTAATTTAGTAAAAAAACCTACATATAAACCTATACTAATTAAAGGTTTAAAATCTTGAGTTTGCACCCCAAAATCAATCAAAAATTTAAAAGCCAAAGGTATAACTATATAATAACAAAACAAAGCACCAAGTGCAAACATAATACTAGCAAAGCTTACAAAAGGCACTACTAATCTTTTTTCATTATCATAAAGTCCAGGTGCTACAAACTTCCAAAACTGCCAAAAAATAACCGGTAAAGAAATCAAAAAAGCTGTAAAAAATGAAACTTTCATCGCAGTAAATAAAGGCTCTTGTAACTCAACGAAAGTCATTTGTCTTGAAATTTCAGGTAAGGCTGCTTCAACAGGCGCTTTTAGTATGTCTATGATATAACTATTAAAACTAAAACATACAAAAAACATCACAACAACACAAGCAACACTTATAAATAATCTTTTTCTAAGTTCTACTAAATGCGGTTTTAATTCTTCAAACATTCTTGGCTTTCCATTTTCTGAGTATTTTTTTCATCTTTTTGAATTTTTTCTTCAAGATTAGAAAGTTCTTGTATATCTTTTTCTAAATCATTAATTTCACTTTTTAATTCTTTGGTATTATTTAAAATATCTTCTTTGAGTTGATCAAATTCTTCAAAACTTAGTTTTTTTCTGATATTTTCATTAGTTTGTGAAAATTCATCTTTGTATTTTTGTGCTTCATCTTTTAATTCTGCTATTTTTAGTTCTTTATTAATACTTGCTTTTGCTTCATCAATATTGCTTTTAATGGCTTTTAAAATTTTTGCAATTTCAACTATGGTTGAAGGTAATTTTTCAGGCCCAAGCACTAAAATAGCTACAACTAAAATAACTAAAATTTCACCAAAACTCATTATTTTGTCTTCTTTCGCTTGAATATATGGTCTACATTTTACATAAAAATACTTAAAAATATTATTACTTTTATTATATCAATATATAAAGATATCTTGATATATTGATATATTTTTGTTATAATGAATTAAAAATAAAAAGGAAAAGCATGGAAAAATTAGTTTTTATTTTAAAAGATTTTTTGATTTTATTCATAGAAATATCTGTTTTATTTGTTTTAGTTAGTATGCTTATTGCTTATTTAAATGAGCGCTATGCTAAATTTTTCAATGAGCATTTAAAGAAAGATTCTTTTACAAGCTATATAAAAGCCATACTTTTAGGCTGTTTAACTCCATTTTGCTCATGCTCAAGCATACCGCTTTTAAACGCATTTTTAAAAGCTAAAGTACCACTTGGGGTATGTATAGCTTATTTAATCACCTCGCCTTTAATCAATCCTATTATAGTAGTGATGTTTGTGGTGAGTTTTGGCTTAAAAATCTCTTTATTTTATGTGGGATTTTTATTTTGTGTGATTTTATTTCTTGCTTTTTGTGTTTCTAAAATAAACACTCAAAGATTTTTTAATGAAGACTTTTTAAAAAATGATTTAGAGCAAAAGTCAAGTTGTTGTTCTAATAATACTTTTCAAAACTCATATTGTCAAAAATCTAGTTCTATTTTTGTTAAAAATTCTAAAGTTAGCGGTAAAGTTTTGAAATTTAAGTCTAAGACAAAAGACAATAAAATCAAAATGCTATTTATGCAAAGCTTTAAAGAATATAAAAAAATATTACCTTATATTGTTATAGGTATGGGTATTGGAGCTTTTATACACGGCTTTTTCCCGCAAGATTTTTTCCAAAATTATATGAAAGATTATGGAGTATTTGGCATATTTATAGCAGCTTTTATAGGGGTTTTACTTTATATGAATTGTACGGCTATGATACCTGTAGCACTAGCTTTAACTACTAGCGGAATTCCACTTGGTATAATGATGAGTTTTTTAATAGCAGGAGCTGGGTGTTCTTTGCCTGAGCTTATTTTACTTAAAAGAATTTTTAAAACAAGCTTTTTGATTTTATTTACAAGTATGATTGTTGCTATAGCAATTAGTTTTGGACTTTTAATATTTTTCATATAAGGATTTTTATGCAAGAATTTTTAAAAATAACAAGTGCGATTAATGATGAAAGTAGGATTTTAATCTTAGCTTTTTTACAAAAATACGGAAAACTTTGTGTATGTGATTTACAAAGCTCTTTAAATATGAGTCAGTCAAGGCTTTCAAGGCACTTAAAAATTTTAAAAGAAGCTAATTTTTTAGAAGTAGATAGACAAGGTGTTTGGGCGTATTATGGGGTAAAAGAACATTTAAATAATTTTTGTAATGATGTGTTAAAAAACATCAATGAGCTTTCTATAAAGCTTCCTGAGCTTAAAAGATTTTCTTGCGAGTGCCCTAAGGAATAAAATGAAAATAGCTTTTATTTGTATTCACAATAGTTGTAGATCTCAAATAGCTGAAGCTTTGTGTAAGAAAATATGTAAAGAACTTGGTTTAAATTTAGAGATTTATTCAGCAGGAAGTGATATTTCTAAAGGAATTAATCCTAAAGCTATAAGGATTTTAAAGCAAAAATATGCACTTGACATAAGTGCTTACAAGGTAAAAGGTTTTGATAGTTTACCTAAGGATTTAGATATCGTTGTAGGAATGGGTTGTGGGGTAGCTTGTCCAAACATTGGAGCAAGGTTTCATTTTGACTTTGGTTTGGAAGATCCTAGTGATTTTGATGATGAGAAATTTGTTAAGGTGGTGGAAAGTTTAGAATTAAAACTTAAAAGAGCTTTTAGAAAAAATCACACAAGGAGAGCTTTAAATGCTTGGTTTTATAGATAGATTTTTGACTTTGTGGATTTTTATAGCCATGGCTTTAGGTTTGTTTTTGGGGTTTATTTTTCCTAATATTACAAATTTTTGGGAGAGTTTTAATTATAATCAAAATAATGTTTTGCTTATGGTGTGTTTGGTTTTAATGATGTATCCACCTTTGGCTAAGGTTGAGTATAGAAAAATATTTAAAATTTTTCACTCTATTAAAGCTTTAATACTTTCTTTGTTTTTAAATTGGATTTTTGGTCCTATTTTAATGTTTATATTAGCTTGGGTATTTTTAAAAAATGATCTTGATTATATGCAAGGTATTATCATCATAGGTTTAGCTCGTTGTGTAGCTATGGTGGTAGTTTGGAGTGATTTAGCTAAGGCTGATAAAGAGTACACCGCTGCTTTAGTGGGTATTAATACTATTTTTCAAATTTTGTGTTTTGCTTTTTATGTGTACTTGTTTTTAGAATTTTTTCCTTCTCTTTTGGGCTTGAGTTTTCAAAATAACCTAGAAGTAAAAATGGATGAAATTTTGAAAAATGTGGCAATTTATCTTGGTTTACCTTTTTTATTAGGGATTTTAAGTAGGGTTATTTTCATTAGTTTAAAAAGCAAAGAATGGTTTGATCAAAAATTCTTACCCAAAATTAGTCCTATTACACTTATTACTTTGCTTTTTACTATCATTATTATGTGTTCTTATAGATCAAGTGATATTTTCAGTTTACCTTTGGATGTATTTAAAATTTGTATTCCTTTGTTTTTATATTTTGTGATAATGTTTTATAGTTCTTGGTTTATAAGTAAAAAACTAGGTTTAAACTATGAAAAAAATACAGCTATTAGTTTTAGTGCTAGTGGTAATAATTTCGAACTTGCTATAGCTATATCCATTGCATCTTTTGGTATAAGCTCATTACAATCTTTTACTGCTATTATAGGTCCATTGATTGAGGTGCCTGTTTTGATTTTACTTGTTAAATGGGCTTTGAGGTTTAAGTACTAATATACAAAGCTAATTCATCGCTTAAGAGGTAGTTGGTGTTATAAAAAATTCCATTTTTATAGACTAATTTTCCTTTTTTGCTAAGAAACATTGCCTTTTCTTTTTCTAAAGGTTCTAGCTTTATTTCATCCACCCCTATAATACTTCTAAGTCCTAGAAAAATATGCTCTAAACGCAAATCTTTTGAATTTAAATTTTCAATCTCTCTAAAACAAGGATTTGCTATATAATCTTTTAAACTTTTTTTAGTGTAAAATCTTTGATTTTTTAAAAATCCTACTGCACTTAAGCCACAGCCTATATAGTCTTTTCCTTGCCAGTAAGCAAGGTTGTGTTTACAAATTTGTCCAAAATTACTGATTTCATATTGTTTATAGCCAAGGCTTTCAATTGCTTTAATAAAATGCTTTGCAAGGCGCGGAGCGTTTTTTTTATAATGAAATTTTTTAGCAAATCTAGTTTTTTCTTCTATAGTTAAATTATAAGCACTCACATGGCTAATATCAAGCAGGGTTAGTTTAGAAATTTCATAATCAAGCATTTTTTTATCATCAAGTTTTGTATCATAAATTAAGTCCAAATTTATATTATTAAATCCTGCTTTTTTTGCATTTTCTATACTTGTAAAAATACTTTTTTGATCATGAATACGTCCAAGAAATTGTAATTTTTTTTCATGAAAACTTTGCGCGCCAAAAGAAATACGGTTAAAACCTAAATTTTTTATTTCTTTAAGCCATGAAAAATTACTCGAGTTGGGGTTGGCTTCTATACTGATTTCACTATCTTTTTGTAAATAACTTTGTAAAAAAATAAATATTTTTTCATAAAAACTAACTTCCATCAAACTAGGCGTGCCACCACCTATAAAAATGGTCTTTATAGAATTTTTGTCAAGTTTAAAAAAATCTAGTTGATATTTTATATCTTGCATTAAAGCATTTAAATAATCTTTTTCAAAGTCCTTTTTTTTAAGCGAGGTAAAAGAACAATAAAAACACTTACTTTCGCAAAATGGTATATGTATATATAAATGCATAAAACTTCTTTAAAATGTGATTATAAATTCGTATTTTTTTGTTAGAATTATATTATTTAAAAGTCAAGGATAAGAAAATCATGGAAAAAGAAAAAAAATATAGGCCAAATGTAGCCGCCATAATATTATCATCAGCTTATCCTTTTGAAAGTAAAATTTTACTTGCTAAACGTAATGATATGGAAGATATATGGCAATTTCCTCAAGGTGGTATAGATGATGGTGAGGAAATTAAAAGTGCATTATTTAGAGAGTTAAAAGAAGAAATAGGTACAGATGAGATTGAAATTTTAGCTGAACATCCTGAGTGGATTAGTTATGACTTTCCGGTTAAGGTTGCACAAAAAATGTATCCTTACGATGGTCAAATCCAAAAATATTTTTTAGTTAGATTAAAAAATAAAGCTATTATTAATCTAAACACCAAAAATCCTGAATTTGATGCATATAAATTTGCTTCATTAGAAGATGTTTATGATATGATTAACCATTTTAAAAAACCTATATATATCAAGGTTTTAAAATATTTTAAAGAAAGGGGGTATATTTAATGCTGATCGTACAAAAATATGGAGGAACGAGCGTAGGAACGCTTGAACGTATTGATGAAGTTGCTAAAAGGGTGGCAAAAAGTAAAAAAACTTGCGATAAACTAGTTGTAGTAGTTTCAGCAATGAGTGGAGTGACTAATGAGCTTATTGATTTTGCTCATCATTTTAGCAAAAATCCTTCGGGTCGTGAGATGGATATGCTTTTAAGCAGTGGCGAGCGCGTAACTTCATCTTTGCTTGCTATTGCATTAAATGAAATGGGTTTAAAAGCTACTGCATTTTCCGGACGCAATGCAGGGATTATTACAGATGATGTTTATACTAAAGCAAGAATTGAACATATTGATACTACAAACATTAACAAAGCCTTAGATGAGGGGTATATTGTAGTAGTTGCTGGCTTTCAAGGTATTGATAGAATGGGTAATGTTACTACTTTGGGTCGTGGTGGAAGTGACTTAAGTGCGGTAGCGCTAGCTGGAGCTTTAAATGCTGATTTGTGTGAAATTTACACTGATGTAGATGGGGTATATACCACTGATCCTAGAATTGAGCCAAAGGCTAAAAAGCTAGATAAAATTTCTTATGAAGAAATGCTAGAGCTTGCAAGTTTAGGAGCTAAAGTTTTACAAAATCGCTCTGTAGAGCTTGCTAAAAAATTAAATGTAAAATTAGTTACTAGAAGTAGTTTTAATGAAAATGAAGGTACGATTATTACTAAGGAGGAAAATATGGAACAAGCTTTGGTTAGTGGTATAGCACTAGATAAAAACCAAGCAAGGGTTACTTTAAGAAATATTGATGATAAGCCAGGAATTGCTGCTGAAATTTTTGGGACTTTAGCAAATGAAAATATCAATGTAGATATGATTATCCAAAATGTAGGTGTAGATGGAGCTACAAATTTGGGCTTTACTGTGCCTGAAAACGAGCTTGATTTAGCAACTAATGCTATGAAAAAAGTTTTAGGTGCTAATGCTAATATAGAAACAGATAGTGCTGTGGTAAAAGTTTCAGTTGTGGGTGTGGGTATGAAATCACACTCTGGAGTAGCTTCGGCAGCTTTTAAAGCATTAGCAAATGAAAATATCAACATACAAATGATTTCTACAAGCGAAATTAAAATTTCAGTCATCGTGCATGAAAAATACGGTGAATTAGCTGTAAGAGTATTGCATGAAGTTTATAAACTAGATGTATAAATGAGTAATAGTTTTTTAAAATTTACCCTAGAGCAAATCCGAGAAAACGGCACTTATGCAAGTTGGTTAGAAGAAAGGCGTCTTGAATGGTCGCCTTTGATAGCTTCTAAATTAGCTTTGCTTTTACAAGGTTATACTTTTATTGTGATTACTGATGAGCAAAGAGCTTGGTTTGAAGAGTATTTTTTAAGCCAAATTAATGCTAACACCACAAGACCTTTAGTGCCTTTTGTGTCTTTAAAAGGAATTTATAATAAGGCTTGCAATACCCAAGAAGATATAGATTTACTCAATGATCTTTTGAGCATTTCTTTTCCTAATGGCTATGCTTTTTTTTATATAGGAACTAATACAGGTTTTAAATTTAAAATTGCTAATTCTAAAGAAGAAAGTATGCTTTGGCTTTTTGATGAGCAGTTGCAAAATAGCTTTTATCTTTCCTCGCGCGATAAGGAATTAGACTATAAACTTATTTCTTTATACAAAGTATTTGAGCAAAGCTTAGAGGCTGTGCTTTTTTCTAAGGTAGAAATTTGAATCTAAAAAATAAAATCATTATTCATAATGATTTTGAGTTTATGCAAGAAAAGCTTACAGAAGAATATGGTCAAAAAAATCTTAGATTTTTCATACCTAAAAATCCTGACTTAGAATTAAGATTAAATGACTTAACCTATGACAAAAACGGCCAAGCAACAGCAAGAGCTATTATGAAAGAAAGCTATATGGCTGAAGCACAAGCTAAAATCATTGTTATACTAGCTAGATCTTTTCGTGAAGAAGCACAAAATTTTTTATTAAAAGTTTTTGAAGAGCCACCAAAAAATGTGTATTTTATCATCGTAGCTCCTTCAAAAAATGTTTTTTTGCCTACTATACTTTCAAGATTTATCGTAGAAAAACATAAAATTCAAAAAGAAAAAATGTCTTTAAATTTAGATCTTAAAAAAATAGATCTAGCTCAAATTGCTTCATTATTAAAACAATATGAAAATATAGACAAGCATGAGTGTTTAGAATTAATTAGTGCTTTAAGTCATGAATGTTTTAAACAAGATATAAAATTAAATGATGAAGAAATTGAATTTTTTTATAAGGCTTATGAATTAGCTAAATTAAATGCAAAGCCAACTATTTTACTAAGTACCATAGCTTTAATTTTACACGAGAGAAAAAATGAAAATCATTAAAATCAATCCCAACACAGACTTTGAACAAATTTCTAAATACATAAAGCCACACAAAGCAGGTGAGAAAATTATGAGTGAAAAAACTCAAATTCATTTCTTTCTTATTAAAGAATTAAGAGCGCCTGCTGCAAATATACTTAAACAAGATGCACTAAGGGTTGGAGCTGAACTTGTAACACATAAAGAAGTTATACTAGGTAAAGAACATACTAATGCCTTGCTTATGGTAACGCAAGATCAAGCTAAAAAGCTTATAGAAAAAGAAAAATTACAAGATTTTAAACTTAAAAATTTAGCACTGTTTTTAAAGTCTAATTTCGTTAAACCCAAACACGCAAAAATCATGGGTGTGATTAATGTTAATGAAGATAGTTTTAATGCTCAAAGTAGGGTTAAAGAAAATGAAGTTTTAGAAAAAATCGAACTCATGATTTCTCAAGGGGCTGATTATATAGATATAGGTGCGGTTTCTTCAAGACCTGGTAGTGTGTATTGCGGGAAAGAAGAAGAGTTTAAGCGCTTAAAAAATACCCTAGATTTAATTTATAAAGAAAAACTTTATGAAAAATGTATTTTTAGTTTAGATAGCTTTGATGAGTATTGTTTAGAGTATGCTTTAAATAAAGGCTTTAAACTTATTAATGATATCACCGGTTTTAAAAATGAAAATTTAGCCAAACTAGCTTTAAAATACAAAGCTACCTACACACTCATGCATATACAAAATACCCCGCAAAATATGCAAGATAATCCTTTCTATGAAGATGTATTAGCCGAGCTTGATGATTTTTTTGCACAAAAGCTAGAAAGACTAGGTGAGCTTGGTTTAGATGATGTGATTTTAGATGTTGGCATTGGTTTTGGTAAAAGTCCTTGGCATAATATGATGTTAATCAAACATTTAGAGCATTTTTTACGCTTTGAAAAAGAGCTTTTAATCGGAGCTAGTAGGAAAAGTGTGATAAATGCTTATTTTAACTCAAGTGTTGAGCAAAGACTAGCGGGTACGCTTTATTTGCATTTGGAGGCTTTCAAAAATGGTGCAAGCATTATAAGAGCACATGATGTGTATGAGCATAAGCAAATGTTTGAACTTGCAAAAGCTATGGATGAACTTTCTTTGGAGTAATGATGATTTATCAAGAGTATTTAGAAAAGGTAAAATTAGCAAAAGAATGGATGAGGGCTTATTATGAAGATGATGAGCCTTTAGCAAGTGATGAAGAATACGATAAACTTATAAGAGAGTTAAAAGCATTTGAAACGCTTCATCAAGAAAAGATTTCCAAAGACTCTCCAACACAAAACATCGCTCCTATTATACAAAGTGAATTTCACAAACTTGCACATAGTGCAAAAATGTGGTCTATGGAAGATGTTTTTGATGAAACTGAACTTAGAGCTTGGGCAAAAAGAGCTAAATGTGAGTTTGGTTTTTTCATAGAGCCTAAGTTTGATGGAGCGAGTTTAAATCTTACTTATGAAAATGGTATTTTAATCAGCGGCGCTACAAGGGGCGATGGAGAAGTGGGTGAGGATATTACTTTAAATGTGAAAGAAATATCAAACATACCTCAAAAAATTCCTTATAAAGACAAGATAGAAATTCGTGGTGAGGTGGTGATTTTAAAAGAAGATTTTGAAAAAATCAATGAAAAAAGAGCTAAAGATGGCTTGAGTTTGTTTGCAAATCCACGCAATGCAGCAAGTGGTTCACTAAGACAGCTTGATACAAGTATTACAAAAGAAAGAAATTTAAAATTTTATCCTTGGGGAGTGGGGGAGAATTCTTTAGAATTTAGCAAGCACTCTGAAGTGATGGAGTTTGTAAGAAGTCTTGGTTTTTTAAAAGATGATTTTGTTTTTTGTGTGAAAACTTTAGATGAGGTTTTGGAAAAATACTACGAGCTTTTAGAAAAAAGAGATCAAAAGCCTATGATGATGGATGGTATGGTTGTAAGGGTAGATGATTTAGCTCATTGTAAGCTTTTGGGTTATACGGTGAAATTTCCAAAATTTATGGCTGCGTTTAAATTTCCTGCATTGGAAAAAACTACAACCTTACTTGGAGTGAATTTGCAGGTAGGAAGAAGTGGGGTAGTTACTCCTATAGCAGTGCTAGAGCCTGTAAATTTAGACGGGGTTATAGTAAAGTCTGCAACCTTGCATAATTTTGATGAGATAGCTAGACTTGGAGTGATGATAGGCGATAGTGTAAGTGTGATAAGAAGTGGAGATGTTATACCTAAAATCACTAAAGTTTTTACCCAAAGACGTGATGGTTTAGAAAGTAAAATTGCCAAGCCAACTCTTTGCCCTGAGTGTTTAAGTGAGCTTTTAGATGAGGGTGCTTTTTTAAAATGTCAAAACTTAGACTGCAAAGCAAGACTTGTAAATTCCATTATACATTTTGTATCTAAAAAGTGTTTAAATATAGACGGCCTTGGAGAAAATATCGTCGAGCTTTTATTTAAAGAAGGAAAAATCACTAATATAGAAAGCATATTTTTCTTAAAATACAGCGATTTTGAAGGCTTGGAAGGCTTTAAAGAGAAAAAAATCAATAATCTTTTAAGCGCTATTGAAAATGCAAAAAAATGCCCTTTATCAAGGTTTATCACTGCTTTGGGTATAGAGCATATTGGCGAAGTAGCAGCTAAAAAACTAGCTCAATCTTTTGGTTTTGAATGGTTTATGCAAAGCTATGAAGCTTATGCAAATTTAGAAGGTTTTGGCGCACAAATGGCTAAAAGCTTAGAAGAATTTACTCATGTTAATGCAAATCGCATTAAGCATTTTTATGAAATTTTGCATTTAGAGGATGAGAAAAAAGAGCTTATTATAAATGATAATATTTCTAATAAAACCTTTGTTATCACAGGCACTTTAAGCAAATCACGCGATCATTTTAAAGAACTAATCGAAAGCTTTGGAGCAAAAGTAAGTTCAAGTGTGTCTAAGAAAACTGACTTTGTATTATATGGAAGTGAAGCAGGCTCAAAGCTTGAAAAGGCTCAAAGTTTAGGAGTTAAGTGCATCAATGAAGTTGAGTTTAACGCTCTTTTAGGCGGTGGTGATGAGGTATGATGTCTTTGTAAGCACAAAGTTAAATATTTCTCGCAATAAAGCTTGTGAGCTTATAGAAAACAAGCAAATTTTACTCAATGGTGAGTTTAAAAAAACCTCTTTTAAAATCACATCTTTAAATCCTTTAGAAGATGAGAGTTTAAAACTCACGCTTTTAGAAGAGCTTTTTGTAAGTAGAGCTGCTTTTAAGCTTAAGCATTTTTTACAAGAGCATGCATTTACTATAAAAGATAAAATTTGTTTAGATATAGGCTCATCGACTGGGGGTTTTGTGCAAATTTTACATCAAAATAATGCTAAACATATCACTGCTTTAGATGTAGGTTCTAACCAACTTCATGAAAGCTTAAGAAATTTAGAAAATATCCAAATTTGTGAAAACACCGATTTGCGTGAGTTTAAAAGTGAAATTTTATATGATGTTATCACTTGTGATGTGAGTTTTATATCTTTAACACATTTGATTTTTCATATAGATAAATTTGCTAAAGATCTTATCATCTTGCTTTTTAAACCTCAATTTGAAGTAGGCAAAAACGCTAAACGCGATAAAAATGGAGTGGTAAAAGATATAAAAGCTATTAAAACTGCCAAAGAGGGCTTTGAAAAAGCCTGCGCAAAGCTTGGTTGGATCTTGCAAACAAGCCAAGAGTCGCACTTAAAAGGAAAAGAAGGCAATGTTGAGTTTTTCTACGCCTATAGAAAAAACTAAAATCACAAATTTAGCCATAGGGCGTTTTGATGGTATGCATTTGGGGCATTTTGAGCTTTTTAAGCATTTAGATGAAAACGGAGCTTTGTTTATCATCGCAAAAGAGAAAAAAGAAGCTCTAACGCCTAAGGATTTTAGGGCAGATTTGGTTGATTTTCCTTTGATTTTTTGTGATTTTGATAAAATCAAAGACTATAAAGGCGAGGATTTTTTAAAGCTTTTAAAGCAAGAATTTCCCAAACTAGAAAAAATCATCGTAGGTTATGATTTTAAATTTGGTAAAGAAAGAAAATGCAGTGCCAAAGACATACAAGGCCTTTGTGGTATAAACACTATCATCGTAGATGAGTTTAAAATTCAAAACAAAAGTGTTCATACAAGTATGATTAAAACCTTACTTAAAGAAGCAAAAGTCAAAGAAGCTAAAAATTTTCTAGGTAGATTTTATACTATACAAGCAAATATCATCAAAGGGCAAGGCATAGGTGCTAAAGAGCTTTTTGCAACTTTAAATTTATACGCAAAAGACTTTATTTTACCTAAAGATGGTGTATATGCGACTTTGGTAAAGATTGAAAATAAAAGTTATCATAGTGTAAGTTTTATAGGCATAAGATCTACTGATGAAAATTTTGCTCTAGAAACGCATATTTTAGATGAAAATTTCACAAACACAAAAGCAAAGTTAGTGGAGTTAAGTTTTATTGACTATATAAGAGCTAATGAGAAATTTAACGATTTAGCCTTATTAAAAGCACAAATTAGTAAAGATATTAACAAAGCAAAAGAAATTTTAGGAAAATTAAATGAAAGATGAAATTTTTAAAAAACCTTTAGAGAAACAATTTGAATTTGATAAAAGCGTAGCAAGTGTTTTTGATGATATGGTGTCAAGGTCCGTGCCTTTTTATACGCAAAATTTAAAACTCATAGTTGAACTCATAGATCATTTTGCCCCACAAAAAGCAAAAATTTGCGATCTTGGTTGTTCTACGGCTAGTTTGCTGCTTGCACTTTATGAAAAAAGAAAAGATTTTCTTTTAAGTGGGGTTGATGAGGCTAATGCTATGCTAGAGATTGCTAAAAGTAAATGCCAAGCTTTTGGAGCTAGAGTGGAATTTTATCAAAAAAATTTAGATGATTTTGAGTTTTTTAAAAATGATGTTTTTGTAGCTACTTATACTTTACAGTTTATCCGCCCACCTAAAAGACAAGAATTAGTTGATAAAATCTATCAAAACCTAAATGAAAATGGTATATTTGTGCTTAGTGAAAAAATTCTTTATGAAGATGTCAAAATAGCTAAAAAAATGATACAAATTTATGAGCAATATAAACTAGAGCAAGGTTATAGCAAGTTAGAAATTTCAAGCAAAAGAGAAGCTTTGGAAAATGTCCTCATACCTTATACTCAAAATGAAAACATAACTATGCTTAAAAAGGCAGGATTTTCTAAAGTAGAAAGCGTATTTAAATGGGTAAATTTTGAAACCTTCATTGCTTTTAAATAGATAATTATTGATTGTTCAATAGTTAATTTTATATTCAAATATTTATATATTTAAACTTTTTATAAATAATTATTTTATATAATATAAAATTATTTTTAATACAACAATCAAGGAGTTTTAATGTCTTACTTTACGGGGGGGGGGATTTGAT
>NZ_JAKMTE010000076.1:0-504 GCF_025773025.1 Campylobacter sp. CNRCH_2013_0855 | reverse complement strand
ATCAAGAGTTTTTTTAGGTCATCTAGGTTAGATCTTAAATCATCCTCATCACACTCTTCCATGTAGTCAATTAAATCTAAGCATTCTTTGTTAATTAAAGTCAAAGCTCTTGCGTGCTCTATGGCTGTGTTAATTTTTTCTTTAAAAGACATTTTTTCCTTTTTATAGTGCATAAATGGAAGTTAAAAACCACCATAAAGGTGGTTATTCAAAATAAAGAAAGCTAATATGGCTTATAAAGGAGTTTAACTCCCATTTAAACACTACTTATGTCAAAACATAGAGCCTGCATTCAAAGTTATTTAAACTTTTGGTATTTTGACCATTTAACAAAGCTTTTTAAAAAAGCCCACTTTCCCACCCGTCGCCGTGGAGTGTGATAAATAAAGAACACGCTAGCTTGATCACCAAGCTAGCTATAAGGAAATTCACTTAAAACCTAGTTTCAAGCTTTTAAAAACCTTTTAAGCACACTTAGAAAATGTGCTTAATGAGGTTTTCAAA
>NZ_JAKMTE010000075.1:0-514 GCF_025773025.1 Campylobacter sp. CNRCH_2013_0855 | reverse complement strand
TTTCTCCCTCTTCACTCCACGCCCCTACCCTAGCTATTCAAAACAATACGAACTTGCTCTAGCAAAGAAAAAAGAACTTATAACTAAAACAAGTATAGCTTCTACAACTTACAATTTTATAGATGAAGAATATTTAAAAAACATACAAGATTTAAAAGAACAAGAAAAAATCATTGAACAAGAAGAACAAAAATATCAATTGGATTTAAAACTTTATAAAGAAGACAATAAAATAAAAAATGAAATTTTTAATTCTTTATTTAAATCTTTAAATGAAAAGCTAAGCTTTCAATTAAAACAAGAAAGAAATACTTTTTTAAATTCCAATCAAAGCTTAAGTATTATTGCTAATAAACAATACCTACTAAAGACTTTAAACTTGCAAGATATCAACAACATCAACATTGATTCAAAACCCTATTTATTAAAAGCTTTATATTTTTGTGAAGATTATGTTTTATATGATAAAGATAAGCAAGCTTTATTTGATGAAAACACAATAAAAGAATTAGAT
>NZ_JAKMTE010000074.1:0-536 GCF_025773025.1 Campylobacter sp. CNRCH_2013_0855 | reverse complement strand
TACAGAAGAAGATGTTGAGCTTATAAGACAAGCTGGACATGTTACAACAAATTCAAATACTGATATTATACTTTATCTTTTATATAATGAAGGAAATATCACAAATCAAAAAACTTCTTTTTTATTTGATAAGGAAAGATTTAAAGTTTTTGAAGATTTTTTATTTTTTCTAAATACTCGTTTAGAAGAGGATTTTTTGCAAAAAGATATTCATAAGTTTGATAGCTTTGATGTAGTTGGAATTGGAATGTATATTAACACTCTAATTGGTTATAATTGTGCATTTACTGATATGTATTTGAGTGAATTTTTACAAGATTATATTTGTGATTTAAATACCCCTAAAACTATAACAATTTTAAATGGTATGAGTCAAATTAACATTGCTACTGACAAAGTTTTATTGTTTTTTAATAAAGAATTAGAAAAATATGCTTATACTGATGATAATAATTTGATAAAAAACCTTCAAAAATTGATCTATATTTTTAAAAAATTCAAACTTAACCAAAAACAAACTAATAAACTTAAATCCA
>NZ_JAKMTE010000073.1:0-574 GCF_025773025.1 Campylobacter sp. CNRCH_2013_0855 | reverse complement strand
TATGAGTGATGGGGATATGACAGCATTTGCTAATATGAAAAATTTCAATGATGGTTTAAGCTTTTCCCCTGTGTTTAAACCAAATCCTAAGGGTGGAAATGTGGTAAATATGGGTAATATTAATGCTAATAATGTATTACTTATAGGGAATAAGGTAGATATACAAGGTGGTAAAGTTGGAAATAAAAACTCTACTACGCATTTAGTGGGAAATGATTTAGTATTAAATCCTAGCTCTTTTGCAGGAAATAACACCAATTATCTTACAGCTTTAAAAAGTGTTAGCATAGCAGCTAGCATGAGTGCATTTGAAGATGGTGGTTATAAGTTTGTAGGTGCTGATGGTTTTACTTTAACTAATTATACAGACAATAACAATAAAGTAACCGAGAATAAAGTTCAAAAAATAGACTTTAAACAATACCTTACTATAGACTCAGTAGGTGAATGGGCTATATTTGCTGATGCTTGGAATAATGATAGAGGTGACACAAGAGATGTTAAAGAATTTAGACTTATAGATGACATAGACTTTAAAAATGATTTTAAACCTGAGTATATGGTGGGGTATACA
>NZ_JAKMTE010000072.1:0-582 GCF_025773025.1 Campylobacter sp. CNRCH_2013_0855 | reverse complement strand
GACGAAGTCGAAGCCACAAAGCGATTAGCATTGATAATCGATCCACTCTTTTCTATGATTACCCCATTAGGATTAATTAAAAAGACATTATTACCACCTGCATTTAATATACCTTCTATCATAGATTTACTAGTTCCATGAGCAATGTTTAGGTAGTTTTTGTCTTTACCTCCAAAGTTTACCTTTTCACCATCTGCTATATTAAAGCCACCACCCCATTGTATGACTGAGTTTGTTCCATTACCTATGATATTCATATTATTACCATTAGTGTTTATAGTCCCACTAGTCCCATGAGTAAATTTACCTCCACTAGGTAAAGCCATTAGTGGAGAAAATAGCATTGATACAGTTATGCCTGAGAGTATGATGTGATTTGCTAACTTTTTCATAATTAATCCTTTTGGTATATTACTTTAGTTTAAATTCACTACTATGCTTTTTGCATCTTTACTTACACTTAGAGTGTATTTAGCTTTTTGAACTTTTGCTTTAATATTTTTATGTAAGCTTTGATTATTTTTAGTGATAGTTTCTAATAAGCTTTGTAAGTCTTTTTGATTTAAGTGTTTATTATTTGCA
>NZ_JAKMTE010000071.1:0-608 GCF_025773025.1 Campylobacter sp. CNRCH_2013_0855 | reverse complement strand
TTTTACCTCCCAACACCCCCTCTCTTACACTATCATCATCTCCAACTCCCACTCTAAAGCTCATATCTATAATGATGTAATGATCTTCTAAATTAGGTATAGTTTTTTCACTACTATAAGCAAATAAAACTATATAGTATTTATAATCTTGCATATCTTCTTTAGGCTCATTGCTTCTACTTATAGGTAAGCAAAAAGATAAAACATTATCTTCATAGCTTTCATTATAAATCAAATCATCATTTTCAAACATTACCTTAAGATTTTTTTCATCAATATAGCCATTACAATCATGTAATAATAAATTTAATTTTTCTTTGCTTTCACATTCTACAAAAGCCCATTTTAGTTTTTCATCGCTTTCTTTTTCTAGTTGTAAGCTTATATAAGTCCCAGGTGCAAAAGAGGTATTTAAATCTATATTATCACTTGCAAATATAATTTTATTATTTAGTTTTTGGGGGTATTTAACTTCTAATTCGCAAAGCAATTCTTCTTCATTTACAATATAACTTAAATGCTTTAATAAATCTTCAAACAATACCCCATTAACTATTCCTATACTACCATTGCTACCAAATTCTCCCTTTTCATTAATGTTATAAAGA
>NZ_JAKMTE010000070.1:0-610 GCF_025773025.1 Campylobacter sp. CNRCH_2013_0855 | reverse complement strand
TTAATCTCAAAAAACCCATTATAATTAAAACTATAATCAAAATAATCCACAAAATAACTACCTCTTTTTTCAAATCCCATGTCAAATATTTCTTTTTCGTATTTTTTGCTTAATTCATTATTTAAATCATTATAATTTATTTTTGTATCATCTATATAAGCTGCAGGGTTAAAAAGAGAATTGATTTCATTTTGAAGCATACCTTGAGAAAGTTTTAATATAAACCCACCCAAACTAAAAACAAAATAATCATAAAAATACTCATCATCAAAAGTAATCAAATAATCTTTGCTTTTTCTATCTTGCCCAGCCAAATAATCTAACATAGTAAGCAATAAGGAATTTTTCTTAATTAAACGATCATTTTTAAAACCTTCCACTTGTCTTTGGGTAATTATTCCTAAGTTACCCAATTCTTCATAAAATTCATCATCAAATGCATAAGGTTTTATACCATTATCTTTATAAATTTGTTCTATATAATCTTGAATTATTCTTACATTTTTATTATGAATTTCATTTACATAAGATAAGATTTGTTCTTGATTTAGTATAGTTGTATTTTTTTCTATTTTACATTGATATTCTAGGTTTTTTGGGCTTGTTATAT
>NZ_JAKMTE010000007.1:0-94644 GCF_025773025.1 Campylobacter sp. CNRCH_2013_0855 | reverse complement strand
AAATTTAAAACTTTAAAATATAAACTATAACTTTGCTATAATTATATTTTGTATTTTAGAGGTATAAATGAATAAAATTTTATTATTAGCTGATGGAGTTTATGCGAAAGATTTTTTGAAGAAAATTCATAGTAATAAAACCTTCAAAGAATCTTTGAGTGTTGTTTATTATAATGATGAAAGTGTGGATTTAAGTTTAGAGAATGAACAAATTTCTTTTCATAAGTTCGATCCTACAAGTTTGGTTAAGTTAGAAAATTTGCTAAAGGAAAATTTCCATCAAGCTATTATTTATATGCAAGATGAGGCTGATATGCTAGCTTGCTATAAAAATTTAAGAAAATTACATTCAAGATTAAATATAGTTATTATGGATTTATGGAATAGCCATATTGATGATAATTTTTGCGAAGTGATTAACATCTATGATACTTTAAGCACAAGGCTAACAGGTTGTATGGATAATATGCCATCAACTGCTCAATTTATAGGACTTGGGCAAGGTGAGATTATGGAGGTTAGAATTCCTGCAGGATCAAGCTTTGCTTATAGACATATAAGCTCTATTAGTCAAAAACGCTTTAAAATTGTAATGGTTTATAGAAATAATGAATTTATCCTAGCTAGACCTGGGCTTATTTTGATGCCAAATGATAGTATTTTGATCGTAGGCGATCCTAAAGTTTTGCAAAGTGTTTTTACTAATGTTAAAACAAGCTTGGGACGTTTTCCATCGCCTTTTGGAGACAATATACTTTGTATTATAGATATGAAAAAAATGAGTGAATTTGCTATAGAAAAACTTATTTTTGCAAGCTTGCTTTTGCATATAAGGATTAATAGTAAAAAGCTTTATTTTAAAGTGATTAATCCTACTTTAAATCCTATGTATTACAAGCTTAAAGCTTTGCATAAAAATAGTATTGAAGTAATATTTGATTTTATAAATACCAATATAAAAAATACTAAACCTTTTGTGGAAAATACTAGTATAGGCTTGATGATAGTTGAAGATTATCTTTTTGAAAAAGAAAAAAACTTTCTTTTTACTTTGAAAATTCCAATACTTAAAGCTGGTAGAGGTGATTTCGCAGATTTAAAATCTTCGGTAGTTTTAAGTTCAAATTTTGAAGATGTGGAAGGTATTGCATCAATTATGCTTGATTTTAATAAACAAATTCAATTAGGACTTTCTTTATACTATTATGCTTTAAAATTAAATAAAGCAGAAATTTTTGAATATCGCCAATACTTCGAAAGTCTTTCAAAACTTCATGATGAAAAATTACTTTTAATAGAAGAAAATGAACATAATCCTATTAATAACTTTTCTTATAAGCAAAATATATTGCATTTTGTACCATTTAATGAAAAAATTTTAGGTAGTAATTTCAATAAAATTTTAAAAACAGATTTAAATACGATATATTATAAGATGAATAAAAATTATCAATTATTTATACCATCACTGTGAGAAAATAATGCAAGTTAAGGTAAATTTAGATAAAAATACAAGTTATAATGTCTATATAAATGAGTTAGAAAAGTTGAATTTTGATACTAAAGTAGTGATTTTGACTAATGAATTAGTAGCAAAATTACATTTAGGTATGCTTTTAGAAAAAATTAAAGCTAAAGAACTTTTTATCATAAAAATTAAAGATGGTGAAGAGTATAAAAATTTACAAACTATAGAATATATCTTAGATCAGATGTGTGCATATAAACTAGATAGAAAAAGCTTGCTTATAAGCTTTGGTGGAGGGGTAATCTCTGATATGGGTGGTTTTGTAGCAAGCATATACCAAAGAGGGATAGAATTTATCAATATCCCTACAACTTTACTAGCTTGCGTGGATGCAAGTGTGGGTGGTAAAACCGGAGTGAATAATAAATTTGGCAAAAACTTAATAGGTACTTTTTATCAACCAAAAGCAGTGTATTGCGAGAGTAAGTTTTTAAAAACTTTACCTTCGAGAGAACTAGCTGCGGGTATGGCTGAATTTATTAAAATGGCTGTGGTTTTTGATAAGGAAATTTTACCTTTTTTGGAAAGTTTAGACGAGGATAAATTTTTAAATACTAAATTAGATGATATTATTTTAGCTCAAATCATCCAAAAAAGTATAGAACTTAAAGCTAATGTGGTTTCACAAGATGAAAAAGAAAGTGGTTTAAGAATGCTTTTGAACTATGGTCATACTTTTGCTCATGTTATAGAAAATCAAACAGGATATAAAAAGTACTTACATGGTGAAGCTGTGGCTATAGGTATGAACATGGCAAATATTTTAGCATTAAATTTGGGGTTATTAAGTGAGCAAGAATGCCAAAGAGTGCAAAATTTACTTATGAAATTTAAATTACCTATATCTTATAAAATTCCAAATATAGAAGAATTTTATAATGCCTTTTTTTTAGATAAAAAAACACATTTTGAAAAGATTAATTTCGTTTTAGCTTGTGGTCTGGGAAAAGCTTGTATAAAAAACGATATAATCAAAGAAGATATTTTACGCACTTTAGAGGTGTTTGCATGAAAAAGATTTTTTTGCTTTTATTTTTATCTTTTATAGTGCTTTTAGCACAAGATGATGTAAAACATTTAGAGCAAAAATTAAATGAATTGCATAATAATTTAGCATACAATACCTGGGTGATTAAATATAATAATTTTAATATTTATAAAAAAACCCAAGATGAAATTTTAGCTTTAGAAAAAGAAAGTTTAAAGGCTAATGAGCGCAATAAAAGTATTATAGAAAGACAAATTTTGATTTTAAAAGAAAGATTAGAGCTTTTAAGTGAGTATAAGAGTGCTAATTTTTCTAAAATGGTTTTAGCGCCTGAAGAAGTTGACAAAATAGATAAACTTACCAATCCTTTAGCTATCATTTCAGCGTATTCACATATAAAAAAACTAAGACGTGACAAGGAAGAATATATCAATATTTTAAATAGTTTCAAGCAAACTTTAGATGAGCTTATAAAAGAAAATGTTTTGGTAACTGAGATAGCTAAATTAGCTCCTAGTAAAGAATATGATGAGTACTTAAAAGCTTCTAATCAAATGGTAAGGGATTTTTCACAGACCTTGCGTTTTGGAGAAATTTCTTATTCTGTATATGAGAAAAAAATTCAAGAAGAAATTGAAAAAACAACTGCTTCTATTAAAATTCAAGGCGTGAGAGCTTTTAATATAGTTTTGGCTATTATTATAGTTATAGCTATAGCGTTTTTACTTAAATTTATAGCTAGAAAATATATAGGTGATAATGATCGCTTTTATACGGCAAATAAAATTATCAATTTTATTAATATTAATGTAATTGTTTTAATTTTGCTTTTTGGATATATTGAAAATATTAGTTATTTAGTGACCGTGCTTGGTTTTGCTTCTGCTGGTTTGGCTATTGCTATGAAAGATATGTTTATGTCTATGCTTGGTTGGTGCGTGATAGTTTTTGGTGGGAGTTTTAGAGTAGGTGATAGAGTTAGAGTTTTTCAAAATAACACGCATTATATTGGTGATATAATTGATATTTCATTTTTAAGAATAACTTTATATGAAGATATTTCTTTGCTAACTTATACAGATAATAGAAGAAGTGGTAGAATAATTTTTATCCCAAATAATTTCATTTTTACTAATCTTATATCAAATTATACTCATCATGGTATGAAGACAGTTTGGGATGGACTTGATATTACTTTGACTTTTGATTCAAACCACCAAAAAGCTTTAGAGATAGTAGAAGAAATTATCACAAAAGCTTCTAAAGGCTATACAAAATTAGCAAAAGAATCTATGAGTAAATTAAGAAATGAATATAGTATTAGAAATCCTAAGGTTGAGCCTAGGTTTTTTACATTTTTAGAAGGTTATGGTATGAGAATTTCTGCTTGGTATATGACAAATTCTTATGCGGCCTTGGTTTTAAGAAGTAATATAAGTAAAGAGATTATCAATGAATTTAACAAACATGATGATATAAAAATAGCTTACCCATCGCAAAATTTATATATGGCAAAACATGAATTTATAGAAAACAAGGAAGATGTTTGAAAAAAAAGATATATTTTAAAACTTTTGGTTGTAGAACTAATATTTATGATACGCAATTATTAAAAACTTATATTAAAGACCATGATATTACACAAAACGAGCAAGAAGCTGATGTAATAGTGATAAATTCTTGTACGGTTACAAATGGTGCTGATAGTGGGCTTAGAAGTTATATTAATGGTGTAAAAAAAAATGGAGTTAAGGTTATACTTACAGGTTGTGGTGCTGTGAGTAAGGGAAAGGATTTTTTTGATAAGAAAGAAATTTTTGGAGTTTTAGGAGCTTCTAATAAAGATAAAATTAATGAGTTAATCTCGCAAGATAAAGCCTTTTATGAGCTTGGAAATTTGCACTTTATCGATACAAAAATCGTAAGTAATTATGAAAATCACACTAAAGCTTTTGTGAAAATTCAAGAAGGATGTGACTTTGCTTGTAGTTATTGTATAATCCCAAGTGTTAGGGGTAAATCAAGAAGCGTGCTAAGTGAGGAAATAATAAAACAAATCAAACTTTTGGCTCAAAATGGCTATAGTGAAGTAGTTTTAACGGGTACTAATATAGGAAGTTATGGTTTAAAAGATAAAACTACGCTTGGAAAATTATTACAAGAAATAGGTAAGATTAGTGGTATAAAAAGAGTAAGGCTTGGGAGTTTGGAGCCTGCTCAAATTGATGAGAGTTTTAAAGAAATTTTAGATGAACCTTGGCTTGAAAAGCATTTGCATATTGCCCTGCAGCACACTCATGAAAAAATGCTACGCATAATGCGTAGAAGATCACATACACAAAATGATTTAGCATTGTTTAATGAGTTAAGTCAAAAAGGTTTTGCTTTAGGGACAGACTTTATCGTAGCACACCCTGGAGAAAGTGAGTTAATATGGCAAGAAGCTTTAGAAAATTTCAAACAGTTTAAACTTACGCATATTCATGCTTTTATTTTCTCACCACGTGATGGAACACATTCTGCTTCTATGAGTGAGCGAATTAATGGTGAAATAGCCAAAGAAAGATTAAATATTTTAAAAGATATAGTCGCACAAAATAATTATGAGTTTAGAAAAAATCAAAAAGATACTTTAGAAATTTTAGTAGAAAGTAAAAAAGATGGTTTTTATGAAGGCTATGATCAATTTTTTAATAAAATCAAAATTACAAGCAAAGAAGATATTGCTAAACAATGGATAAGCATTGAAAAGTATGAATGCAAAGAAGATTGTAACTATGTAAGGTTAGAGGATGAAAAATAAAAAGATTATCTTAGCTTCATTTTTATTGCTTTGTGTTTTTGTAGTAGTTGCGTTTATAAAAAATCAACCTGATTATATTAGCAAGGCTGCTTATGAAGAGCTTTTAGAACAAAATTTAATCCAAAAAGCTATAATAGAAAATAATGAAATATTATTAAAAAGCAAAGAAGGAAATTTTTTAATCGCTAAAGATGTAGTGGATTTAAATGCTTTGTGGCAAAAAATTCCTTTAGAATATGCTAAAGATTATAATTTAAGCGAGTTTTTTTTGATATTTATTTTACTTGCTTTTCTTATAAGTTTTTTACTCTTTCTTAATAAAAAAAACAAAGATAGACAAAATTTACTTTCTTTAGAAAAAAATATTTTAGAAAAAAATGAACAAAATAACACCATACAAGATGTAGTAAGTGAAGTTAAATTTAAAGATGTAGCAGGGGTTGATGAGGCTAAGGTAGAGCTTTTGGAAATCGTTGATTTTTTAAAAAATCCACAAAAATATAAAGATTTTGGTGTGAAAATGCCAAAAGGGGTTTTACTGGTAGGTCCTCCTGGAGTGGGTAAAACTTTGATAGCAAAAGCTGTAGCAGGCGAGGCTGGGGTACCATTTTTTTATCAAAGCGGGGCTAGCTTTGTAGAAATTTATGTAGGTATGGGTGCAAAAAGGGTTAGAGAACTTTTTTTAAAAGCTAAATCAAAAGCTCCAAGTATTATTTTTATAGATGAAATTGATGCAGTTGGTAAAAGCAGGGGGGATTTTTCTAATGTAGAAAGAGATAATACTCTAAATCAGCTTTTAACTCAAATGGATGGATTTGAGGATAATAGCGGTGTTATAGTAATGGCTGCTACAAATAAAATCGATCTTATGGATAATGCACTATTAAGATCGGGGCGTTTTGATAGAAGAATTTTTATATCATTACCTGATTTTAAAGATAGAATGTATATTTTACAAAATTATATGAAAGAAAAAAAATCTAGTGTAGATTTAGAAAAAATCGCAAAAGCTAGCGTGGATTTTAGCGGAGCAGCCTTAGAAACTTTGGTTAACGAGGCGGCCATTAATGCCATAAGAAGAAAATCAGATTTAATAGAAGAAAATGATTTTTTTGCGGTATTGAATAAAGTTTTAATGGGTAAAAAAAAGATTTTCTCATTGAGTGATAAGGAAAGAAAAATTCAAGCCACATATCAAGCAGCTAAAGCTTTGTGTGCTTTTTATTTTGACGTTAAATTTGAAAAAATTACCCTAATAGAAGATAGATTTAAAGAGTATGAAAATACCATCAAATCAAAATCAGAATTATTGAACAAAATAAAAGTTTTTTTAGCAGGTTCGATTGCTATGGAGCTTATTTTTAATGAAAGTTACACTAATGCACAAAGCGATCTTTTAAAAGTTAAAGAATTACTCGCTTTTATGGAAACTTTTGCTATGGCAAATGAGGGTTTATTGCAAGAGCAAAAGCATGAAGTGAAAGAATTTTTAGAATTAATGAAAGAAAAAGTAGTGAGATTAGCTAGTATTCTTTTGGAAAATGAAAAAATAGAAAAACAAGATGTAGAAAAAATCATAATGGAGTAAAAATGGTAAAAATAGGAATTTTAGTGCTTTCAGATAGAGCAAGTAGTGGAGTTTATGAAGATAAATCTGGAGTAGAGATAGAAAAAATTTTAGATTCTTATATAAAAAATGAAAAAAGCTTTTATTATGAGCTAATTCCTGATGAGTATGATTTAATCATAGAAAAATTAGCTTATTTAGCTGATGAAGTAAAATGTGATTTGATTTTTACTACAGGAGGTACAGGGCCTGCTTTGCGTGATGTGACACCAGAAGCAACACAAGCAGTGTGTGATAAAATGCTTCCAGGTTTTGGAGAGCTAATGCGTGCAAAAAGCTTAGAATATGTGCCAACGGCTATACTTTCAAGACAAAGCGCAGGTATAAAAGGAAAATCATTGATTATTAACTTACCGGGTAATCCAAAAGCTATAAGAGAATGTATTGAACCTATATTTCCTGCTATACCTTATTGTGTGGATTTAATAGGCGGAGCTTATATTGAAAATAATGAAGAAGTAATTTCTGTATTTAGACCAAAGAAAAAGTAAGTCTAGTTAGACTTACTTTGAGGTTTCATAGCCTTGTGATAAAAGTGCGTTCATACCACCTTTTAAATTAGTAACTTCTATACCATTTTGATCTAATAAAGCAGAAGCTTTAGCACTTCTTGCTCCACTTCTACAAACTATAGCAATAGGTTTTTTACTTGAAATCTTTTTAATTTCCTCGACGAAATTTTTATTAATACTGCCATCTTCATTATAAAAGCTAATTTTAATGGCATTTTTTATTATGCCAGTTTGTGCCCATTCGCTAGGTTTTCTTACATCAATTACTTGATAATTTTCCAAAATATCCGCATTAATATCGATATTTTTAACTTCTGCTAAAACAAAACTAACACAAAGTGCTAAAGATAAAAATATTTTTTTCATAATCAACCTTCTTTTTTTGTAGCTTCATAACCTTGCGATAAAAGTGCTACCATGCCACCGTCTAGATTAGTGCATTCTATATCTAGGGTATCTTCTATCATCATAGCAGTATGTTTGCTTCTTGAGCCTGTAGCACATACAAAGGCTATGTTTTTATTTTGATAATCTGCTTTTTCTTTAAACTCTTGGATGAAATTTTCATTCATAAAGCCATTATCATCGCAAAGTGCGATGAGTATAGCTTCTTTTATAACCCCGCTTTTCCATTCGCTTGGGGTTCTTACATCTATAATGCAAAACTCGTGCAAAATATCTTTAGAAATAGCTATATTTTTCATTTTTCTAAAGCCTTGGAAACGATTTTGCTTAAGGCATTGTTGAATTCGCTAGGGTTGTCTATACCTATACCTTCGCTAAGTTTAGCCATATTTAAAAGAATATGTGCCATTTCATTAGCTAAGGTATCATTCTCTTTTAAGGCTTTTAAAATTTCATGATTAGGATTGATTTCAAGTATAGGTTTAACTTGCTGTTCTTGCCCCATTTGTTTAAGAATTTGTTGCATAGCAAAATCAGGTTTATTTTGATCATAAACAATACAACTTGGACTATTTGAAAGTCTTTGGCTAAGTTTTACCTCTTCAACTTCATCTTTTAAAACTTCTTTTATTTTGATGAGTAAGCTTGCAAATTCAGCCTTTTGTTCTTCGCTAGTTTCTTCGCTAGCTAGATGGTTAATAGCACTAAATTTTAAGCCTTCAAATTCATTCATCATAGGCATAACTATGGTATCAATTTCCTCATCAAGTAATAAAACATTGATATTTTTTTGTTTATAGCTTTCAAGAAGTGGAGAATTTCTTAAAAGTTTTTCATTTTTTCCACTAATATAAAAAATTTCATTTTGACCTTCAGCTAGGTTTTGTTTATACTCTTCAAGATCAATTAATTCTTCTTTATTTGAGTTTTTAAAGTATAAAAGCTTAGCTATAGCGTCTTTATTTTCGCCAAAACCATATAAACCTTCTTTTAAAACTTTTCCAAAATTCTCATGAAATTTAAGATAGTTTTCTTTATCTTTTTCTTTGAATTTTTTAAGTTCTGCTAGGATTTTTTTAACACTTGCTTCTTGAACGCTTTTTAAGATTTTATTTTCTTGTAAGATTTCACGACTTACATTAAGCGGTAAATCTTCTACATCAATAATCCCGCGTACAAATCTTAAATAAGTTGGTAATAATTCTTTATCATCATCACTTATAAAAACTCTTTTTACATAAAGTTTTAAACCACTTTTATAATCTACTCTATATAAATCAAATGGAGCTTGTGCGGGTATAAAGAATAAAGAATTATACTCTATAGAACCTTCAGCTTTTGTGTGGATATAAAGCATAGGTTTATTTGAATCATGGAAATTTTGCTCATAAAATCTTTCATAATCTTCAGCTTTTAAACTTGCTTTATTTTGTCTCCATAAAGCACTTGCTGTATTAATTTGAGTATTTTTTAATTCTCTTTTAGGTTCTTTTTCGCCTTCTTCTAATGGTAAATATTCTTCTTTTTCCATAAAAATAGGAAATTGTATGTGATTTGAGTATTTTTCTACTATGCTTTCAATACGGTATGAGTTTAAAAATTCTTCATCTTTTAAATGCAAGGTTATACAAGTGCCTTGCTCATCTTTATTTGCATCTTCTATTTCATAACCACTAGCATCAGAAGTCCAAAGATAAGCTTTATTATCTAATGCTTTTTTGCTTAATACTTCTATTTTAGAAGCTACCATAAAAGCAGAGTAAAAGCCTACACCAAATTGTCCTATAAGCTGAGAGTCTTTTTTAGCATCTCCGCTTAAATTTTCTAAAAAGCTTTTTGTACCGCTTTTAGCAATGGTTCCAAGGTGATTGATTAAATCTTCTTTATTCATACCTATACCATTATCGCTTATGGTTAGGGTTTTTGCTTCTTGATTGAAGTTGATTTGAATTTTTGGTTCAAATTTTAGATTTTTATAAGCATCATCACTCACGCTTAAATAACTAAGTTTATCAAGTGCGTCGCTTGCATTAGAAATAAGCTCTCTTAAAAAAATTTCTTTGTTTGAATACAAAGAATGAATCATAAGTTGTAAAAGTTGATTAACTTCAGTTTGAAATTGCATTTATATCTCCTTTATTTAAAAATTAAAAAACCAATCCATACTGCCAAAAGACAAAGGATAACATTTAAAATAATATTTAGAAAAAAGTGAAAATAATCACCACTTTGCAAAAATAGCAAATTTTCATAAGAAAAAGTTGAAAAAGTCGTAAAAGCACTTAAAAAACCCGTGCTAATTAAACTTTTAGTAAAAATATGCACACCTTTAAAGTTTGCATAAGAAAAAAACAAGCCCATTAAAAAAGATCCTATGATATTAACAAGTAAAGTACCATAAGGAAAATCATGTGGAATGATTTTATTAAAAAAGCTACTAGTAAGCATTCTAGATATAGCTCCTAAAAAGCCACCAAAACCTACAGCTAAAATCGTACTAATCAAGCTTGTGCCCTTTCGCTATCTAAGATTGTTTGCATTTTTTCTCTAGTTTGCTCAAGCCAATCATTTTTACTTGTATCAACAAGATCAAGAAATATTACTTTTAAAACACCGCTATTTGCACTAAATTTCTGGGTGTCTAAAATTTTAGCTGAATCAACAATTACCACAGGTTGGACTTTTAGCTTAAGTTTCTCACTTAAAATTTTAGCTCCGACTTTAAATTTTAAAAGTTTTTGTGTTTTAGATCTTGTACCTTCTGGAAAAATAGCTAAGACTCTATCTTCTTTTAGTCTTTCTTTAGCTTCTTTTAAAAGTTTTACTAGACCTTTTGGGCTTCTATCTATACAAATAATTTTAGGTTTTTTAATCAAAGTTTTAAAAACGGGGAGTTCGCCAAGTTCTTTTTTGGCTATCCAAGATATATTTTTTGGGCATAAATCTTCCAAAACAACTATGTCTAATAAACTTTGATGGTTAATTAAAAGTAAATTAGCTTGAGGATGTATAGAGCCTTGAGTTTGAATTTTATAATTTATTACATATTTTTGTAATTTTGACCATACTTTCCTGATTTTCCAAATTTTTTCTTGTGATTGTAATAATAAAAAGGCAATACATAAAAATATAATAGATAAAATAAATTCAATCCAAAATATTAAAGCTTTAAATCTTTGATAAATCTTCACTTTTCACCCAGCCTATTTTTCCATTACTAAATAAAATCTTTCTATATTCTTCTCTTGAATCTAACACTTCTACTTCTTGTTTGTATTTTCCAGAATAAAAATGAGTTGAGTTTAGAGTTGGTAAAATTTGCACTTTACTTTCAGCTTTTAATATAGCTTTATATATGTTGTTTTGAGCTAAAAAACTTGCTATTAGAGCCAAAATTGCTAAACCTAAAGCTACATAGCTTTTTTTAAATACAAACCATAAAGCAAAAATACCACATAAGCTCCACAAAAACACTTGTTTGTAAAAATTAAAATCATTAGTCTTTGGATTTAAATCGCTTTGTGTGCTTATACTATCTTCTTTAAGTTCTATTTTTAAGGAAAAATCTTTTAGTTCTTTAGAATTTAAATTAAAATAAGAAAAATCAAAACGTGTTTTGCTTTTATCTAAAATAGCATAATAAAATCCACTTTGTTTTTCAAAATCGCCTTTAATAGCCTCTACACCTTGTTTTTGAATATCTTTTATGTTAAAACTTGCTAGGTTTGTGTTTTCTCCTGCAAGTTCTATAAATAAAATCATATTATCATTATCAAAATGACTTGCCTTTACTTGTTTAACCTCTAAATTACTTGCAACTATGTGTGAGTATTTATTAGAAGGAGCGTCGATTTTTTTAAGTCTAATAGGTTTTATAATTAGTGATGAGCTTTGAAAAATATGATCATTTCTGCTTAATGAAACGATGATTTTGTTTAAATTGGCATTTAAACTTTTAGCTTCAAACCATAATTTTGTATGATATGAATTAGCCTTTTGCTCCCAAATAGGATTAGGATTGATCCAAAGCATATCATCATTTTTTTCAAAACTCACATTTAAATCAAAACTTACATTAGTTGTGGTGATAACCTCAAGATCTATAGCAAAAGCTTCATCTATGTAAGCTTCATCAGTGTATTCTTTTGCATTTAATACCAAAGAACTTTGAGGAATAAAATTTTCATCATTGATTTTATTTTCATAATTACTCTCATCGCTTGGGGCGATAGTTTGATAAATTTGCTTAGCTTGATCGTCTAATTGATTGTAGTTTTTTTCTAAGGTGTTGTAATCTTCAAAAACACTGTTTTCTTGAGCATATAAATTAAGTGCTAGTAAAAAAATACAAAAAACTTTGAAGGTTTTTAGCAATTTAAAAATCCTTCAAACATTTTAAGTCCTACTTTTGATCCAAGTATATCATCACACATTCTTTCAGGGTGAGGCATAAGTCCAAAGACTTTTTTATTTTCATCACAAATTCCAGCTATATCGTTTAAAGAGCCATTTGGATTATTGATATATCTTAATAAAATCATATCTTTATCTTCTAGTATTTTAATACCATCTTCGCTATTGAAATAATTTCCCTCTCCATGAGCAATAGGTAATTCTATAATGTCATTTTTTTGAAAATTTTTCAAAAAAACATTATTGTTTGATACTACTTGTAATGCTTGCATTTTAGAAATAAAACTTAAGCTATTATTGTGTTTCATAGCCCCCTTTAAAAGACCAAGTTCTAATAAAATTTGGAAACCATTGCAAATACCTAGGACATATCCACCTTTTTGCACATGTTCTTTAAGTGTTTTCATAGCAGGAGCAAGTTTTGCAATAGCTGCACATCTTAAATAATCTCCATAAGAAAAACCACCTGGTAAAACGATTAAATCTGCACTAAAATCTTGTCTTTCATGCCAAATGATTTCAGTTTTTACGCCTAGTTTTTCAAAAGCATAAGCTGTATCAAACTCACAGTTAGTTCCAGGAAAACGAATAATAGCTACTTTCATAATATTATCTCATAATCTTCTATCACAGTATTTGCAAGTAATTCTTTACACATTAAATCAACTTGTTTTAAAGCTTCTTCTTTATCATCGCAAGCTATATCAAAACTAATTTGTTTTGAGGTTTTAACATTTGCTATGTTATTAAAATCTAAAGAATGCAAAGCCTTTTCTATGGCTTTGCCTTGAGGATCTAAAACTCCATTTTTGAGTGTGATATTTACAGTTACTTTCATTATTTTTCCTAACTTAAAATTCTTTTTAATACTTCTTCATAGGCCATTTTTACATTACCTAAGTCTTGCCTAAAGCGGTCTTTGTCTAATTTTTCATTAGTTTTGCTATCCCAAAATCTACAACTATCAGGGCTAATTTCATCAGCTAGTATCATATTTCCTTCACTATCAATACCAAATTCTAATTTAAAGTCAATCAGTCTCAATCCTTTAGATTCAAAGAATTTAACTAAGATAGAATTAATATGTCTTGCGGTTTTTTTGATTAATTCTAAATCTTTTTCACTTTTTACTAAATTTAAAATCAAACAATGTTCATCGTTGATGATAGGATCACCCAAATCATCATTTTTATAACAAAACTCAACTACAGCAAAAGGTAAAATTATACCTTCTTTAATGCCTAATCTTTTTGTTAAAGATCCTGTAGCTACATTTCTAGTAATAACTTCAATAGGTATAATATTGCATTTTTTAACAATTTGCTCTTTATCGCTGATGGTTTCTATTAAATGTGTTTTAATACCTTCTTTTTCTAAAAGATGAAAAATTTCAGTACTAATTTTGCAGTTTAATGCACCTTTTCCTGCTTCGTTACCTTTTTTTTCTGCATTAAAAGCAGTTAAATCATCTTTAAATTCTGTGATGAGTAAATTCTCATCATCAGTTTTAAACATTTTTTTACCTTTTCCCTCGTATAAAAGATCTAGTTTTGTTGCCATTTTACTCTCCTTTTGTGATGTTTAAAATTTTGATTGCATCAATTGCTGTTTTTAACTGTATATCATTATCAATTTGTTCTTTGGTGATGATATTTTTATCTTCTTTATTATCTTTTTTCTTTTCTTGATGTCCGATTTTGTCAAGTTCAGCTTGTAAGTGTTTTTTTAGGTCACTTTCTTTGATTTCAAAGCCATGGTTTTCTTCTTTACTTACTTTTCCTGGGAATACTTCTATATCAGGACTAACCCCGACAGCTTGTATGGTTCTACCACTTGGTAAATAATATTTTGCTATAGTAAGTCTTAAGCCTTCTTTACCTTTTTCATCCATAGGTAATATAAGTTGTACGCTACCCTTTCCAAAAGTTTTTTCACCTATGATAACAGCGCGTTTAAAATCTTGCAAAGCTCCGCTTACAATCTCACTTGCACTCGCGCTGCCACCATTTACAAGTACTACTAAAGGTGCGTTTGTGATTTTTTTACTAGGATTTGCTTTAAATTCTACATTTTCACTCTCTATTTTACCTTTTTGTGAAACAATGACTCCCTTGTCTACAAAAAGATTTACTAAGCCTACGGCTTGATTTAAAATGCCACCTGGGTTAGTTCTAAGATCTAGTATAATCCCTTTTGCATCGGAATGTTTTTTGATTGCTTTACTAGCTTCATCTACAACATTTTTATCAAAATTAGTCACTCTTAAATAAAGTAAATTTTCATTTTCAATTAATTTTGTATAAACACTATCTACTTTTATGATATCTCTTTTTAAATTTACATCAAATGGCTTTGTATCACCTTTTCTATAAATAGTTAGAGTAACCTTTGTTTTAGGCTCTCCACGCATTTTAGAAACAGCTTCATTTAAAGTCATACCTAAAGTTGATTCGTTATTAATTCTTAAGATAATATCATCAGTTTTAATACCTGCTTTATCCGCTGGACTTCCTTCTATAGGAGCTACAACACTAATTGCTCCATCTTTTTGGGTAATAGTAAAGCCAAGTCCACCAAATTCCCCATTAGTTTGTTCTTTAAGCTCTTTATAACCTTTTTCATCTAAGAAGGAAGAGTGGGCATCTAAATTTGTAAGTAAACCTGCTATGGATTTATCAACCAAATCTGTATAATTAACATCATCAACATAATATTGTTCTATGATAGACATAGTTCTTGTAAGTTTAGATAAAGCTTCTATTTTTTTTTCTGCTTCGCTAGGAGCGGGATTTTTAGCTTGCAAGTTAGTAAAAATAAAAGAAGCGGTTATTAAACTACAAATGCTAGCTGCGATAATAAGATTTCTTTTTGTCTTCAAAGGAAAAACTCCAAAATAAATATGAATTCATAAAATAATTATCTAATTTTAGTTATTTTTGCTTAAAAAATCGTAAATAAAGTAAATATTTTTATGATATTAGTGTATATATATAAAAAATTATTTATAAATATAACTAAATAAACTTGACAATAATAGACTAAAGTTATATAATACACTTCATATAAAAGTAAAAAGGAGTAAAAATGGCAAATATACAAGATTTTTTAACAGATTCTATGCTTTCAAATATAGAAAGTGCAATTTCTTTGGCCATTCATTCTAAGAATAGTGAAATAAAACCTTTGCATTTATTATGGGCTTTAAGTGTTGATAGCTCTAGTTTGCTTAATCAAGTTTTTAATAAATTAAATGTTTCTAAAGAGGCATTTGAGTTAGAAGTAAAAAGTAAAATTTCATCTTTTCCTACTAGCTCAAATGTAAATAAAGACAATATTAAATTTTCAAATGAATTTATTAATTCTTTAGAAAAAGCAAAAGGCTTGGCTTTAGAAAATAAAGATAGTTATTTAGCTGTGGATATGTGGCTTGTTTCAGAAAGTGCTAGCGGGGTTATTAAAGAACTTTTGTCTAAATTTGTAGATTTAAATGAGTTTAAAAAAGAATTGGAATTTATTAGAGCAGGAGCTAAAATAGAAACCAAAACAAGTGATGAAACACTTGATTCTTTGTCTAAATTTGGTATTGATTTGACTATGAAAGCTAAAAACAATGAGCTTGATCCTGTTATAGGTAGGGAAGAAGAAATTCAAAGATTAATGCAAATTTTAATCAGAAAAACTAAAAATAATCCTATTTTATTAGGTGAGCCAGGGGTAGGAAAAACTGCTGTGGTGGAAGCTTTAGCGCAAAGGATAGTAAAAAAAGATGTTCCTACTTCGTTGCAAAATAAAAAAGTTATAGCTTTAGATATGAGTGCTTTAATAGCAGGGGCAAAATACAGAGGTGAATTTGAAGATAGATTAAAAGCAGTTGTAAATGAAGTAATAAAACATAAGAATGTAATTTTATTTATAGATGAAATTCATACCATTGTAGGTGCAGGTGCAAATGAAGGGAGCATGGATGCAGCAAATATTTTAAAACCTGCTTTAGCAAGAGGTGAACTCCATACTATAGGTGCTACAACCTTAAAAGAATATAGAAAATATTTTGAAAAAGATGCAGCTTTACAAAGAAGATTTCAGCCTGTAAATGTAGCTGAACCTAGTGTAAATGAAGCTTTGGCTATGCTTAGAGGTATAAAAGAAAAATTAGAAATTCATCATAATGTAACTATTAATGATAGTGCTTTAGTGGCAGCTGCAAAGCTATCTAAGCGTTATATAGCTAATAGATTTTTACCTGATAAAGCGATTGATTTAATTGATGAGGCTGCAGCGGAATTAAAAATGCAAATAGAAAGTGAGCCAAATTCTTTAAGAAAGGTTAGAAAGCAAATTGAAAGTTTGGAAGTAGAAAATGAAGCTTTAAAAATGGAAGAAAATGAAGCTAATGAAAAAAGATTGGAAGAGATTAAAAAAGAATTAGCAAATTTAAAAGAAGAGCAAATCAAACTTAATGCCAAATTTGAAAATGAAAAAGCAGTATTTAATGGCATAAGTGCAAAGAAAAAAGAAATCGATACTTTAAAAAATGAAGCTATTTTGGCTAAAAATAAAGGAGATTTTCAAAAGGCTGCTGAAATAGAATATGGCAAAATTTTAGAGTGCGAAAAAGAGGTTTTAAATTTAGAAGAAAAATGGAAACAAATGACCCAAGAAGGAGTTTTGCTTAAAAATCAAGTAGATGAGGATTTAGTAGCTGGTATTTTAAGTAAATGGACAGGCATTAGTGTGCAAAAAATGCTCACTTCTGAAAAACAAAAATATTTACATATTCAAGAGTATTTACAAGAAAGCGTCATAGGGCAAGATGAGGCTTTGAGTGCTTTAGCTAAAGCTATTAAGCGTAACAAAGCAGGGTTAAATCAAGCAACTAAGCCTATAGGAAGCTTTTTATTTTTAGGGCCAACTGGAGTAGGTAAAACAGAAAGTGCGAAGGCTTTGGCTAAATTTTTATTTGATGATGAAAAAGCTATGGTGCGTTTTGATATGAGTGAATTTATGGAAAAACACAGTGTATCAAGACTTTTAGGTGCACCTCCAGGATATATAGGGCATGAAGAAGGTGGGGAATTAACTGAAGCTGTTAGAAGAAAGCCTTATAGTGTGATTTTATTTGATGAAGTAGAAAAAGCCCATAAAGATGTATTTAATATACTTTTGGGAATTTTAGATGATGGTAGAGCTACAGATAGTAAAGGTGTAACGGTTGATTTTACTAATACTATCATTATCTTAACTTCTAATATAGGTGCAAATTTTATCATGGAACTAAAGGGTGAAGAAAGAGAAAAAGCTATCAAGGAAGCTCTTAGAAGCTTTTTTAGACCTGAGTTTTTGAATCGTTTAGATGATATTATCACTTTTAATCCTTTAGGAGAAAGTGAAGCTAAAAAAATAGTTAAATTACTTTTTAATACCTTGCAAAAAAATCTTGAAAATAGAGGTATTAAAGCAAGCTTGAGTGATAATGCTGCAAGTTTAATAGCAAAGGTTGGTTTTGATGTGGATTTTGGCGCAAGACCATTAAAAAGAGCTTTGTATGACATGGTAGAAGATAAATTAAGTGATATGATATTATCTGATGAATTAAATGAAAATGATGAAATTATTATAGATTCTAAAGATGGTGAGATTATCATTATTAAACAATAAGCAAGTGTAATACTTGCTTATTTTAGAGTAAAAATATCCTATTAACATTAAATTGTAAATACTTCGTATATTTGTTTAAAAAAATATTATTTTTTATCTATTCTTAACAATAAATGTTTTAAAATCTTTAATGATATTTCTATATTTAAGGAACAACAAATGAGTGATTTAGATATTTTTAATCGCCGTTTAGACGCATTAGAAAAACTTCCTCTTTTGAAAAATGAGATTTCTATCTCTAAAGCCTTGGAGCAATCAGGTTTTTCAAGAAGAGATTTTATGAAATGGGCTAGTGCAATGACTGCATTTTTAGCACTACCTGCTAGCTTTACTCCAGTAGTTGCAAGAGCTGCTGAGCTTAGTGATAGACTTCCAGTGATTTGGCTTCATATGGCTGAATGTACAGGATGTTCTGAGAGTTTATTAAGAAGTGATGCTCCTACTATAGATAGTTTAATTTTTGATCATATTTCTTTAGAATATCATGAAACTATAATGGGTGCAGCAGGTTGGCAAGCTGAGCATAATCTTGAAGCTGCTATGGAAAAATACAAAGGTAGATATATTTTAATGGTAGAAGGTGGTATACCAACAGGTGCCACAGAAAACTTTTTAACTATAGGACCACACGGTAAAACAGGTAAGCAAATAGCAGTTCAAGCTTGTGATAATGCTTTGGCTATTTTTGCTATAGGTACCTGTTCAGCTTTTGGTGGTATTCAAGCTGCTAGACCTAATCCAAGTAATGCTGTGAGTTTAAGTAAAGTTACAAATAAAACAATTATTAATGTTCCAGGTTGTCCTCCAAGTGAGAAAAACATTATAGGTAATGTGATTCATTATATATTGTATCAAACATTACCAGCGCTTGATGCTTATAACAGACCAAAATGGGCTTATGCTTTAAGAATTCATGATCTTTGTGAAAGAAGAGGACGCTTTGATGCGGGTGAGTTTGTACAACAATTTGGTGATGAAGGGGCAAAAAAAGGATATTGTCTTTATAAAGTAGGTTGTAAAGGACCTTATACTTTTAATAACTGTTCAAAAGAAAGATTTAATCAACATACTTCATGGCCGGTACAAGCTGGACATGGTTGTATAGGTTGTTCTGAGCCTGATTTTTGGGATACTATGGGACCTTTTGAAGAAGTGATGGCAGGAAGATTATTTGATACTGTTTATGGCTTGGGTGCTGATAGCATTTCAGATAAAATCGGTATAGGTGTGCTTTGTGTAACAGGTGTTGCTGTTGCTGCACATGCTGTGATTGCTTCATTAGAAAAGAATAAGGATTAAGAATGTCAAAAAGAATTATTATAGATCCACTTACTAGAATAGAAGGACACTTAAGAGTTGAAGTGGTGGTTGATGAAAACAATGTTATCAAAGAAGCATATTCAGGATCAACTCTATGGAGAGGTTTAGAAACTATTGTAAAAGGCCGTGATCCAAGAGATGCAGGCTTTTTAACTCAAAGAATTTGTGGTGTTTGTACTTTTTCACACTATAGAGCAGGAATTATTGCAGTGGAAAATGCTTTAGGTATCACTCCACCATTAAACGCAGTTTTAACTAGAACTTTAATGAATGCAGCTTTATATATGCATGATCATCCTGTGCATTTTTATCAACTTCATGGACTTGATTTTGTTGATGTTGTAAGTGCTTTAAGTGCTGATGTAAAAAAAGCAAGCGATGAAGCATTTAAATATACTGATATGCCTTATGCAACAGGTGCAGATAAACTTTTAGAAGTTCAGCAAAGACTAAAAACCTTTGTAGATAAAGGAAATCTTGGACCGTTTGCAAATGCTTATTATGGACATGCGACTTATCGCTTTACTCCTGAGCAAAACCTTATTGCACTTTCACATTATTTAGAATGTTTAAGAATTCAAAGAACAATAGCTCAAGCTATGGCGATTTTTGGTGCTAAAAATCCTCATCCACAAAGCTTAACAGTAGGTGGTGTGACTTGTGTTATGGATCTTTTAAACCCATCAAGAATGGCTGAATATATGACTAAATTCCAAGAAGTAGCTGATTTTATTAATCGTGCTTATTATCCGGATTTAATCATGGCAGCAAAAGCTTATTCTAAAGAAGCAAGCGTGTTAAATGATGTAGGGGTAAATAATTTCTATACTGAGAGAGAATTCCAAGTTTCAAGTGATGAATGGTTGTTTGAAGGTGGTATTATTAGAAATGGTGATTTGAGTAAAGTTGAAGAAGTAGATGAAGCTAAAATCACCGAGGAAGCGACAAGAGCTTGGTATGCAGATAATGAAGCTTTACACCCTTATGATGGTAAAACTAATCCAAACTATACAGGCTTAATTGATGGCGAAAGTATTGATGATAAAGGTAATATGGTTCATAGTAAGGTATTTGATACCAAAGGCAAATACAGCTGGATTAAAGCTCCAAGATATGAAAATTTACCTATGCAAGTTGGACCATTAGCAAATATTTTAGTTAATTATGCTAAGGGTAATAAAATCGTAGTAGAAGCGGTTGATTCATTCTTAAAAGCTACGAATTTACCAGTTAAAGCACTTATGAGTACTTTAGGAAGAACGGGTGCTAGAGCAATTGAAGCTAAAATCATTGCTGATCATGGCTTGAAAGCATTTAATTCTTTGGTTGAAAATTTAAAAACAGATGAAAGTACTTGTGCTACTTATGTAATCGATAAAAACAAAGAATACAAAGGTAGATTTATGGGAAGTGCGCCTCGTGGTGCGTTGAGTCATTGGTGTAGAATTAAAAATGGTGTAATTGAAAATTGGCAAGCAGTAGTACCTTCTACTTGGAATGCAAGTCCAAAAGATGCAAATGGAGTAGGTGGTAGCTATGAGCAATGTCTTATCGGTATGAAACTAGCTGATGTTAAACAGCCTTTAGAAGTAATAAGAGCTATTCACTCTTATGATCCTTGTATAGCATGTGCTGTGCATGTAATGGATACTAAAGGTAATAATCTTAGCGAGTATAAAGTAAATGTAAATTTATAAGGAAAGGACTTTAGTATGGATTCTAAACATTCCTTAAAATCAAACAGAAAGGCTGAATACGAATTTAGTATCGGCCTTCGTTTTACACATTGGTTAAGAGCGGTTACAATCGTGATTTTAGTGGGAACTGGATATTATATTTCTTATGTATTTCAATCTCCTTCTATTTCATCTGAACCGACTTTATTTATGCAGGCAAAATACCGCATGGTGCACCAAATTTTTGGTTTTATTATGATAGCTTGTGTGCTTTTTAAAACATATTTGTTCTTTTTTGATCCAAAAAGTGCAAATGAAAGAAGAAGTATTAAAGATATTTTTAATGTAAAATTATGGATAGAGCAGATTAAATTTTACATTTTCCTAGGAAAACACCCGCATTTACAAGGTGTGTATAATCCTTTGCAATTTGCAACTTATTTTTTCTTTTATCTTGTTATGTTTGGGCTTATTTTAACAGGTCTAATCCTTTATATGCATGTATATCATGAAGGCTTGGGTGGATTTTTATACAATATCTTAAGACCTATTGAGGTAATGCTAGGTGGATTGGCTGATGTTAGAACTTACCATAGAATTTTAATGTGGGTTGTGTTGATTTTTGTTCCAGTGCATATTTATATGGCTGTGTTTAACTCAGTTAAAGGTAAAGATGGTGCTTTAGATGCTATCTTTAGTGGTTATAAATTTGTAAGAGAAAATCATTGAAACTTCTAATCTTAGGTATTGGTAATATTATGTTTGCAGATGAGGGCTTAGGCGTTCATCTTTGCAAACTTTTAGAAAAAAATTATAAGTTTTATCATGAAAAAGACTCAGTGAGTTTTGTAGATGGTGGAACTTTGGCTTTACAACTTAGCTATATTATAGCTGAATATGATGAAATGATTGTGATTGATTGTATTGCAGCAGATGATGCTAAGATTGGAGATATTTTTTTCTTTCCTTATGATGCAATGCCAAAAAAAGTTAACTGGAGTGGTAGTGCGCATGAGGTTGAAATGCTTCAAACTTTACAATACATGGAGCTTATGGGAGATTTACCTAAAACTCAAATTTTAGCTTGTGTGCCAAAACGCATAGAACCATTGAGTTTTAAACTTTCAAAAGAAGTCTTGAATGCTTTAGAAAAAATGGAGAAAATTTTACTTGATTTTTTAGAGAAAAAAGGCTTTACTTATGAGAGAGTTGCTAATTATAATATACAAGAGCTTGCTCTAAATTCTTACAAAAGCTAAGCAAAAAGCTTAGCTTAATTTTTAATCATCAAATTTTTGTCCTAAGAAATTTCCATTTACATCAGTATAAATTTCCATCATATTATTTAGTTTAAATTTATAACCTTGAATTTCTTTTTCAACTTTAATTATGCTTGCATTTGGGTGCATTTTTTTAATTGTTGCCAAAACATTTGGACTTAAAAAAGAAGTATCAATCGGTCTGTATTTTGCATCAATTTCTTTCCAATCTCCATTGATGAAAAACTCAAGTTCAGTTCCATTGTCTAAATAAACATCAAAGCTATCAATGTCTTGTTTAACTAAAGCTATGTTTGAGCCTGTAAAGTGTTTTTGTATAAAATTTTTAGAATTTGCTGGTAAAGCATTTACACCTACAACCATATCTTTAGCAAAAACACAACTTGCTAGAGCTAATGCCATTAAAGCTATTTTTAATTTCATTTTTTATCCTTTGAATTGAATTATTTGTAAAATCATATAAATATTGAGTGAATTTTGTGTGAACTTTGTTTTTTTAAAATAAATAGCAAGTATTTAATTGTATAATGATAAAAAAGTTTTAAAAGGATACATAATGTATAGGTTTGCACCATCGCCTACTGGAGATATGCATATTGGAAATTTAAGAGCAGCTTTGTTTAATTATATTAAAGCAAGACAAGAAAATACAGATTTTATTTTGCGTATTGAAGATACGGATAATGCTAGAAATATAGCTGGAAAAGAAGAAGAAATAAAAGCTATTTTAAAAGAATTTGGTATAACTTGGCAGCATTATTATGTGCAAAGTGAGAATTTGAAATTTCATCGTCAAATGGCTTTAAAGCTAGTAAGTGAAAAAAAAGCTTTTGCTTGTTTTTGTACTGAGGATGAATTAGCTCATAAAAAAGAACTAGCTAAAAGTAAAAATCAAGCATATAGATACGATGGTACTTGTGAAAAACTTGCAGATATTGATGTATTAAATTGTGAAAAACCTTTCGTAATTCGTCTTAAAAAACCTCAATCGCAAATGCAATTTACTGATTTTATTAAAGGTGAAATTAGTTTTAATCCTGAAGATATTGATAGTTTTGTGATTATGAGGACTGATAAAACCCCAACTTATAATTTTGCTTGTGCGGTTGATGATATGCTAGAAGGTGTTACTTGTATTATAAGGGGCGAAGATCATGTTTCAAATACTCCTAAACAAGAGCATATTAGAGCAAGTTTGGGTTATGATAAAAGCATGACTTATGCACATTTGCCTATCATCTTAAATGAAGAGGGTGTTAAAATGAGCAAAAGAGAGGCTCATTCTAGTGTAAAATGGATGCTTGATAATGGATATTTAGCAAGTGCTATTGCAAATTATTTAATACTTTTGGGTAATAAAACTCCAAAAGAGATTTTTACTTTAGAAGAAGCCATAGAATGGTTTGATTTGAAAAAAGTTTCAAAATCTCCTGCTAGATTTGATACCAAGCGTTTAATGCAAATTAACCGTGAGCATATAAAAATGCTTGATAATGATAAATTAAATTCTTTGTTAAATTTAGGTAAGGATATAGCTGAGCTTGCAAAATTTTATACTCAAGAAGCTAGTACGCTAAATGAGATAAGAGAAAAAATACAAGCCATTTTTGCAGTTAAAAATTATAATGAATTTGAAAATGAATGTAAGTTGATTAAAGAAGTTTTAAAAGATTTGGATTTACCTCAAGAATATGATGAGTTCAAAAAGATTTTAATAGAAAAAACAAATTTAAAAGGAAAAAATTTCTTTATGCCTTTGCGTTTAGTATTAACAGGGGCTACTCACGGGCCTGAAATGAGTGAAATTTATACTCTAATCAAGCCTTTTATCAAAGAAATTATAAAGGAGTAAAATGGGAGTTGGAACAAGTTTGATTGTGTCTTTGGTACAAATTTTTTCTTTGGTGATTGAAATTTATGTTTGGATTATAATCATTGCTGCGTTGATTTCTTGGGTAAGGCCTGATCCATACAATCCTATAGTGCAAATTTTATATCGTTTAACTAATCCTGCTTATGCTTTTGTAAGAAGATTTATTCCCACTACTATAGGAAGCATTGATTTAGCACCTTTGATTATTATTTTAGGATTAAAATTTATTCAAATATTTTTATCAAATTTAATTTTAGGAAGTTTATAAGTGTTGAAAAAAAGTGTAGTATTACTTTTGGCTGGAGTAGTTTTTGCAAATAGTGCTATGTATTCTTATAAAGAATTAGAGCAAAAACCAAATTCTTTGGCTAAGGATTATTATTTATATCGTTTATTAGAAAAAAATGAATTTAAAAAAGAAGAAGTCGAAGGTTTAAAAGAACATATTTATCGTTATGCAGGGCGTATTAAAAATGCCATTGAAGCTATTATTCCACCTTTGGGATATAATAAAGAATATGAAGCTTGTTATAAATTTAACACGCAAAATATCTTAGATGCTAATGCTACTTGTCAGCTTATAAGATTAAACAGTTTAACTTTTATACAAGATCTTAATGCTTCAGTGCGTAATGAGATGAAAAAAAATATCCCACAGGATAATCCAAATTTAGTAAAGCTTTTAGAAGCTTTTAACGCTAAAGATCCTCTAAGTTATGCAGTTTTAAATTATGATAGTGCAAATTTTTATAAAATTTATGGCTTTTTAAAAGATAAAAAGGATTTTTTCCTAGAAAAAGATTTTGTTGATGAATTAGCAAAAGAAAAAGAATTTACAAATTTTGTAAAAGAAATTATCATTAAGAAAAAAAGTCCATTAATAAGAAAATCTTTGGTCAATGTGGATGCAAATTTAACTTTTCAAGATAATGCATTTTACTTAGGTGTGAATGCTATTTTAGAAAATGACGATGAAAAAGCATTGGAATTTTTCCAAGTAGCAAAAGATACTTTTAAAAGCAAACCTTTAGCAGATAATGCAAATTTTTGGATTTATTTAATCACTCAAGATAAAAAGTATCTTGATGAGCTTGCTCAAAGTGATTCTTTAAATATTTATAGTCTTTATGCAAGAGAGTTAAAGGGCTTGCCTTTGCCTAAAATAGAAGAATTAAAGCCAAAAAAACAAAAAAATGATTTTGATATGAAGGATCCTTTTGCTTGGCAAAAACTTGCAAAAGAAATTGCAAAAGGCACTCCTAATGAGTTAGAAAAGCTTGCCAAAGATTTTTATACTAAAGAAAACATCGCTATTTATGCTTATATTAAAGAAAGAGCTGAGGGTTTTAAAAAGCATTATTTTATAATGCCTTATTTTGAATATTTAAAGGATTATTCTACGCAAAGAAAGGCTATGATTTTAGCTTTAGCTAGACAAGAAAGTCGCTTTATACCAACAGCCATTTCAACTTCTTATGCTTTAGGTATTATGCAATTTATTCCATTTTTAGCTAATCATATAGGTAATAAAGAGTTACAAATTCCAAATTTTGACCAAGATATGCTTTTTGATCCAAAAACAGCTTATACTTTTGCAAATCATCATTTAGATTATTTAGAATCTAAACTTAATTCTCCGGTTTTTGTTGCATATGCTTATAATGGAGGTATAGGATTTACCACTAGAATGCTTAAAAGAGAAGATATGTTTAGAGTAGGAAAGTACGAGCCATTTTTATCAATGGAGCTTGTTCCTTATGCAGAAAGTAGGGTGTATGCTAAGAAAGTTTTAGCTAATTATATTGTGTATTTACATCTTCTGAACGATAATACACCGATTTCGAAATTTTTTGAAGCTTTAACTCAAAACACTGATTCTCAAAACACAAATCAAGTTGCAAAATAGGTTTTTGCACTAATTCATCAAGGGTGATTTTGTAATAACTTGCATAATCACTTTTGACGATATATTTAAACAACTCATCATTTTGATCTAAGACTTTTAAGTTAGTTTTTTCTCCATTTATGAGTATTGAAATTTGCTCTTGATTGATGTTGATATTTGGTAAAAAACTAAGCACAAAAACTTCTTGTTGACTTTTTTCATCTAATACAGGATTTAGATAGCTTAATAAAGCAACTACTCTATTATCTTTATAATTAAAATTGATTTTTTGTGCATACATAAGAGTTTGGCTTTTTAAATTGATTTCGCTTTGTTTTTGAGTTTTATTTGAACATGCAGTAAAAATAAGTGTTAAGAAAATAATCATATAAATTTTTTTCATATTTTATTCCTAATTTTTTTATAATTATAAGCTTTTAACTTTTAAAAAGATATAATTTTGTTTATTTTCTTTGATTTAAGGAAGTTATGAAAAGATTAGCAATGGCTTTTAGTGGGCCTTCCAATTCAGGTAAAACAACTTTAATTACTCAAGTAGCTAAGTATTTTATGGAGCAAAATTATAAAGTATGCATTATAAAACATGATCCAAAAGATAAAGCAAGCTTTGATATAGCAAAAAAAGATAGTTTTAAATTTTTTCAAAGTGGTGCTGATGTAATGGTTTTAAGCCCTACAAGGACAACTTTATTTACACATTCTCCAAGTACTTTAGATGAAGCTATTTCTAAATTAGGGGAATTTGATTTTTTATTTATAGAGGGCTTAAAAACCTTAGATATGCCAAGAATTAGTGTTTTTTGCAAAGAAGTAGATGAGAGCTATTTTGCTTATTCTAAGGCTATTGCAAGCTATGGGAAAATCGAAAATAAAAATTTAACTTGGCTTTATTTGGATGATTTAGAAAGTATTTGTGATTTTATATTAAAAAATTCAAAAAAAGTATAGGGGTAAAATATGCAAGAATTAATTAACGATATACAAAAAGCAGTGATTGAAATTTCAAAAGAACTTAGATATTTAAAAGATTTTGATTATACCGCTTCTCAAAACGCAACTGGAGATAATCAATTAAAACTTGATGTAAAAAGTGATGAGATTATCACTAGAATTTTAAGACAAAATAAAGGCATAAAAAGCTTAATTAGTGAGGAAAAACAAGAGCAATTATTAATCAATGAAAATGAAAAATACGTTGTTGCTTATGATCCTTTAGATGGCTCATCTTTGGTAGATGTGAATTTTGCTATAGGTTCTATTTTTGCTATTTATGAGCAAAAGGCTAGTGCAAAAAATCTAAAAGCAGCGGTTTATGCTATTTATGGTGTGCGTTTAGAGTTTATAGTGTGCATAGACACTCCTAAGCTTTATAGGTTAAATGAAAAAGATGAATTTGTTTTTGTTAAGGATTTAAAATTAAATGAAAAAGGTAAATTAAATGCAAGCGGTGGAACACAAAAAAATTGGTCAAATACTCATAGAGCTTTTATAAAAGCTTTATTTGATGAAGGATATCGCTTAAGATATTCAGGTGCTATGGTGAGTGATTTGCACCAAATTTTACTCAAAGGTGGAGGATTATTTTCATATCCTGCAACAAGTGATGCGCCAAATGGAAAATTGAGAGCATATTTTGAGGTATTTCCTTTTGCTTTTATTTTTGAAAAAGCAGGAGGGCTTTCTACTAATGGAGAAAATGATTCTTTGCTTGATTTAGAATTTGAAAAAATTCATGCAAGTACGCCATGCTTTTTGGGTTCAAAATATGAAATTGAAAAACTAAAACAAGCTTATAAAGGGCTTTAATGGCTGAAGTTAAAGATGAATTTGAACTAGCTTTGGAAGTTAAAAAAAACGAACTTCAAGCTTGTCAAAACGATAAAAACTTAAAATCTTGTTTACCTTGCTCTTTGATTTTTGAATGCTCTTTAAGAAAAGAGTATATTGATGCAGTTTATAAGAGTATGTCTAAAGGTAAAGAAGGTGGATTTGATTTTTAATTAAAGGTTGAAAATGCGTTATATTACTACTCCGATATATTATGTAAATGATGTGGCACACATAGGACATGCTTACACTACGATTATAGCAGATACTTTGGCTAGATTTTATCGCTTGCAAGGAGAAAAAACATTCTTTTTAACAGGTACAGATGAACATGGTCAAAAGATAGAGCAAGCTGCTAATGCTAGAAATTTTACCCCTAAAGAATATGCAGATGAAATCAGTTCTAAGTTTAAAAAACTTTGGGATGAGTTTGAGATTTCTTATGATTATTTTATTAGAACTACAGATGAAAACCACAAATTAAGTGTACAAAAAGCATTTAAAAAAATGTTTGATAAAGGTGATATTTATAAAGGAACTTATGAAGGCTTTTATTGTGTTTCTTGTGAGAGTTATTTTACCCAAACTCAGCTTGTAAATGAGTGTCATTGTCCAGATTGTGGTAAAAAAACACAGCTTTTAAAAGAAGAAAGTTATTTTTTTAAGCTTTCTAAATATCAAGATCAAATTCTTAAATGGTATAAAGAAAAAGAGCCGATTTTACCTAAAAATAAGGCTAATGAATTAATCCACTTTGTAGAAGGCGGTTTAAAAGATCTTTCTATTACAAGAACGAGTTTTGAATGGGGTATAAAGCTTCCAAAAGAATTAAATGATGAAAAACATGTGGTGTATGTTTGGCTTGATGCTTTGATGAATTATGTAAGTGCTTTGGGTTATGGACTTGATGATAAAAATATGGATCTTTGGCCTGCTCATATTCATTTTGTAGGTAAAGATATCTTACGTTTTCATGCAGTGTATTGGCCTGCGTTTTTGATGAGTTTAGAGCTTCCTTTGCCTAAATTTGTAGCAGCACATGGTTGGTGGACTAAAGATGGTGAAAAAATGAGCAAATCTAAAGGTAATGTAGTAGCACCTAAAGAAGTGGCAGATACTTTTGGTTTAGAAGCTTTTAGATATTTTTTACTCAGAGAAGTTCCTTTTGGCAATGATGGGGATTTTTCACAAAAAGCATTAATCACTAGAATCAATGCAGAGTTAAGCAATGAGCTTGGAAATTTATTAAATAGAATTATCGGTATGAGTGCTAAGTATTCTCAAAATATTATTGATTGTAAAGATGTGAACTTGCATTTTAATCAAGAATTAAATGAATGTAAAGAATATTTAGATAATGCAATTAATGCTTTAGAAAATATCCAACCAAATCGTTATTTAGAAGAGCTTTTCAAGGCTTTATCTTTAGCAAATTTAAGTATTAGCAAATATGAGCCTTGGAATTTAATTAAAAATGATCAAATGCAAAAAGCTAATGCCTTAGTGGCTTTGTGTGCTAATATTTTAACAAAAGTTACTATTTTACTTTCAGCTGCTATGCCAAAAACAGCTTTAAAAATTGCCAAATCTTTAAATTTTGAAATTTCAAATGAAAATTACCAAAAATTAATCTTAAACAATCAATTATGTGATTTAAAATCAAGTGCATGTGAAGCTTTATTTCCAAAAGTTGAATTAACCCAAGAAAGCAAAAAAGAAGAAAAAGCAGAAGAAAAGCCAAGTTTGCCTCAAATTAAAATAGATGATTTTAAAAAAATCGAAATTAAAGTAGCATTAGTAAAAGATTGTCAGAATATAGAGGGTAGTGAAAAGCTTTTAAAATTTCAACTTGAACTTGAAAATGGTGAGTTAAGACAAGTACTTTCGGGTATTGCTAAATTTTATAAAGCTAGTGAATTAATAGGCAAGCAAGTTTGTGTGATTACAAATTTAAAAAAAGCTAAAATTTTTGGCCATGAAAGCCAAGGTATGATTTTAAGTGCTCAAAAAGATGAAAAATTAGTTTTAATTAGCCCACAAAGCTTTATTGAAAATGGAGCTTTAATAGGCTAAATGAATATTTCTAATTTTGTTGAGCTTGTTAATGCCCAAGTTTTAAACCATGGAGCAACTTCTAGTGTTTATGATTTTAGTATAGATTTAAATAAAGTCAAACAGGCAAGTGTTTTTTTTGCTAAAAATAACGAACAAGCAAGTTTTGCTATAAAACTTGGTGCCTATGTTATAGTAAGCGAAGAAAAATTAAATCTTGAAGATAAAGATGTGTTTTATCTTCAAGTTGATGATCTTGAAAAAGCTATTTTTAGACTTTTTAGATTTTTATGTGAAGAAAAATCTTATGAATTTCTATACTGCAATCATACAGAATTAAAATTTGCAAAGGCATTTAATTTTAAAGTCTTAAACTCAAACATTTTATTAGATTTTGATCTTTTAAAAAATTCAAAAGAAAAAACTTTCTTTTGTTCTGATGATGAAAAATTTATTTTAAAATTAAAATCAAATTTTCATACCTTAAAAGCTTGTAAATATGAAATTTTAGGCTCTAAATCTTTATTTCAAACGAGTTTGCTTTGTAAAAATTTGTATTTTAAAGATTTAAAATTTGCATTTTTTTATGCAGATATTTTTGCTAGTTTTATTGAATTTATAGAAAGTCAAAAATTATCTTTTAGTTTTAATGATAAAAAATTAGAACTTTTTAAAGCCTATTTTTTAAACTCAAAAAATGAAATTTGTGCTTTTGGGGGCAGTTCTAGAGTAGTTTTACTTGTAGAAAATGAAGAAGATTTTGAATTTATAGCACAAAATTTTCAAGGCGTTAAAGATTTCAAAATAGCATTAAAAAATTCATTATTTTGCGATTTTTCTTATGCAAATTTAAATGAATTAAAGAATTTTTTTGATTTTAAATATTGTCTGATCAAAGAAAGCGAAGAAGAGTTTTTGGAGTATTTTTTAGCACGAGAGAAAAAAATTAGTTTATTTGATTAAAAAAATATCAACTTTAAAAAGATATATTTCTAATTTTATTTTATTAATTTAAAGGAAAAAATATGAAAAAATTTTTATTTTTAAGTTTATTTGCTGCAGCTGCATTGAATGCTGAAATTTTAGTTTATGGTCCAGGTGGTCCAGCTCCTGTTTTAAAAGAACTTGCAAAACAGTTTGAAGAAAAACATGGTGAAAAAGTTATTATTAATGCAGGACCAACGCCTAAATGGATTAAACAAGCAAAAATGGATGCTGATATTATTTATTCTGGCAATACATCTATGATGGATGGATTTATTAAAGCAATGCCAAAACAAATTAAAATACAAGATGTTCAAGTTTTAAATGCTAGGGGCTCGGGCATGATTGTAAGAGCAAATAATCCAAAAAAAATTAAAAAATTTGAAGATCTTTTAAAAGATGGTGTTAATGTTATGGTAGTTGATGGAGCGGGGCAGGTTGGCTTGTATGAGGATATGGCTTTGAAAACAGGAAAAATTGAAAATCTAGAAAAACTTAGAAAAAACATCAAAGTATATGCTAAAAATTCAAAAGCTGCAGTTGATGAGTGGAAAAATAATCCAAATATTGACGCTTTAATTATTTGGACACATTGGATTAAAGCAGTTGGTGAGAAAGAAAATAAATTTATTAAAGCAGATAAAAACTCAATTATTTATAGAGCCGCTGAAATAGTACCAACACAAAAAGGTCTGAAAAATCCAAAAGTAGCTGAATTCATAGAATTTACACAAAGTAAAGAAGCGCAAAAAGTATGGGAAAAAGAAGGTTGGTTAGCTAAATAAATTAAAAGCATTTTACTTTAATGTAAAATGCTTTTTTTGAATTATTTTTCGTTAATTTCTGCTTCGATGTTGATTTGTACTTCATCACTAAGTGTTAAACTAGAAGTATCTGGAGCAAATTTAAAATCACTTCTTTTAATTTGTCCTTGTAAAGTAAACCCTGCCTTTTCTTTGCCACTATCTGTTTTGATAACCCCACCAATTTCGGTATCTAAAACGATATCTTTGCTTACACCAGCAATATTTAATGAGCCATACATTTTACCTTTTTCATTGGAAATTTTTTCATATTTACTCATCGTAAAAGTGATATTTGGATGAGTTTTTGCTTTGAAAAAATCATCTTGTTGTAAATGAGCATCTCTTGCTTTATTTTCAGTATTTATAGAGGCAACTTTTATGTTTGCTTGAAGTTTGTTAAATTCAAATTTAGCACTATCAAAATCAATTACTGCATCGTAATCTTTAAAATTTCCATTTACATTACTAATTTGTAAATGTTTGATTTTAAATCCTACATTTGTATGGGATTTGTCTAAGCTAAATTCTTTACTTAAAGCATTGCTTGCCAAAATAGAAGCAGCTAAAAAAGAACCAAGTAGTATTTTTTTCATGTTTTCTCCTTAATATTTAAAAAGCAAATTATACAAATGAAAATAAAATGAAAGTAAATTATCAAATGTATTCTATAAAATCTTTCACATTAGCTTCTTTAAAGCCTTTTAATCTTAATAAACAGCTATCACATTTGCCACAAGCCTTGTCTTCTCTTTCATAGCAAGACCAAGTGTATTCTAAGGCTACCTTTTCTTTTAAGGCTAAATCAACTATTTGTCCTTTGTTTAGATGAACTAGTGGGGTTTTAATTGCGACATTACAAGTTTTTGTAGTACCTTCATTGATAAACTCACTTGCTTTTTGTATGAAATTTGCGCTACAATCAGGATAACCACTGCTATCTTCTTGCACCACTCCTATAAAAATACTTTCACATTTTTCTTTTTCAGCTATAGCTCCTGCAATGGATAAAAAAATACCATTTCTAAAAGGAACATAAGTGTTTGGAACTTCTTTTTCATGTAGTTTTTCTTTGGGGATTTCTAAATTTAAATCTGTTAAAGAGTTACCACCGATATTTGCTATAAATGAAACATCTAAAATATATTTTGTTTTTATATTAAGTTTTTCACAAATTTTATTAAAACATTCTCTTTCTTTAAGCATGGTGCGTTGATTATAATCAAAATGTAAAGCAATAATTTCATATCCTTCTTTTTTAGCTAAATATGCACATAAAGTACTATCCATACCACCACTTATAATACAAAGAGCTTTTTTCATACTTTTCCTTAATTTTGATATAATTTGAAATTATAAAATTAAAAGGATAATAATGATTTTTTGTGAAGAAGAAATGGATATTTCTTTTCTTGAAAAAATTGCTAAAAAAATGAGTGATCAAAATATAGAACTTGTTTTAGTAAATGAAAAAACCATGCATGAAATTAATCTTAACCAAAGGGGAGTAGATAAAACTACAGATGTCTTATCTTTTCCCTTAGTGCAAAATTGTGAAAATTTACTTGGAAGTATAGTGATAAATTTAGATGAAGTAAGCAAAAAGGCTATGGAATATAAACATAGCGAAAAAGAAGAGATGGCATTGCTTTTTATCCATGCTATGCTTCATTTGCAAGGATATGATCATGAGGTAGATCAAGGACAAATGAGACAAAAAGAACAAGAATGGATTGAGTATTTTAAATTGCCAAAAAGTTTGATTGTAAGAGTGCAAGGAGAATAGATGTTTAAAAAAATTGCTTTGAGTTTGAGTTTATGTGTGAGTTTGTATGCTTATAATGAAAATACATTTACGCTAAATATTTTAGAAGGAAAGGAATTTGATATTTATCTATATAGCTCTAGTAAAAGTAACACTAGTTATGGATTTGTCCAAACAAAACAAAAACAATATAATTTTTGGGGAAGTGCTAAAAATGATGAGTATTATATAGATATAGCAGATTTTGGAACTTGTGTTTTAAAAGATATACATAAAAATAATTTTGAAGCTCTATGTAAAATAGATGGTATAAAAAAAGAATTTAACTTTTTGGCCAATAAATCCAATGCAAGCATTTATCAATTATCACTTAAAGAACAAAAACAAGTAGAAGATAATAAGAGTATTGAGTTTGATTTTAGTGAAGATATATTAAAACTATCAAGTCAAAATAAAAATTTAGAAAAAATTATTGATGATTTTAATGAGAATTTAGATAAAAATTCATTAAAACAAAAAGTAAGAGAAAGTTTTGATAAATGGAATAAAGAAGATATTTCTAATAATGAGTTTTTTTCTCAAGCTTATATAATTTATCAAGATGAGCATATTGTTTCTTTAGGAAAAAATATTTATGAGTATAAAGGCGGTGCTCATGGTATGACTAATTTTTTAAGAAAAACTTATAGCATTGATGATATGAAACTTCTTAGATTGAAAAATGAGTTAAAAATAGAAAATGAAGATTTTCAGAATATGATTAAGCAAAAGATTTTAAGTTTATATAATGAAAATGAGTTATTTGATATTAAAGAGCTTAAAATAAGTGAAATTTTTGAAGTGAGAAAAAATGGATTGGTTTTGATATGGGAGCCTTATGATATAGCTCCTTACTCTACTGGAGTAATTGAAATTTTTATAAGTTATGATGAGTTAAAACCTTTTTGGAAAAATAATTCAAAACTTGCTTATTTGAGTAAAACCAAATAAGCTTTTAATCATCAAATTTTTGTCTTAAAATCGTCCCATTATCATCTATGTAAAGTTTCATTTGATTATTAAGTTTGATTTTATAATAAGAAATTTTTCTTTCTATCTCTATGATTGCTGTATTAGGGTAGATATTTTTAATGGTATTTTGTATTGCTAGGGGTAAAATCGCATAATTTAGCGATCTAAAATTTTCAGCCTCTTTAAATTCTCCATTAAGTGAAAACTCAATCTCACTTCCATCGCTTAAATAAATCTCATAAGAATAACCATCTTGTTCTACCAGACCTATTTCTGCATTAAAATAATCTTTGATAAATTGTTTGATATTTACAGGCAAAGAATCAGGTGCTATGACTATACCTGCATTAAGAGTATTTAAACTAATCAAAAAAGCCAAAGCTAGTTTTTTCATTTTTAACCTTATTTTATTTTTTGACGATATTGTATCTTATTAATGTGAATTTTATGTGTAAGCTAGAATTTAAATAGCTTTTTGTTATAATTATTAAAAATACAAAGTAGGGCAATGGTAGCTTCTTTTTTAATCGCTTTAAATATTGTGATATTTGTCTTTGTGAATTATCTTTATTTTGGATCTTTAAATTTAGATGCTATTTTGGGTTTAAATTTATTTTTTTTTCAAGGATTTTACTGGCAAATTCTAAGCTCAATGTTTATGCATGGAAATTGGCCTCATTTGATTTTAAATATGATAGTGCTTTTTCAATTTGGCTCTATGCTTGAAAAGTATTTAAAAAGTTTTAAATTTGCTTTGCTTTATTTAATTGGCGGAATTCTTTGCTCTTTACTTAGTGCTTTTTATGTGTATTTAAGCTTTGATGGTAGTTTTGTAAATGTAGTGGGTGCAAGTGGTGCTATATGTGTTTTAATGGGATATTATGCATATTTGGATAAAACCGCCACTAAAGGACTTATCGTAGCTATATTACTAATGAGTTTTGTGCCTATTTTTATGGGTGTAAATATAGCTTGGTATGCGCATATTTTTGGCTTTATATGTGGATATGTTTTGGGTAAATTTAAGGTTATAAAATGAAATATATCTATTTTATCCGTCATGCCAAGGCTCAAAAAGAAAATTATGATCAAGATTTGCAACGAGAGCTTAGTTCTAGTGGAAAAGATGATCTAAAAACTATGATTTATAGGATTAAAGATTTAGAATTTAAAGCTCAAAGCATTATTTCAAGTCCTGCTAGGCGTTGTATAAAAACAGCGCAAAAACTTTGTAAAAGCTTTTCTTTAAAAGAAAAAGATATTAAGATAGAAAAAAGCTTTTATGATGGTAATTTAGAGGATGTATTAAATTTTATAAAAGAATTAAAAGAGAGTAGGGTAGTGCTAATTATGCACAATCCTTTATTACAAGAACTTTGTGAGTATTTAGCTCATATAGATTTAGAAAACTTTCCAACTTCTGCTATTTTATGTATGCAATTTGATATAAAAGAATTTAAAGATATAAAAGAATACAGCGGGGAGGTTGTGTTTTTTGATTATCCTAAAAGTCAAGAAAATAGCTAATCTACATTTTTAACTTCAATTTTATTTAAGCAAAAATACAAACTAAAATTTATCTGAAATAAAAAATATACATCTTTAGTCTTTCATAACTGCATAAAATAACTTATAATATTTTTCAAAAAATTATACTTATTTTTTTATGGATAAATTATTTTAATTCAAAAATTAAAATGCTTTAAATTACTATATTATAGGTATTTAAAAATACATTCCATCTATGAAATAACAGATAAATATAAAAGTTTGAAAATTATAGTTTTCAATACAAAATATATACAATTTCAAGATTTTACTATTTATCATATAATTTTACATATATATTAAGTTTAAGTTAAAATATTTTTATAGACTAAAAAAGCTGAAATGATGAGTAAAAAGGAAAATAAATATAAAAGTTTAGCTTGTATGAAATTTTTGGTTTTATTTGGATTTTTGGATTAGTCTTGAAAGTTGTCTTGCTAAAAGTTTAGCACTATTTTCATCTTTGCTAAGTTTTTTCATATTTTCTCTAAATTCATAAAGTCTTTTTTCTTGTGTAAAGTCATTTGAAGTATTATCTTGTTTTGAGGTATTGTTTTGTTTTACTTGCTTTTGCACGATTTTTTTCTTAAAAAACATATCATTGTCCTATTTTGTTTTTATAATTATAGCTTGATATTTTTTAAGTAAGATTTTTTTATAATTTTTATATTAGTTTTAAAAGGAAAAAAGTTTGAAAACCATAGGTTTAATAGGTGGAATGAGTTATGAAAGCACACTTAGTTATTATGAAATTATCAATAAATTAACAAATGAAAAATTAGGAAAATTACATAGTGCCAAGATAGTTTTAACTAGTGTTGATTTTGAAGAGATAGAAGAATGTCAACGTAAGAATGATTGGCAAAAAGCAAGTGAAATTTTAACCCAACATGCCCTACTTTTGCAAAAATGCAGAGTTGATTTTATATTAATTTGTACTAATACTATGCATAAATGTTATGAAAATATACAAAAAAATATTCAAATTCCTATCTTACATATAGCTAAAGCTATGCTTTTAGAACTTCAAGAGCAAAACATCGATAAAGTATTGTTATTAGGGACAAAATACACTATGCAAGAAGATTTTTATAAACAACTTTTAATTAACTCAAAGATTGAAGTTTTTATTCCCAAAAATGATGATATTTTAAAACTTAATGATATCATTTTTAATGAGCTTTGTAAGGGTATTATAAATAAAGACTCAAAAAAATATTTAGATGATGTGATTGCTCAATTTCCGCAAGTTCAAGGAGTTATATTGGGTTGTACTGAACTTGGATTGATTGTAAAAGAAAGCTCTAAAAAGCTATTTGATAGTGCATATATTCATGCTAAAATGGCTACTTTGAAAGCCTTGGAGAATGAGCGATGAAATATCCTCTAGATTGTGAAGAAAATTTTGAAAAGTCATTTTTGTTTTGGCTTTGTAGATATGTGAAATTTAAACTAAATTCTTTATCAAATAAAGAATTAAAAGACCCTCAAACTTTGGCTGTAGTAAATTTAGCTCTAAGTAAGGGTGTTAAAAATATACAAGAGCTTGATGCTTATGTAAAAAAAGCAAGAAATGCAGGGCTTAGCGGTGTAAATACGTATTTTAATCCTTTGAAAAAACTTTATGAATATTTGTTATTTTACAAGCTTTATTCGCTAAAACAAATTGATGAAGAGCTTTTAGTGGAAATTTTAGCAAGTATTAGTGCTTCTTTATCTGATGCGAGTAAGAAAAATTATCGTATAGCTGTGATTAATTTTTTTGCATTTTTAGATAAACAAAACGAAGAAGATCAAAAAGCACATATTTTTGATATTAATCTTAAAAATTGGGCAGGTATAAGTGGCTCTAAAGGAGTTAAATTACCTGAATATATGAGCGAAGATGAAGTGAGTAAATTTTTAGATGCTATTGATAATACAGATTTTAAAAACAACACTATACGCAATCGCTTGATTATTAAAATCATCATTTTTACAGGAATTAGGGTTAGCGAGGCTATTAATATAAAATTAAAAGATATTAGTGAAGAAAATGATCTTTATATTATACGCATTAGAGCTAAAGGCAATAAATACCGCGTTGTGATGATTAAAAAAGAGCTTATAGAACATCTTTTAAAAGATGTAAGAGTAAATTATCTTTCTTGTGATGGACTTTTATTTGTCAATCGCAATGGCAAGGCCCTAACCCAAGCTTATGTTTCGCGCATAGTAGAACAAATTTTATTTAAAGCAGGAATTCGCAAGCAAAAAAATGGAGCCCATATGCTAAGACATACTTTTGCTACCCTACTTTATAAAAAGCAAAAAGATTTAGTTTTAGTCCAAGAAGCACTAGGCCATGCAAGCTTAAATACTTCAAGAATTTATACACACTTTGATAATGAAAAGCTAAAATTGGCCGCAGAAGTAGCAAAAAAACTTCACGATAGAAATTAATTTTTTATAAAAAAATCCGATATATCCTTTAAAAGAAAGGATATATCATGCAAATAAATAATTATGCTAGTAAAATCAATCCTTATGTTTTAAACACTCAAAAAGAAGAAAAAGAAAGTAAAGAGAGCAAGAATTTTATAGAGTTTAAATTTACTCAAGGTATAAAAGAGCTTGAAAAAAGTGTTAAAGAAAGTCAAAATGGAGAAAAATCAGAAGATGAGTTAAGTAAACTGTATAAAGAACTTTCTAAAATACAAGCTAAAATAACAGAATTAAATGCAAAATTACAGTCAAGCCAAGATCCACAAAAAGCTCAAATGATCAATTCTCAAATTCAAAGTTTAAATTCGCAAATGCAAAGCATTTATGCAAGAATAACTCAAATGTTATCTCAAGCAATGCAAGCCGTTAAATAAATTTTTGTATCTATAATTTAAGGGGTATTTTTTGCTTTTTATTGTATTATCAAAGTTTAAAAAATTAAGGAGTTTAAATGAATTGTAGGTTGTTATCTTCATTGATTTTGGCTAATGTATTATATGCAAATACTGGATGGCAAAATAATGGAAACGCTTTAAGTTATTGCAGTGGACAAATAAATTGTATTATTTTTGAAAATGTAAATAATGATAGTTTAATTTTTAATAATGGGGGGGGGGAGATGGCTCTTTAGTAATATAGTCAAACGATAATTTTGTTGTTAATATTTCTTCTAACTCTACTTTTATAACAAATCAAGGCACTATAGATAAAATAAGCATAAATTCAGATTTTAATAATAACACTAAAGGGAATTATTATTTTATCAACAACGATAAAACAATCAATTCTATTATCGTAGAAAAAGATATAGTTTTTACAACCAGTCAAGGTATTATCCATAATCAAGGGTATATAGAAACTATAACAAATAATGGAACGATTAATAGCCTTGATGAATATATATTGTTTAATAATATTGGTGATGTAAAACATATTATCAATAATGGAACTATAAATACTAATTCAAATTTATATGTTAGTGGTATGCAAGGTAGTAAACTGAGTGAATTTAAAAATAGTGGAATTATAAATTATTATGGAGTAAGTGGAAGTTTTAGATCTTTAATCACAATGTTAGAAGGTGAATTAGATATATTTCATAATACAAAAACAGGGATTATTAAATCAAATCAAACAATTTTGGAAAACTGGGATAAAGTTAAAATTGAAACTTTTAATAATGAAGGCTTAATTGAAGTAGATTTAGCTAAAGAAGATAATGATTATGCTATTGAATTTTCTCATTTAGAAGATAATGATTTTAACGAATACGGCATAAATAATTTCCACAATAGCGGTAAAATCATAGTAAAAAATAGTACAAAAGGTGGTGCTGTTTATATTTCTAGAGCTACAACCTTTACTAATTCTGGCACTATATCTTCAGACAATGCTAGTGCAGTAATTTTAGGTGCAGTAGATGCTATCACTAACATAGGTACTATATCAGGTAAAATTGGTATAGGTTTATTTAGCGGTGATATACCTATTGATACTACTTTTTCTAATACTGGTTCGATCAAATTTAAAGGAAAAAGTGGAGCTCATATTAGTTTAGATAAAGATTATAATAATAAATTAAATATCACAGATTATAATCTTTTCATAGCTCAAGATGCTAATGCTTTCTCATCTAATGATTTTGGTATAAAAGATAAAGATTTTGATAATTTTGATAGTTTAAATAAACAATCTCACGTTATTATCTCTTATGATAAAAATGATATAAATTTTTTAAAAAATATAAACTTCAAAAAAGGTAGTATAAGACTTAATGTAGATGATATGATAGGAAAAGGTTTTAAACTAAATACTTATTATAATACTAATGATTTAATCTTAGCTAATGATGGTAGTGGCACTTTAACTTCAGCAGGAGATAAAGTAAATAATGGAGATGGTTTAGGAAGTGTAGATTATCTAGCTTCAATGACTAATAATATCTATGAAATAGCTTATAAAAACTCAAGCTCTATGCAAGATTATAATGATGCTTTTTCTATCAATGTTCAAAAACAAAATTCTAAATCTTATGTAGCTAATCAAGCTTCTAATATGAGTAATATAAGAAGAATACATTTTATTAATGATGTTATTTCTGATGAGATAGCTAAAATGCAAGAAGATAATCGTTTTTATGCTAAGACTTATTTTGTAAATGATAATTATAATTTAGCTAATAATAATGGTAAATTAGATGGTAATGGATATGGAGCTTTATTTGGTTTTAATAAAAACTTACATGATGATTCTATCATAGGTGCTTATGCTGGTTTAGAAACTCAAGATTTAGATAATGATTTTAATCATTTAAGTATAAAAGATCAAGCTTTTTTTGCTGGATTAAATTATTATAAAAATCTAAAGAAATTTGATAAGAGTGATTTATATATAAAAACTCAAATTAGAGCTTCTTATGTGGATTCTAAGATAGATAGAATTTTAGATATTAAACAAGAAGATAAATATGGAAGTTTTTCTTTAGGTGCTTCTGTAGGTTTAGGACTTGATTATTATTTTAATGATAATTTTACCATACAAGCTAGAATAAATATAGACTATGATAGACTTGAACATGGTAGTTTTACCTTAGGTAATGAAAACTATCATTCAAATCATATTGATTTATATGCTCTTAGTCAAGAATTAAAGGGTATATATATGATTAATGATAAATTTTCTACTAATGCTTCTTTAGGAGTTAAAGTAAATATAAAAGATTATTATTATGCTGATTTTGAGATAGATGAAACTAATTATAAGGATAAATACTATCTTGATAGAATGTATTATTTTACACAATTAGATTTTTCTTATATTATTACTCCAAAATCTAATATATCTTTATCTTATAATGGTTTATACTCAGATAGATTAACTTCTCATAGTGGTGTTCTAAGTTACAGATATTTATGGTAGTTTTAGTACAGAATTCTCTGATAACAACCTAATCACAAAACAAATGATTAGGGTTGGTTTTGTAATACGTTATTTTTTAGCGTTTAAAAATACACTAAGAATAATCAAAGCAAAAAGATCAATCACGCCATAAATAGTCCCTAAAAATAAAAAACTCACAAAAGCAGCAGTCACAGGTTTTATACAAGCTATCATGCTAGCTAAAAGCCCCTATTGTACCTATAAACACAATCGCGCTCATAGCTAAAAGGAATTTAAAGAAAAATCATGTTTTGGGATATTTCCTTGTAATAATACAAAAAGCAAAAAAGAAGCAAATAAACTAGCCAAGCCCATGATTAAAAATAAGCCATATTTTGCTATAATAAGCCTAGCGCTCAAAGAATAAACGCTACTCCAAGAGCTCCAAAAAAAGCCCAAATAACACCTTTAATCTTATTAATTTATATAATATTTGTAGTAAAATATTATTATATCATTATGTATATATTTTAAGGAAAATTAATGACTTATTTAGAGATTGATGGTGTTGAAAAGTTAAATGGAGAAGTGATAATAAGCGGTGCAAAAAACGCTGCACTTCCTTTGATAGCTTCAAGTATTTTAGCTAAAAATGAAGTGCAAATTTCAAATTTACCAAATGTAGCAGATATTTGCACCCTACTTTCTTTGCTTGAAAATTTAGGAGCAAATTATACTTTTAAAGACAATTTTGCAAAAATAAATACAAAACATTTAAATAAAACCATAGCAAAATACGACATCGTGCGTAAAATGCGTGCTTCTATACTTACCTTAGGGCCTTTACTAGCTAGATTTGGAAATTGCGAAGTTTCTTTACCAGGAGGTTGTGCTATAGGCCAACGCCCTATTGATTTACACCTTTTAGCTTTAGAAAAAATGGGGGCTAATATTGAGATCAAGCAAGGTTATGTGGTAGCTAGCGGAAAGCTTAAGGGTGCTGATGTGATGTTTGATAAAATCACTGTTACAGGCAGTGAAAATATCATTATGGCAGCAGCCCTAGCTCATGGTAAAACTAGACTTTTAAATGTTGCTAAAGAGCCTGAAGTGGTGCAACTTTGTGAGGTTTTAGCTAGGGCTGGGCTTGATATACAAGGCATAGGATCTTCTGAGCTTGAAATTTATGGCACAAGTGGAGAACTTTTAGAATTTAAACCTTTTGAAATCATTCCTGATCGCATTGAAGCAGGAACTTATTTGTGTGCAGGAGCTATCACTAACTCAAAAATCACTCTAAAAAAAGTCAATGCAAGCCATCTTAGCGCAGTTTTGGCAAAGCTAGAGCAAATGGGTTTTAGCTTTGATATTAATGAAGATAGTATTAGTATAAATCCTGCTAAAGAAATCAAACCGGTTGAAATTTTAACTAGCGAATATCCAGGCTTTCCAACGGATATGCAAGCACAATTTATGGCTTTAGCTTTAAAAGCAAATGGTACAAGTATTATTGATGAGAGATTATTTGAAAATCGTTTTATGCATGTAAGTGAGCTTTTAAGAATGGGAGCTGATATAAGATTAAACGGGCATATTGCTACTATAAATGGCACTAAAGAGCTTTTGGGAGCTGATGTTATGGCTACTGATTTGCGTGCGTCTTCTGCTTTGATTTTAGCAGCTTTAGCAGCTAAAGGAACTAGTAAAATTCATAGAATTTATCATCTTGATAGAGGGTATGAAAATTTAGAAGAAAAATTTAAAAAACTAGGCGCAAGTATAAGAAGGCTTGAAGAATGAGAGATATTTTTGCAACTTTAAATTTTTTAAAAGAACAAATCAAAGCAAAAAATGAATTTCAAAAAGCAAATTTGACGCAAGCTTTGGGGTGTATTTTATATGAAGATGTTTTTGTGAAAAAAAACCTACCCGCTTTTGATAATTCTGCCCTAGATGGTTATGCGTTAAATTATGCACATAAGAATGAATTGCTAAAAATAAAAGGAAGCATTTTAGCAGGCGATAAAAATGATTATATTTTAGAAAAAAATGAATGTTATAAAATTATGACAGGAGCTAAAATTCCTCAAAATGCAAATACTATTTTAATGTTTGAAGAAGCTTTGCTTGAAGATGAAAAGCTCAATGCCAAAAACGCTAAAGAAAACAATGCCATCCGCTTTAAAGGCGAGGAAGCAAAGCTTGGAGAGCTTTTGTTTAAAAAGGGACAAAAAATCACTTCAGGTATGATAGCTATGCTTGCTGCTCAAGGAATTTATGAGTTAAATGTCGTTAAAAAATTGCGTGTTGGGATTTTTTCAAGTGGAGATGAGCTTGTAGAACCTTGGGAAAATGCTGATGAATACAGCATATATAATGCAAATGCTTTTGGAATTTATGCTATTTTGCAAGATTATGCTGATGTTGAGTATTTAGGACTTATAAAAGATGATTTAAATGCATATAAAAAGCTTTTAAAAAATAAAGAATTTGATATGCTTATAAGCAGTGGTGGGGCTAGCGTGGGTGAGGCTGATTTTATCAAACAAGCTTTGCTTGAGTGTGATTTTAGCCCTATTTTTGAAAAAGTAAATGCTAAACTTTGCAAGCATGTAAAACTTTTTAGCAAAAGCGATACGCTTTTTCTAGCCCTACCAGGAAATCCTTTAGCCTCTTTAGTTTCAACGCATATTTTTGCAAAAAATATACTCAATTTACTTTATGGTAAAGAACTTTTGGAATTTGATAAAGCAAGATTGACTAAAGATTTAAATTTCAAAGGTCAAAGAAATGATTTTGCTTTTGGAAAATTAGTCGATGGATATTTTAAACCAAGTGAAGCTAAATTTGGCTCAGGTATGCTAAAACCTTTATGTGAAAACACGCATATTTTAATCACGCAAATAGATGACACAAAATTAGCAAAAGATCAAGAAGTTAAAGTTTTAAAAATTTAATAGGGTATTACACTACCCTATTTTGAATGATTAATTTCTTGCTTTATCTAAGGTTTTAAAAAGATTATTTAAGATATTTTCTTCATTTTTTTGGTATTTGCTTTGGCGTAATTTCTCCCAAGCATATACGCTATAATCTTTAGAAATCGAACCTATATTTAAATCTGTATTACTAAAAGCATTGTTGCTATCTTTTTTATACTCTTTTTCTTCTTTGTCTTTAAGTGCATTAAGCGTAGCTTGAAATTCATCTGAAGATGTGTTTTTTTCTTTGATTTTTGTCATATTATTTAGGGCTAGCGGACTATTTTTATCATTTACTTGCATGAGCGCTCCTTTTAAAATTTAATAATCACAAGCAAAAAACATTCCTTAATTTTAAAAACTTGACAATAAAATAAAGTTTTGATAAAATCACACTCTACTTTCAAAATGCGGGAATAGCTCAGGGGTAGAGCACAACCTTGCCAAGGTTGGGGTCGCGAGTTCGAATCTCGTTTCCCGCTCCACTTCTTTTAACTAAAATCAAACTTTTTTAATGTATTATACGATTAATATATTTTTATAAAAGGTTGCTGTATTGTTTTTTAAGCAAATCATTCTAGTTTTATTTTTCTATACTTTTAGTTTTGCTTCGAATTTTGATGAAGTAAAATTAGCTTTGATTAAAGAATTTAAGACAAATTATCCGCAACTAGAAATCATTTCTTTAGATCTTAATACTCAATCAAGTTTGCCTGCTGATTTTAATCAATACATTTTTTTAAAGCTGGGTAATCATAATTTTGATAGAGCAGATGGTTTTGTAAAGGCTGAATTTAAAACTCCAGAGCAATATAAAAAAAATATATTTTTTAAGTATTTTTTAAAGGCAAAATTAGAAGTTTTGCAAACCACGCGCCCTATTGCACGTAATGAAAATTTAAGTCCTGCTAGTTTTAAAATTTTAAAAATTCCTTTTGATAAAGCTCCTCAAGGTGTATTAAAAAAAGATGAAATCGCAAATTTAATAGCCAAAAGCAATATAAGAGAAAATATGATTTTAAAATATAATATGTTTAAAACCAAAACCCTTATACAAAGAAATGATTCTGTTTATGGGGTTATCAAAGATGGGGATTTAAGCATGATAATAGAATTAAAAGCCTTGCAAAGCGGGAATTTAAACCAAAGAATTCGCCTTAAAAACAAAGATGGAAAAGTCGTGCATGGTAAAGTTATTAGTAAAAATTATGTGGAGCTAAAATGAGAAAAATTTTAGTAGGTATTAGCGGGGCTAGTTCTTGTGAACTTGGTTTTTTATTATTAAAACATTTAAAAGAAAAAGGACAAATTTATGCCATTGTGAGTAAAAATGCAAAAATAAGCTTTGCAAAAGAAAATTCTCTTTTAGAAAATATAGATTTTTTACAATATATAAAAGATAAATTTGAACTTGAGCATGTAAATTTTTTAGATAATGAAGACATTAGTCAATGCGTTGCAAGTGGATCTTTTGGTATAGAAACGACTTTTATCACGCCTTGCTCGATTAATACTTTGGCAAAAATTGCTTGTGGTATAAATGATACTTTACTTACAAGAGCTGCAGGAGTGGCTTTAAAAGAACGCAAAAAACTCGTACTTGGGGTAAGGGAAATGCCCTATTCTACTTTAAATTTAGAACAAATGGCTAAACTTTCTAGCTATGGAGTTATCATTGCTCCTCCTGTAATAGCAAGTTATGCTAAGGTTGATAATTTAGAAAAGTTATATGAATTTATCATAGGAAAATGGCTTGATCTAGCAAATATTGAGCATAATTTATATCAAAGGTGGCAATAATGGCTAGTTGTATATACCCAGGGACATTTGATCCTATCACTAATGGACATTTAGATGTGATCGTTCGAGCTAGCAAGATGTTTGAAGAAGTAGTTGTTGCCATAGCTAAAAGTGAGAGTAAAAAGCCTATGTTTAGCTTAGAGCATAGAGAAAAAATGGTAAAAATTGCTACAAAAGACTTAAAAAATGTTAAAATTACAACTTTTGATAACTTACTAGTAGATCTTGCTAAAAATTTGCAAATAAATATCATTATAAGAGGCTTAAGAGCGGTGAGTGATTTTGAGTATGAATTACAACTTGGTTATGCAAATCACATGCTTTGGGAAGATTTTGAAACTATATATCTTATGCCAAATTTAAAAAATTCTTTTATTTCAAGCTCCATAGTAAGATCAATTTGTATGCATAATGGCGATGTGAGTAAGCTTGTGCCAAAAGAAATTATACCTTTATTAAAGGAGAGAGATTGTATATAGCTTTTGAAGGGGTTGATTGTGTAGGCAAAAGCACGCAAATAGAGCTTTTAAAAAAATATTTTCATAATGCATTTTTTACCAAAGAACCAGGTGGAAGTGAGCTTGGGGTGCATTTGAGAAAAATTTTATTAGAAAGTAAAATGCAATTTTCTAAAAAGGCTGAGCTTTTGCTTTTTTTGGCAGATAGAGCAAATTTAATCGACATGCATTTAGCGCATAATAAAAACAAACTTATCATTTCAGATCGTAGTTTTATTTCTAATATGGCTTATGCAAGATGTGATTTTGATCAAAATATTTTATTTGAGTTAAATTCTTTTGCCACAGGTGGAGTTTTTCCACAAAAGGTTGTGTTTTTGCATGGTTCTAAAGAGCTTATTGAGCAAAGACTTTCTAAAAAAGATTTAGATAGTATTGAAAAAAGAGGGATTGAATATTTTTTAAATATACAAAAAGCTTTAGAAGAAACTTTAGAGTTTTTAAAAACTAAAATAGATATAAAAATTTTAAAATTAGATGCTTCTTTGAGTATTGAAAATTTACATGAAAAGATTAAGGAATTTATAGATGATTAATGCTTTAAAAGGAATGAAAGATTTACAAGATGATCAAGCTATTCTTTATGAAAGAGTAGTTAAAACTTGTGAAGAAGTGGCTAAAAACTATGGTTTTACTTTTATTAATTGTCCGCATTTAGAACTTACTAAGCTTTTTAAAAGAAGTGTTGGGGAAAGCTCAGATATAGTTGGTAAAGAAATGTATGAATTTGTTGATAAAGCAGGCAATGATGTGTGTTTGAGGCCTGAAGGGACAGCTGGAGTGGTAAGATCATACATAGAAGCTAAAATGGATAAGGCTCAAAGTGTTAAAAGATGGTTTTATCATGGCTCTATGTTTCGCTATGAAAGGCCGCAAAAAGGAAGATTGCGTGAATTTCATCAATTTGGTGTAGAAAGCTTTGGTATAGCAAGTGTATATGAGGATGCGAGTATTATTTTAATGCTAAATGAAATTTTTAAACGCTTAGAAATTCATACAAGTTTGAAAATTAATTCTTTAGGCTGCAAAGAATGTATGGGTATATATAAAGAAAAACTCATAGCTTTTTTAAATTCTAAAGAAGGTTTTTGTGAAGATTGTTTAAGAAGAAAAGACTTAAACCCTATTAGAGTGCTTGATTGTAAAAATGATCATTGTCAAAGTTTAATCGAAAATGCGCCAAAACTAAGTGAAAATTTATGCTCATGTTGTAAAAAAGATTATGAAAAATTACAAAAACTTTTAAAAGAAAATGATGTTGAGTTTGAGTGTGATGAGAAATTAGTGCGCGGGCTTGATTATTATTCTAAAAGTGCATTTGAGTTTGTTAGTGATGAAATCGGTGCAAAGGCTGCTGTGGCAGGTGGTGGAAGATATGATAGATTGATTGAATACTTAGATGGTAAAAGTGGCTATGGTGTGGGTTTTGCTATGGGTATAGAAAGGATTATGGCTATTTTAGAGCAAAAACAAAGCGTAAAAGCTAGAGAAGGAATTTATCTTTGTGCTATGGATGAAGCTTTTATAGATACTATTTTTAAATTAGCAAATACTTTAAGAAAAAAACATAAAGTGTATTTAAGTTATGAAGCAAAAAAACTTGCAAAGCATTTAAATCAAGCAGATAATACTAATGCTAAAATCTTTTTATGTATAGGTGAAGATGAAATGCAAAAAGAAGAGATTTTTTATAAAAATTTAGATAGTAAAGAAAATAAAAATATAAAATTAGCAAATTTGGAGAATGAGTTATGATTGATTATGGTATTAATATTTGGGGTGCGAATAATTTTATTATCGAAAATGGTAAAGTATGTGTAAATCATGGTAAAAAACCTGCTATTATAGATATAGTAAATACTTTGCGTGATGATGGTTATAAGGGGCCATTATTGCTTCGTTTTCCCCATTTAATCCATAAGCAAATTGAGCAAATTTATAATAAATTTGCCAAAGCAAAAAAAGAATTTAACTATAAAGGTTCTTTTAATGCTGTGTATCCTTTAAAAGTCAATCAATACCCAGGTTTTGTAAAAAATTTAGTTAATCTAGGTAAAGAATATAACTATGGTTTAGAAGCAGGAAGCAAGGCCGAGCTTTTACTAGCTATGGCTTATAATAATGAAGGCGCTCCTATAACAGTTAATGGCTTTAAAGATAAAGAACTCATAAATATGGGCTTTATAGCGTGTGAAATGGGTCATAATATTACTTTAACTATGGAAGGGCTTAATGAGCTTGAAGCAATGATTGAAATTGCTAAAAATCGTTTTAAACCAAAGCCAAATATAGGCTTAAGGGTGCGCTTGCATTCAGCTGGAGTAGGAATTTGGGCAAAAAGTGGTGGTATAAATTCAAAATTTGGTTTAACATCCACTGAGCTTATTGAAGCAGTAAATCTTTTAAAAGCTAATAAGCTTTTAGATCAATTTACTATGATACATTTTCATTTAGGCTCACAAATTACTGAAATTCATCCTTTGAAAAAAGCTTTAAATGAAGCGGGTAATATCTACACTGAGCTTAGAAAAATGGGTGCAAAAAATTTAAAAGCTATTAATCTTGGCGGGGGTTTAGCAGTAGAATACTCTCAGTTTAAAAACGAAACAAGCAGAAATTACACCTTAAGTGAGTATGCAAACGATGTTGTGTTTATTTTAAAAAGCATAGCAGAACAAAAAAAAGACTTAGAGCCTGATATTTTTATAGAAAGTGGGCGTTTTGTAGCGGCTAATCATGCTGTTTTAGTAGCGCCTGTTTTAGAGCTTTTTTCTCAAGAATACACAGAAAGCAAGCTTTTGTTAAAAGATAAAAATCCAAAACTTATTGATGAACTTTATGATTTGTATAAAAACATTAAAGCCTCTAATGCGCTTGAGTATTTACATGATAGTATTGATCATATGGAGAGTATTTTAACCTTGTTTGATTTGGGTTATGTAGATTTGCAAGATCGCTCTAATAGTGAAATTTTAGTGCATTTGATTATGAGAAAAGCTATTTCTTTAGTGGGTGATCAAGCTGATTTATCAAGTTTACAAAATGAAGTACAAGAAAAATATTTAGTGAATTTTTCAGTATTTCAGTCTTTACCTGATTTTTGGGGTTTAGAGCAAAATTTCCCTATCATGCCACTTGATAGACTTAATAAAAAACCTACAAGAAGCGCAAGCATATGGGATATAACTTGCGATAGTGATGGAGAAATTTCTTATTCTAAAGATAATCCTTTGTTTTTGCATGATATTGATGTAGAAGCTGAAGATTATTTTTTGGGATTTTTCCTAGTGGGAGCTTATCAAGAAGTCCTTGGTATGAAGCATAACCTTTTTACACATCCAACCGAAGCTTGTATAAGTATCAATGAAAAGGGTTTTGAAGTAGAAAGCGTACTAGAGGCTCAATCTATTTTAGATACCTTAGAAGATCTTGACTATGATATTCATGCAATTATGGATAATATTAATGAAAAAATTTATGCTTCAAAACTTGTTAATGAAAATCAAAAAAAGCATATTTTGGGTGAAATTTATTTATTCTTAAATGATAATGGATATTTAAAAAGCATAGGTTCTAAATGAGTATTTTTAAACTAATCAAAGAAGATTTTTCTATGCCAAAACAAAAAGATCCTGCATATAGATCTTGGGTGGAATTAGTTTTTAACTATCCTGGTGTTTGGGCTGTGGTAAATTATCGTTTTGCACATTTTTTTTACCAAAAAGGTTTTAAAAAAATAGCAAGAATGATTAGTGGAATTTCGCAGTTTTTTACCGGAGTTGATTTACACCCTGGGGCGCATTTGGGTAGAAGGATATTTATAGATCATGCAAGTGGGGTTGTGATTGGCGAGACTTCTATTATAGGTAATGATGTTTTGATTTATCAAGGTGTTACTTTGGGTGGAACGAGTTTGGATAAAAATACCAAAAGACATCCCACTATAGAAGATGGCGTAGTAATAGGCTCTGGTGCTAAAATTTTAGGCAATATTACCATAGGTAAAAATGCAAAAATAGGCTCAAATGCAGTTGTATTAAAAGATGTTGAGGCAAATTTAACAGCTATTGGCATACCTGCTTATATTAAAGAACATGGCAAGATTGATTATAAAGAAAAAATCGCTAAATTAGAAGCAAGGCTTGCTATTTTAGAAGAAAAGCTAAATAAAGAGGATAAATGATAGCAATTACAGGTGGAGGTACAGGAGGGCATTTAGCTATAGCTAGATGTTTATTGCAAAGTGCAAGAAAACAAGGTATAGAATGCATTTATATAGGAAGTGAAAATGGCCAAGATAGACTTTGGTTTGAAAATGAAAATGGCTTTTATAAAAAATATTTTCTAAGCTCTCAAGGCGTTGTTAATAAAAAAGGCTTAGCTAAGGTTCAATCGTTTTTGCATATTATAAAACTTGCAAGAAAAACAAAACAAATTTTAAAAGAACATAATATTAAAGCAGTTTTTAGTGTGGGTGGATATAGCAGTGCTCCAGGTGCTTTTGGTGCTTTAATGGCAAATATCCCGCTTTTAATCCATGAGCAAAATTCAAAAATGGGAAGTTTAAATTCACTTTTAAAGCCTTTTTCTAAAGCTTTTTTTACTGCTTTTGATGATCAAATTAACAAAGCAAATACTTTCTTTTGTCCTTATCCTATTAATGAAATTTTTTCTCAAAAAGCAAGAGTGAGAAAAGAATTAAAAAATATTATTTTTCTTGGCGGCTCTCAAGGGGCTAAATTTATAAACGATCTTGCTTTAGAAAATGCTTTATATTTTAAAGAAAAAGGCATAAATATCATTCATCAATGTGGTAAGAATGATTATGAAAGATGTAAAAAAGCTTATGAGGATTTAAATGTCAATGCAGATCTTTTTGACTTTGATAAAAACATTATAGATAAAATTTCTAAAGCAGATTTAGCCATATCAAGATCAGGTGCAAGTAGTCTTTTTGAGCTTAGTGCAAATTTACTTCCTTGTATTTTCATACCTTATCCCTATGCAGCTAAAAATCATCAGTATTTTAATGCTTTGTATTTAAAAGAGCGTAATTTATGTGAAATTTTAACCCAAGAAGAAAAACATAAATTTTTAAACTTAGTGGAAAATTTCTCATTAGAAGAAAAATCTTTAGACTTACAAGAATTAAAAAGTGAAAATGGTGCAGATTTTATGATAGAAAAGGCAAAACAAATGGGGTTTATTTAAATAAAATACTCCCCAAACGCACCATATTTGAGCCACATTTTATAGCTAGTTCAAAATCCCCACTCATACCCATAGAGCAAATTTTTGCCCCGTGTTTTTGTAAAATTTCATAGATTTTAAAAGTTTGTTCAAAACTTTCTTGAACTTTTTCCTCATCCATAGAGCCTATACACATAATGCCTACTAGATTTAATTTTTTACACTCTTCTTGTATTTGCAAATACTCTTCTATGGCCTTATTTTGCTCTATGCCACTTTTAGAACTTTCATTGGCAGTATTTATTTCTAATAAAGTATCTAATTTATAATTAAGTCTTTTATCTACAGCTTTGGCGCTTTTTAAACCATTGCAAGATTGCCAAAGCAATGGGTTTTGTTTGATTAAAAGATTGATTTTATTACTTTGAAGATTGCCTATAAAATGCCATTTGATTTCTAAGTCTTGAAGTTTTTCTTTTTTTAAAGCTAAAGCTTGGACTTGATTTTCTCCAAACTCTACAACACCTTGCTTAAAAAGCTCTCGAATTTGTTCATCTTGAACATACTTGCTAGCTGCTACTAAACGCACATTTTGTTTTATGGTTTTTTCAAAAATACTTTCTAAATTCATCTTTTCCTACATCAATTCATATAATTTTTTACGCTCACTTGAGCTTCCTATGCCAAGTTGCATACGATATTTTGTGATAGTTCTACGCCCTAGTTGTACACTTGGGAATTCTTTTTGAGTAAGTTCAAGAATTTTCAAATCACTCAAAGGCTTTTTAGGATTTTCTTTTTTTATTAAATTACTAAGAAAATCTTTAATAGTTGCATTAGAAGTTTCACCATCATCCACTGCAGTAGTAAAGAAAGACTTTAAGGGTATTAAGCCTCTGTCACAACTTAAGTATTTATTTGCAATTGCTCTTGAGATGGTAGAAGCATTTCTTTCAAGATCTTGCGCTAAGTCTTTAAGCTGCATAGGTTTGATATCCCCGCCCATGAAAAAATCATATTGATATTCTATAATCATAAGCCCTAGTTTATAAAGGGTAGCTTTACGCATAGCTAATGCATCGATTAAATTTTTAGCATCTTTTAAATAAGCACTTAAAAACTCATGATCTAAACCATCTGCTTCAAAAGCAATTTCAGGGTAATAATCATCATTAATTTTAATTTTAATTTCACCATTTTCTTGATAAATAAATATATCAGGAATGATTTCCATACTCTCTTCAAAATATTCTAAAAAAGGCGGAATAGAGATTTTTTTAATTATCGCTATAGCCTTTTTATACAAAGGATCTTTGATAAAATCTTTTGCATTTTCTAAATTTAAAATCAACATTTTGCAAAACTCATAAAGCTCATCATCTAAGTCAAAATGCTCTAATGCAAAAATAAAAGCTTCTTGATTGTCTTTTGCCCCTACTCCAACGGGATCAAGGTATTTAAATCTTTGCCTGATTTTTTCCACTTCTAAAGGATCAAATTCACCTAAAATTTCCTCATCATATTCAAAATAACCTTCATGGTTTAAACATTCTATGATTTTTTCAGCAATAGTTTGGGATTTTTTAGTAGGAAAAAATGGTGGTATGATTTGCTCGCTTAAAAGTTCATACACATTTTTTACTTCTAAGCTTTTTGCATCAATCATTTGCGTGGTGGTATTTTTACTAAAATATTCTTGATAATACTTGTTTTGATTGTTTGTAATACTTGAGTTTTCTTTGATCTCTATAAAAGGATTTTCTTTAGCAAATTCATCTAAGCTTTCTTTTAGATCTTCAATATTAGCTTGCAATATAGGAAGCCAAGATCTTAAGGTTTGTGATAGTTTTGCTTTTTGCGTTATAGAGGTTTTTTGTTTAAGCATTATTCAAGTCTAAACTCACTTCCAAGATAGTATTTTTTAACATCTTCATTATGTGCAATTTCATTAGCATTGCCACTAGCTAGCAACCTTCCGCTTCTAATCACATAAGCTCTATCGCAAATTGCTAGAGTTTCTCTTACATTATGATCGGTGATTAAAACACCTATGTTCATAGCCTTTAAATCATTAATCAAGCTTTGAATTTCACTCACTGCGATAGGATCAACCCCAGCAAATGGTTCATCTAAAAGTAAAAATTTAGGATCACACATAAGCGATCTTGCGATTTCACAACGCCTTCTTTCACCCCCACTTAAACTCATACCTTTTCTGTGCCTAATAGGCTCTATGCTAAGTAATTCTAGCATTTGTTCTATCTTTTGTTCTAATAAATTTTTATCCTTATATATTACTTGGGCGGCTAAAAGTAAATTTTCTTCTACGCTTAAGTCTTTAAAAACACTACTTTCTTGAGGTAAATACCCAATGCCAAGCTTTGCTCTTTTATTAAGTGGTTCTTTTGTGATATCTTGTGAGTCTAAAAACACCTGTCCGCTTGTTGGTAAAATAAGCCCACATATCATATAAAAACTTGTAGTTTTTCCTGCCCCATTAGGCCCTAAAAGTCCTACTACTTCCCCGCTTTGTACTTCTAGTGAAACATCGTGTATGATTTTAGTTTTTTTAATGATTTTTTCTAAATTTCTAGCTTCTAGCTTACTCATGTACTATATACTTTCTTTTACTTTCATAAGGAATGATTTGTAAAATTATATTAAAAATTTGATATTTATCTAAATATTTTTTTAATTTTTCATCACCCCACTCTACCAAATGCAAACCCTCTTCAAAAAAATTTTCAATCAAACCATTTTTTAAAAGTCCATTAAAACCTTCTTGATAAATATCATAATGATACATTTTACCTTGTTGAAAATCATATTCTTGCATGATAGAAAATGTAGGAGAATTAAGTGTTTTTTCTATTCCAAGAAATTGAGCATAGTTTTGCACCAAAGTAGTTTTACCACTTGCTAAATCCCCTTGAAGCAAAATAACTCCATTTTTAGGCAAAATTTCACAAAGCTTATAAAGCTCATTTTGACTTAAAATCATTTCTTTCATTGAATTTTTACCACATATTTTTCTTGCATAGCTTTTGGTATGCTTTTGGTTGTTGGTATGTCTAAGACTTTATAGATATTAGTATATTCTATAAATTTAATGCTTATTTCATCGCCAATTTTTACTTCTTTACTAGCTTTAACTACTTGATTGTTTATACTTACTACGCCACTTTTACACATATCCTCTGAAATAGCACGACGCTTAGTAATATTAACTACATTTAAAAACTTATCTATTCTCATAAAAATATTTTATCAAAAAATACAAGAAAATGTTATAAAATGTCTAAATATTTTACATTATATTAAGCTAAATTCGTTAAATTTTAAAATTATTTTTACAAAGAGGAAAGACAATGAAAAAAGATATCAAAAAAGTGGTTTTAGCATATTCTGGTGGACTTGATACAAGTATAATTTTAAAATGGTTACAAGATGAGTATAAATGTGAAGTGGTAACTTTCACAGCAGATATTGGACAAGGTGAAGAGCTTGAGCCTGCTAGAAAAAAAGCACTTTCTTTGGGTGTAAAAGAAGAAAATATTTTTATTCAAGATTTAAAAGATGAATTTGTAAAAGATTATGTATTTCCTATGTTTAGAGCAAATGCTATTTATGAGGGAGAATATTTACTAGGTACAAGTATAGCAAGACCTTTGATAGCAAAAGCTTTAGTAGAAATAGCAAATAAAACAAAAGCAGATGCTATTAGTCATGGAGCAACTGGTAAAGGAAATGATCAAGTGCGTTTTGAATTAGGTGCTTTGGCGCTAAATCCAAATTTAGCCATCATTGCTCCTTGGAGAGAATGGGATTTAAATAGCCGTGAAAAACTCTTAGCTTATGCGCAAAAACATGGTATTGATATAGCTAAAAAACCAGGTAAATCACCTTATTCTATGGATGCAAATTTATTGCATATTTCTTATGAGGGTTTGGTGCTTGAAGATCCTGCGGCTAAACCCGAAGCAGATATGTGGCGCTGGGTGAAAGATTTAAAAGAAACTCCAAATGAAAGTGAAGTGATAGAGCTTGAGTTTAGTAAAGGCGATTTATGTGCTATTAATGGAGAAAAAATGTCTCCTGCGCAGCTTTTAGCAAAGCTAAATGAACTTGGCGCAAAACATGGTATAGGTCGTCTTGATATTGTTGAAAATCGCTATGTGGGTATGAAAAGTAGAGGTTGTTATGAAACTCCGGGTGGAAGTATACTTTTAAAAGCACACCGTGCTATAGAAAGTATCACTCTTGATAGAGAAGCAGCACATTTAAAAGATGAATTAATGCCAAAATATGCAAGTTTAATTTACAATGGCTATTGGTTCTCGCCTGAAAGATTAATGCTTCAAGCCTTAATTGATGAGTCACAAAAATATGTAAATGGTAAAGTTAAACTTGAATTGTACAAAGGCAATGTAATGGTAATAGGCAGAGAAAGTGCAAATGATAGTTTATTTAGTGAGGCTTATTGTACTTTTGAAGAAGATGCTGTGTATGATCAAAAAGATGCAGCAGGCTTTATAAGATTAAATGCTTTGAGATTTATCATCGCAGGTAAAAATGGAAGAAAATTTTAAAAAAGGAAAACAATGAAAGTATTATTGATTAAAGATGTAAAAAGCTTAGGAAAAGCAGGAGAAGTAAAAGAAGTAAAAGATGGATATGGACAAAATTTTTTAATTGCTAAAGGCTTTGCTAAAGCTGCTACGCATGAGGTTTTAAAACAATATGAAGCAGAGCAAAAGAAAAAGGCTGAAAATTTAAGATTTGAGCTTGCAAATTTGGAAAAATTGAAAGAAGAATTATCTAAAATTACTATTTGCATAGCTAAGCCTGTGGGAGCTAATGGAAGTTTGTTTGGCGGGGTTACTAAAGATGAAATCGCTCATGCACTAAAGGATCAAAAAGGTATAGAGCTTGATAAAAAAAGCTTAGAATGTGATACTATAAAAGAACTTGGCGTGCATGAAATTTCAGCAAAATTAGGCCATGCAATTCATGCTGTATTTAAGCTAGAAGTTAAAGGAGAATAATGTTTCACGCAACTACAATTTTAGCTTATAAAGGCAAAAATAAGTCTGTAATTGGTGGAGATGGACAAGTAAGTTTTGGAAATACTGTTTTAAAAAATAATGCAGTTAAAATTAGAAAATTAAACAATGGAAAAGTATTAGCAGGTTTTGCAGGAAGCACTGCTGATGCTTTTAATCTTTTTGATATATTTGAGAAATTACTTTCTAGTTCTAAGGGTGATTTGTTAAAAGCTGCGATAGATTTTTCAAAAGAATGGCGTAAGGATAAATACCTAAGAAAACTTGAAGCAATGATGCTAGTATTAGATAGAGATCATATATTTTTACTTTCAGGAACTGGAGATGTAGTTGAGCCTGAAGATGGTGCTATAGCTGCTATTGGTAGTGGGGGTAATTATGCACTTTCTGCAGCAAGAGCTTTAGCTAAACACTCAAGTTTAGATGAAGAAGAATTAGTCAAAGAAAGTTTGCAAATAGCTGGTGAAATTTGCATTTATACTAATACAAATATTAAAACTTATGTAATTGAGGATGATAAATGAATTTAACTCCAAAAGAGATTGTAAAATTTTTAGATGATTATGTAATTGGGCAAAAAAATGCCAAAAAAATCATAGCAATTGCTTTAAGAAATCGTTATAGAAGAATGCAGCTTAGCCCTGAACTTCAAGATGATATCATGCCAAAAAATATTTTAATGATAGGATCAACTGGGGTTGGTAAAACAGAGATTGCAAGACGCCTTGCTAAGATGATGGGACTTCCTTTTGTAAAAGTTGAAGCAAGTAAATATACTGAAGTTGGTTTTGTTGGGCGTGATGTAGAAAGCATGGTTAGAGATTTAGCTAATGCTGCTTTAAATTTAGTAAAAAATGAAGAAAAAGAAAAAAACAAAGAAAAGATTAATGAATTTATAGAAAATAAGATTTTAGAAAAACTTTTACCGCCTTTACCAAAGGGTGTTAGTGAAGAAAAACAAGAAGAGTATCAAAATTCTTTAGAAAAAATGCGCGTGAAATTAAAAGCTGGTGATTTAGATGATAGCACAATAGAAGTTGAAATTTCACAAAGTGTATTTGATACTAATCCAAATTTACCACCTGAAATGGGTGCTATGCAAGATATAGTAAAAGTTATTGGTGTGGGTAATAAAAAAGTTAAAAAAGAAATGAAGGTAAAAGATGCAAGAATAGCTCTAGCTCAAGAAGCAAGTGAGAAAATTCTTGATATGGAAAGTATTAAAGGCGAGGCTTTAAGAAGAGCTGAAAATGAAGGTATTATTTTTATCGATGAGATAGATAAAGTAGCAGTTTCAAGCTCCAATTCAAACCGCCAAGATCCAAGCAAAGAAGGAGTGCAAAGAGATTTGCTTCCTATAGTTGAAGGTAGCACTATACAAACTAAATTTGGTCCTTTAAAAACTGATCATATTTTATTTATTGCAGCAGGTGCTTTTCATCTAAGCAAACCAAGTGATTTAATCCCTGAACTTCAAGGGCGTTTTCCATTAAGAGTTGAGCTTGATTCATTAGATGAGGATGCTTTATATGCTATTTTAACAAGACCTAAAAATTCATTACTAACACAATACATTGAGCTTTTAAAAACTGAAAATGTAGAACTTGTTTTTGAAGATGAGGCTATTAGAGAAATAGCAAAAATAGCAAGCAAGGCTAATGAAGAAATGCAAGATATTGGCGCAAGACGCTTGCATACAGTAGTGGAAAAACTTTTAGAAGATATTAGTTTTGAAGCAGATGAATACGCAGGTAAAGTATATAAAGTAGATGATTTTAAAGTACAAGTTAAACTTGGAGATATCATAGAAAATAAAGATTTAGCTAGGTATATCTTGTGAAAAGTGGCTTTATAAGCATAGTGGGTAGAACTAATGCGGGAAAAAGTTCTATCCTTAATTCTTTATTAGAAGAAAAAGTGGCTATGGTTTCTCATAAGCAAAATGCCACAAGAAGAAAGATTAATGCGATTATAATGCATGAAAATCATCAACTTATTTTTATAGATACACCAGGTTTGCATGCAAGCTCTAAGGCTATGAATCAGCTTATGATTGATTTAGCGATTAAAAGCATTGCTGATTGTGATGTGATTTTATTTGTAGCTAGTATTTATGATGATATTAAAGATTATGAAAATTTTTTAAGTTTAAACCCTAAAGTACCGCATATTGTATTAATCAATAAGGTTGATTTAGTAAAAAAAGAAGTTTTGCTTAAAAAATTAAGCGAGTATTCTCAGTTTAGCTCACATTTTAGTGCTATTATCCCCTATTCTGCAAAGCAAAAATTTTATAAAAAAATTCTTTTAGATGAGATGATTAAGTATTTGCCTGAACATCCGTATTATTTTGATCCTGAGTTTATTACTACAACAAATGAAAAGGACATTTATAGAGATTTTATCTTAGAAGCTATATATGAAAATTTAAGTGATGAAATTCCTTATAGCACTGAAGTAAAAATAGAAAAAATTAAAGAACTAGAGCAAATTTATTATATCAATGCCATTATCATTACAGATAGTAATTCTCACAAAGGAATGATACTGGGTAAAGATGGTACTACAATTAAGCGTATAGGTAAAGAAGCTAGGGTTAAAATAGAAAAATTAGCACAAAAAAAGGTAATGCTAAAATTATTCGTTCAACTTGAGAAAAATTGGCACAAAAACGAGCAAAACCTTAAGAAAATCCTTTATGATGAGTAAGAAAACTATTCTAAAAGATTTTCTTGCTTATGAAAAGCTTTTATATATTAATTTTGTAAATCCTATTAGTGAAGATGAAATTTTAAAAAAGAGCTTTGAAGAGCTTGGTCTTAAAGATGATTTTTCTTATAAGCTAAAGTATTTTCAAGATAAATCTTTTACTCATGTGTTTTTGTGCAAGTATGAAGATATTCTAGATATTGATTATATAATCCCAGAACCCTTACTTTTTGAAGTGTATTTTAAAAATAATACAAATGGTGAAAATCTTGTATTATTGTTTAAGGAAAAATACATAGTTTTAGTGGAGTATTTGGGGTGTGATTTTCAAAATTGTAAAGTTATACCTTTAAATGTTTATGATAAAATATATGAAGAAAAATTAAAAAATACCTATAAGCACATTATAAGCATAGATGATACTCAAAATCTTAGCAGTTTTGATAAATTTAATAGTAATATTTTTTATCAAAAATTGTTAAAAAAATGCGATCAAGTCAAGATTAATTTTACCAACAAAGAAAAAATAAATCATTTGAAATCTTTTAGTTTTAAGATTTTATTGGCTTTTATTTATGGAGTTTTATTAGCTTTAGTTTATCCCTTGTATTTATATACACAAAGATCATTTTATGAAAATGAGAAAACAAAATATGAAAATTTAATAAAAAAGCAAGATGATATTTTAGAACAGGTAAAAATAAATCAAAAGCAAAATCAAGAGTTTAAAAAACTACAAGAAGAAAATGAGTTAAAGGTTGATTTGTTACAAAAATTTTATGCGAATGCACTTTGTTATAAAGATTTTTATGATTTTTTAAGAGTTTTAAATTCTCATCAAGCCTATATAGAGGCTTTACATGTTAAAAATAATGATTTTATTATAGAGCTTAAAAATGACTATGAATTTTATGAAGATTTTAAAAAACATCATTTTGTTTTAAAAAATAAAGAAATTAATCATGGAAAAATCACTCTTGTTTTTGAAAAATCTTTATAAAAATTTAGAAAATATCTTTGCTAAGTTATCTGAGCGTGAATTTGCATTAGCTTTGATGGTTGCTTTTGTTTTTGGTTTTTTCATGATTTATATGAGTGTTTTTGATTATTTTGAAAAGCAAATGAGGTTGTCAAAAGATGAGCTATATATTTTACAAGTAAAATACGAGCAAAAACAAGAAATGATTTCTGATTTAAAAAAAGATGAAAATATATCTTATAATGAGCCGTCATTCTTGAGTTTAGATAAAGATTATCAAAGCATTTTAAAAGATATTGAAAAAAATCTTACTAAAGCAAGGTCTTTGCAAATTCAAAGTTATAAAAGTCAAGATGAATATTTTGCTTATTATGAATTAAAATTGAGTTTTATTAGTGATTTTTATTTTTTAATGCAATTTTTACAAGAACTAGATCCTTATATAAAAGTTAAAAATTTAGAGCTTGCAAAATATGAAAATGAATTAAAAATTACATTAAATCTTATCTTTACTCTAGTATAAAAATGATTTTTTTGGTAGAATTTATCTAAACATGGCAAGCGATCGCTTCTTTTGAAGAGGAAAGTCCGAGCTGCAATAAGACAAGGATTCCATCTAATGGATGGCTAGGGCAACCTAAGGGAAAGTGCAACAGAAAGAAAACTACCATATTTTATATGGAAAAGGTGAAACGGTAGAGTAAGAGCCTACCAGTAGCTTTGGTAACAAAGCTAGCTATGTAAACCCAATCTGCAGCAAGAAGGGGTGGTTTTAGTCTTATAATATAACCCTTCGCTTGAACTTGTTTGCAAAAACAAGTCTAGATAAATGATCGCTCTTGACAGAACTCGGCTTATCGCCATGTTTTACTTCATATAAGCAGAAGCTTTTTTGAGTTTTTGCAAGTTAATAGCTATTTTATCTTGTTTTTTTTTCATAAAAGCTATTGCTTCATTAGTAAGTGCTAAAGCCTCATTAGGACAATCTTTAAAATCAGGTTTTTCGATGAGTTTAATTATTTTTTCAATATCTTCAGTATATACAGCTAGTTTAAACTCATCTATCCATTTTTTTTCACTCATTTTTGATGTACTTCCCTCCAAGCTTCTAATAAGCCTTTTACTACATTTATTACTTCATCTACTCTAGCTTCATTGTTTTCTATATTTGCTAAAGAAAGAAGTTGTAATTCTCTAGTGTATAAACCACTTAGATAATGTGCCACATCTCCACCTTTTTCATAGTCAAGACAATTAATAAGCTCAACAAAAATAGCACTAGCTCTTTTTACATAATACACTCTTTCTTCTATATTTTCATTTTGTATGGCTATTTTTATTCTACTAGCAAAGCGTAGAATCCCTCCGTATAACATCTCTATAAGTTTTTCTTGAGATTCTACGCCTGCTTGACTTTGTGAATATGCATTATAAACTGCACTATTTACCATTTAAATCCTTTCTTATTTTAAGAATTTTGATTATTTGCTGCATTAATCATATTAGCAATAACGCTTGCTTGATTATTTAATTTAGAAATAATACTATCATATGCTGCCCATGTTGACCACATTGTGTCATATTTTGCATCAATGGAGTTTTTTGTATTTTCTATGGTTTCATTTAAATTCTTTGATTCTTTTGTTAAGGAAGCTTTATACCCACCAAAAGAACCTTCCGAACTCATCATTTCCCTCATAGTGTTTTTTAATATCCCAAAAGTTCCAGTTTCTTCTTTCCAATTTGAATACATAGTTTTAGGACTTAAGCCAAATTGTTTTAAAAAGTCTTCTTTACCTTGAATTTCTAAATCACTTCCTGAAGTTCCTTTGATTTTAAATTGAATTTTTTGATCAGGACTTCCTTGGTTGATAATTTCAAAACTAGCTTCTAAGCCTTCTAGGCCAAAGCTATTAATATGATCAACTAAATTCTGAGCCATTTCTTCATCTGTACTTCCTTTTAGTATAAAAGGATCGCCATTTTTTGTTTTGGTTAAATCTATGGTTTCTTCATTGTAAATAATTTTAAATTCTGAATCAGTAAAATCAATGCCATCTGGATTGTCTTTTGCAAACCCTCCAACTTTTTCTCCACTTAAGTTTATATCTTCAAAACCATTACTTCCTACGAAAAACCTTTCAGCCATTTCCGGATCTTCATTAAATTTGGTGTTAAATTTAGAAGAATCAAAAGTCATGGTTCCATTAGATATAGTAAGTCCATAATCAGCCAAAGATAAACTAACTTTAGATGATATTTTTGTCCCTTCTGAAGTTTCACTATCTCCAACTGTAATTGTTCCATCAACTGTGATAGTTTGAAGTAAAATATTATTAATTTGAGATTTTATATTTGAGATTGCATTAACACCTACAAAATTTCCTTTTGTTCCTGCATCAGGATCATATTTTGTAGCTGCTGTAAGATTTAGCATTAAATCATTATAAGCAGTTGCCAAACTTTCTAAAGATTCAGCTATGGCAGCTGTATCTTGAGTCACATTAAAGCTTATTTCACCTTTTTGTTTAAGCTCTAAGGTGGTATCTGGACTTATATCTGTGATAATGTTGGTTGGTCTAGTCATTTGAACACCATCTACACTAAAGATAGCATCCATACCTTTTTGGATATGGTTTTCATTATCTTTGGAAACATTATATCCTTGTGGGGTGCTAGTATCTAAAGTGATTCCAAATTTTTCACTTAATAATTTTGTAGCTTTCTCATCTCTAGTATAATTTGCTTTATCAATATTACCATCTTCATCTACAGCATAACCTCCATCAAAAATACCAAGTTCAGCCCCATTGGTTGTTTTGAAAGTTGCTCTTGTATTTGTTAGTTCTAAATTAACCTTACCATTAGTTTTTTTACTAATTTGTTCAGCTAAGCTATCATAAGTAGTACTTTCATCGATATCTATAGTATATCTATCATAAGTATCACCATTTTTAACTACAAAAGTTAAAGAGGTTTTGCCATCTCCTGAATTTAATAATTTATCGCTTCCATTTGGTTTAGAAGAAAGCGTTCCGCTAATTTGAGTTTTATCATTATTTCCATTTTCTCTAAAACCAAATAAACCACCAGCGCTAATACTATTTTTATCAAGTTCCCATCCCATACCTTTTAAGAGATCTTCATCTCCTGAAAAAGAGATATTGTTTTGCGTTCCAGTATCTTTACTTTGTACTACCAAGCGATACGGGTTTTCTTTATCTCCAGTATTGACTATTTTAGCTTCTACTTTGCCGCCTGTAGCAGAGTTGATTTTTTCAGCAAGTTGAGCTACGGTAGTGCTTTGATCAATTTCTATTTTATATTCTTTTCCATCTTGTGTGATTGTGAAAGATTTTGTGCCTTGTAGACCTAAATTTTGTAGTACCGATGAAGTTTTATCTTTAAAACCATTACTTTGATATACATCTTTTTGAGCAAGTTGATCCACAATAACTTTCATGTTTGTAAGACTGGATAAAGATCCTACGGTTAAACTAGCAGCAGCACTATCTCCACTTACACTAGGAGATACTTTTTTTTGATTAAACTGTGAAGCATCTCCTAAACTATTTACAGCTGTTTGAAATGCAAGTAGTTTAGCTTCAAGCTCTGCTAAATCTTTCTGTCTTGAACTGTTGGTTTCAAGTTGCGAATTATAAAATTTCAAATTTGCATGCATTTCTGCTTCTTTAAGTTTATTAAGCGTATCGCTTGTTAAAACTCCTGAACCTATCCCTAAACTTCCTAAACTACCTACCGCCATGATTAACTCTCCTTATCAAAAATAGTACCAATAACACCTTTAAAATGTTCTATTAATTTCATTGCTTCTTCACTAGGAATTTTACGTATAAGTTTTCCTGTATCTTTTTCGGTTACATTTATATACATTTCATTAATTTTATCATTAAATGCAAAACGCACATTTGTTCCTAGTGTTTCCATTTGACTATTAAGCTTTTCTGTCGCGTTTTTTAGTTTTTCATTTAAATTCTCATCTTGATCGTTTAAATTAACTTGTTGTTTATTCTCTTGAGGTGCTTTTTCAACGCTTTTTGTACTAAAATGAGCTACATTTGCATCTCTTTGAATATTGTTACTAATGTCCATTTTAAACTCCTTTTTAAAAGACTTTAAAATACTCTATCGACATAATTTTAAAAAACTTAATATTTAGATTAAAAATCTATATTTTCTTACAAGCAAAAAGTGTTCTCAAAAAGTTTAAAATTAAAAAATTTCAAACTTTTTGAATAATTTTTCATCATTTGGAAGTAAATTTCTTGCAATAAGTCTCTCTATAACTTCTTTAGAACAATTTGTCATTAAAGGCCATTCTTTATAATAATCTTCTAATAATCCTTTATTTGTCGCATCAATCGCAACACAATCATTTTTGATAAATATATCTCTTTTTGCATCAATATTATTTACCACGCGCCAAACTAGCATATAAGGATTTTCCAAAATAGCATCTGTGTCTAAGAAAACTAAAATTCTAAAATGCTTTTTATAAGTTTGTAGTTTTTCAAAAATTTGAGCAATTTTTTCTTTTTTATTAATCAAAATCACACAAATTGGAGTAAAGGTTTGGGTGTAAAATTGCTTTAATTTTAAAATACTTTGATCTTTTTCTTTAAAAAGTGAAAGTAAAGCTTTATCGCTTAAAATTTCAAGTTCAACTTTTTTCTCATCACCACACGCATCAAGTCCTGCTTTACCACCATAGCAATAAGTGCTTGAAGCATGATCAAGCTGATCGCAAATTCCTTCACTAATAAGCAATTTTTCTTCATCAAAACGATTAAGTATATAAGGTATGAGTTTGTCATAATCTTGCAAGCAAGGTGCATTTTCATCAACAAAAATAGCATGTTTTACAAAACTCATTTGTCCTACACCCCAAAAAGTATGCATGACTTGTTTTGCATGAGCTGGATATTTTGCTTCTATTTTGGCTAAGATTAAATTATGAAAAACTCCATTTTCAGGCATGTTATAATCTATCAAATCAGGAGCATTTGTTTGAAGTAAAGGTAAGAAAACTCTTTCTGTGCCAAGCCCCATGTATTTATCTTCTAAAGGTGGTTTTCCTACAACCGTAGCTTGATAAATCGCATTTTTTTTAGCAAAGATTTTTTCTACTTTTAAGACAGGACAAAGTTCAACAGGAGTATAAAAGCCTGTATGATCTCCAAAAGGCCCCTCGGGTGCAAATTCATTTGGATCTACAAAACCTTCAATCACAAAATCACTATCATAAGGCACATAAAGATGATTACTTTTGCATTTTGCCAAAATGGCAGGTTTTTTCTTGATAAAACCATAAAGTAAAAGTTCGAAAATTCCTTTTGGTAAAGGCGCTTGAGCACACCAAATATATAAAGGATCTCCACCTATGGCTATACTTACTGGCATTTTTTGATTTGCTTTTTTATACTCATGGAAAAAATGACTTGCATCTTTATGAATTTGCCAATGCATAAGTAAGGTTTTTTCATTAACTACTTGCAAACGATACATTCCAAGATTATTTTGTTTTCCATCTATGCTTTGAGTATAAACTTGCCCCATGGTAATAAAAGGCGCAGCGTCTTTTTCCCAAGTTTTTAAAATAGGCATATCATATAATGAATTTAAGCTTTTATAGTTGAATTCTCCATCTTTTTTAATGCGTTTTGGTGGGATATTTTTTAAATCAAGCAAGGTCTTGAAAAAATTTAATTTTGCACCAAAGCTTTGTGGTATATGCATTTTAAGCAAAGAACTAATTTCTTTAGCCACATCTTCATGGTCTTTTTCAAATGCTAAATTTAAAGCTTTTTCATTACAAAAAGTATTTAAAAGGACAGGATAATCGTATTTTTTACCATTTTTTACCGCATTAGTAAAAAGTAAGGCTTTAGAATCTTCTTTTTTAACTTCTATATAAGCTAAATGTGCCATTTCAAGATCAACATCAACAGGCTCATGAATGGTTTTTAATAAATTATTTTTTTCTAAAAGCTCTATGAATTTTTGCATTTATATCATACTCTCTGCTTCTTTTAAAATTTCTTTTGCACCTTTTGCTATCATTTCTTTAGCTAAAAGCTCGCCCGCTTTTGCGTAATCTTGCTTATCAATTACTCTTTTTTCTTTGAGAATTTTACTTGCATCAGGTAAGCCTACTATGGCGTGAATTTCTATTTTTTCATCAATGATTTTTGCATTAATTCCTATAGGTACTTGGCAACCACCTTCTAGAGTTTTTATAAAATCTCTTTCTATATGGGTTTCTATAAAGGCATTTTCATCATTTAAGCATTCAAGGTATTTTAAAATTTGTTTATCATCAATGCTTTCTATACCTAAAGCTCCTTGGGAAGCTGCGGGTATCATCTCATCAAGTTCAAAAGCCCTAATGTATTTTATTTCTTTATCTAAACCTAAGCGTTTAATGCCAGCTAGAGCTAAAATAATAGCATCAAATTCCTTGGCTTTAAGTTTTTCTAAGCGTGAGTTGATATTACCTCTTAGAGAAATGATGTTTAAATCAGGCCTTAACGCTAAAAGTTGCATTCTTCTTCTAAGACTTGTTGTACCTACTTTTGCACCTTTTGGGAGAGCATTTAAGCTCTCATAATACTCACTTAAAAAAGCATCATTTACCACTTCTCTTTTTGAAATAGCAGCTAAAACTAAACCTTTTGGGAAAAAACTAGGCACATCTTTTAAGCTATGCACAGCTAAATGTGAATCGCCTCTTAACATACTTTCTTCAAGTTCTTTTGTGAAAAGTCCTTTTCCACCTATTTTAGCCAAAGGCGAATCAAGTAAAACATCACCTTTTGTTTTAAAACCCTCTAAAGAAATTTCTAATTCAGAATGCGTTTGCGATAATTTATTTTTTATATACTCACTTTGCCATAATGCAAGTTGGCTTTTTCTTGTTGCGATGATTAATTGCATTTTTTATGCTCCTGTATGATTTCTACATCGATGATTTCTTCTTCATTATTTGTTTGATGATGGTATTTTCTTTTTTGTTTTGTAAAAAGTTTTAGCACCATCATAAAAAATAAAAGCAAAATTCCTAAAAATGTACTTAAAATTCCTGGTATTAAAAGTAAAATTCCTACTATAGTTAAGGAAAATAATTTAATCATACCAAATAAATTCGTGTTGGTATTTTGCATAGTGATGAGATTTGTCCAAGTCTTTGCTAAAAACATTGCCCCTAAAAACATACTTGCAAAAACTATCATAAAAAAATTTAAAAAACCAAAAAAGGTTATAAATAAAATACTAGCAATTAATTCTAAAATCAAAAATGCGCTTATATTTATTCTTGCTATCATAGAATTTTCTCTAAGTATGAAATTACTTCTTGGGTTTTTAAAACTTGTTTTTCTAAGGTATTTCTATGGATTAATTCTACTTCATCATTTTCTAAGCCTTTGCCTATAACTAAAGCATAAGGAAAGCCCATTAATTCAAAATCATTAATCTTTACACCAAAACGCTCATTTCTATCATCAAATAAAATTTCTTTATCTTTAAAATGAGTATAAATTTGCTCAGCAAATTCCATGGCTTTTGTATCTTTTATATTAGAAACGATGATATCTAAAACAAAAGGAGCTAAAGTTTTATTCCAAATACAACCTTTTTCATCATGGCTTGCTTCTATGGCAACTGCAACCAAACGGCTCACTCCCATACCATAACAACCCATAGTGAAAAATTGAGCTTTACCATTTTCATCTAAATAGCTTGCATTCATTGCTTTTGAGTATTTATTTCCAAGTTTAAAAATATGCCCTACTTCAATACCTTTGCTTTGCTTAAGCTTGTGTTGGCATTTTGGACAAAGATCATGCTCTTTAACTGCCGCAAGATCTTTAAAGCGTTCTTTATTTAAATTTACAACATTAATTCCAACTAAATGATAATCTTTTTTATTTGCTCCAATAATCATATTTGTTTCATTTTCAAGCTCATGATTAATATAAAAATCAACTCCATTTAATCCTATAAAGCCGATAAATCCTGGCACTAAACCTACTTTTTCTAATTCTTCTTCACTTACATCAACTAATTCTAGTGCATTTGCTGCATTTAGCGCTTTAACTTCTTGCAGTTCATCATCACCGCGTATAAAAAATACTACAATTTTTTCTTCATTTTCATAAATAGCTTTTTTAGCAATAGCTTTGATAGTATAGTAAGGGTTAATTTTAAAAAATTCCGCTAATTCTTCTATAGTTTTTACATTTGGAGTGTGAAATTGCGTGGCAAAATCAGCCTCTGGCCTTTCATCTTCACAACTTTTTTTAGCTCTTTTTGCTGCTTCAATATTTGCAGCATAATCACAATGCTCACATAATAATATATCATCCTCACCATTTTTAGCCAAAACCATAAATTCTTTTGAACCGCTTCCACCAATAGCCCCACTATCAGCTTCAACAGCTCTAAATTCAAGCCCTAATCTTGTAAGAATTTTACTATAAGTTTCATGCATAAGATTAAATTCTTTGTCTAAATCAGCTTCATTAGCATGAAAACTATAACCATCTTTCATTAAAAATTCTCTACATCTTAAAAGTCCAAATCTAGGTCTAGCCTCATCTCTAAATTTAAGTCCTATTTGATATAAATGCAATGGAAGTTGCTTGTAAGAGTTTATTTTATTTCTTACTAAAGCCACCATAGCTTCTTCATGAGTTGGCCCTAAGACAAAATCATTTTCTTTTCTATCTTTAAAGCGTAAAAGCTCTTTACCAAAAACATTAAATCTCCCGCTTTCTTTCCAAAGTTCTGCTGGAGTATTAAAACTTAAATTTACTTCTAAAGCCCCTGCTTTATCCATTTCTTCTTTGATGATATTTTTAATCTTATCTAAAACTCTTTTTCCTAAAGGTAAAAAATTATACAGACCACTTCCAATTTGTTCTACAAAGGCACCTTTAACTAAAAATATATGACTTGGTAAAGTAGCGTCTTTTGGATTTTCTTTTGTACTTATGGCATAAAATTTACTAAATTTCATGATTATTCTCCAAATTAAATTCACATTTATAAAGGTTTAAACCTTCCATGTTTTCATTTTTTAAATCAAACACATAACGCATAGCATTAACGACTGAATCATTTTGCATAGTTCCGCTTAGTTTTTTTAAATTTACACTAGGATGATGTAAAAATGCATTCATTACTTGTCTTATAAGCTTTCTTGCTTCTTCATGGTTTGAGTGTTTTAAATATCCTTTATCTATAGCCTTTTGTAGTTGTTCTTTAGCGATTTCATCAGCTTGCAAGCGTAGTTGTTTCACTAAAGGTAAGGTTGCTAGTTTGCTTAGATGCTGGAAAAACTCATTTGTCATAGTGCCTACTATAGAATAAGCAACTTGTGCTTGGTGTTCTCTTAGAGTTAAATTTTTTCTTACGACTTCTTCTAAATCATCAACAGCGTAGACTATATTTTTTTCATTTGCTTTTATATCAATATCCCTAGGTACTGCTATATCAAAAAAATATCTTTTATAATCTTTTTCTTCTAATAAATCATTAGTTATAATAGCATGTGGAGCATTTGTGGCACTAAAAAATATCTCATATTGATTTAATGCTTCTTTTAAATTTGCAATACTTTCACAACTTGCATTTTCACCTAAATCCTCACAAAGCTTTTGGGCATTTTGTATGTCTCTATTTAATATCAATACTTTAGCCTTAGCATTTAATAAATGCTTACAGGCTAGCTCGCTCATTTCCCCTGCACCTACTACAACTGCAGTTTTATTTTCTAAATTTACAAGTTCTTTAGCTTTTGCTACTGCTACTGAAGCAACTGAGATAGGATTTTTAGAAATTTCAGTTTGATTTCTAACATTTGCCGCACATTTAAAAGCATAATGTACCGCTCTAGTTAAATGCACACCACATCTTTGTTCTTGCAGGGCAAATTTATAAGCATCTTTTAATTGTCCAGCAATTTGTGTTTCACCAATAACTAAACTATCAAGCGAACTTGCTACAGAAAATAAATGATGAATAGCTCCGCTATCTTCGTAAAAATCAGCCTTAATGCTTAAATTTTCCCTATCAACCCCACAAAGTAAACTAAGTGTTTTTAAAATATACTCATTAATGCTTTCAACATCTCCAATAAAAAGAAAAATTTCAACCCTATTACAAGTACTAAGTACTAAGCTTTCTAAAATTTTATTATTAGCATGGATTAGCTTTAGTAATTCTCTTTTTTTATCTTCATTAGAAAAGGAAAGTTTTTCTCTAGTAGCAATATCTGTATTTTTGTGTGTAAAACTGATGCAATAATAATGCATTAAAATTCCCTTTCTATCATACTTTTAATAATATCTTCTAAATCTTTTATATTATATTTTTCTATGGTTTTTAAAGCATTATTTGCATAAGTGTTTAATTCTTGGCCAACTTGATTAAAAATTCCATATTCTTGCATTTTATTTTTAATCCAAGCAATCTCATCTATACTTAAATCTTTCTTGTAATAAGACTTAAGCATTTCTTGATCTTGTGGATTTAATTTTTCATATAAATACATATAAGCAAGAGTAGTTTTACCTTCTTTAAAATCATTCATAGCGGGTTTGCCTAAGGTTTGTTCATCACCTTTGATATCTAAAATATCATCTACAATTTGAAAAGCTAAACCTAAATTTTTACCATATTCTGCAAAATCATCTTCATTTAAATCAGCAAGTATAGCCCCACACCTTGCACTAGCTTCGATTAAAACGGCTGTTTTATTGTATATCATTTGTAAATAAGCGTTTTTATCACTATTGAAAGTTTCACTTAAATTTACATCCATTAATTCACCAACAGAAAGCATAACAACAGCATTAGAAATGATTTTTGCTAATTTTAAATCAATCAAAGAAAGTTCATAAAAGGCTTTTGAGTATAAAATATCTCCAAGCATGATAGCATTTTTAGCTCCAAATTGTGCATTGATAGACTTTACACCTCTTCTTAATTTTGCCTCATCAATCACATCATCGTGCAATAAACTTGCAGCATGAATTAACTCTATAATGGCACAGATTTTATAGCTAATATCGCTTTCCCCAGCTATTTTTAAAAGTAGTTTTGAGCGTAATTTTTTACCACCTTGAAGTTTTGAACTCATGGTTAAAATAGGCTTATAATTTAATTCAGATAAAAATTCATGCATATATTGATCGATCTTTTGCACTATGCTTTCCTTAGTTTTCTTATAATTGTATTTTATTAAATTTTACTTTAGTTTTGGTTAAGACTAGCTTTTCTAGGGTCTAAAAATTCTACTTCTAATCTTTTATCTCTATCTTCAATATACACAGTAAAAATAGCTTCGCCTTTTTTAAAATCACTAAATTCAAGTATTAATCTTGCTCTATCTATATGAGGATTTTTATAATCAGGTACTAAGGTTTGATCTACCCAGTTTAAATTTCTTCTTAAAGACATCACAAATTGTCTAGGGTATTTTTTATATCTTGAATGAACAATGATATTAGTTTGATCAAATAAAGTCCATGAAAAGTCAAAATAATAAATCTCATCAGGATAATCAATTTCTTTTATTTTTACACTTGCTTTTTCATCTTTATTTAAGGTAAATTTATAAGTATAATCAAAAAATACTTCAGCCCTTAAAAAATTAAGTATCAAAAATAAAGATAAAAATAAACGCAAAATCAACCCTCATGTCCTAAAATTTCAGCACTTAAGCCTATATAAAAATCATTTTTTCTCTCATCTATTAAGAGTGAATTTTCCATTTGAAATTGTGCTACATCGCTTTCATTTAAATTATTTTTTTCTAAAAGCTCTATCATAGTGATATGATCGGCTAGTAATTTTTCTAAAACATTTTCTAATGCACCTAAATTTGCATATTTTATTGTTTCGATAAATTTTTCTTTAGGACTTTTTGCAAACATTTCATCAAATATATCCATTTTTAACCTTTTATGTAAGTTTGAATTTTTTCTATTAAAGTAGTTTTATCGTTAGCTTCATCCAAGTCTTTAATTTCTTTTTGCCAAGAAATATGTATATAATCCATCTTAGCATTTTTAGCACAAAGTCTGTCTTTTAAGCTATCGCCTATGAAAATACTTTTTTCATATTTTGCTTCATCTGTGATTAATCTTAACATCATAGGATCAGGCTTAGCTTCTATACCATAACTAACACCTAATATTTTATCAAAATATGAAAGAATGTTTTGTTTTTTTAAAATAGGTACTAAGCTTTCTTGAGGTGCATTAGTAGCTATAGCTAAATAACAATCATTTTTTTTACAAAATTCCAAAACCTCAAGCACACCATCAAAAAGCACCACGCTTTGATCATAATGCTTGATAAAATACTTCTCATAACCTTCTTTAAAGCTAGTATGTGAGTAAGTATCAACCCCATAAAAAATCTTAGCATAATTTTGCCCAGGAGTGTTGATAGTATCTAAAATAAACTCTCTTTTTAAAGGTTCTAAATTTAAATCCGCTCTTATCTCATTTACTGCACATACTATAGCATTAGCACTATCTATAAGCGTGCCATCCATATCAAAAATTACATTTATCAATATTCATCCTTAAATTTAATTTTATGTTTGTCTTTTTTATAACTTTGATTATTTTTTAGCTTATATAAGGCATTGGCTTTTGAAGCTAAAGTTTTTTGGTCTAAACTTTCATCTAAACACTCATTTACAAAAATCTCCAAAGCCTTAGTATAAGTAGAATCCAAAAATACCGCTTGAACTTTTTCAAAGATTTTAGCATTTTTTTGCATTCTTTCCCTAAAAAGAGTTAAATCAAAATCTTCCCTTTTTAAAGCACTTACAGCAGAGTTGGTAAATTTTTCTAAAGCTCTTACGTATTTAACTCTCAAAGCTTTTTCATCATTTTTCATTCTGCTGCACTTGTATTAATTCTACATTGTAATGCTTCTTGTACTAAATTTCTAGCTATTGAAGCTTCAGCATCTACAATGTGTAAATGTTTATCAGTGTGTGGGAAAATGATTTTAGCACCTGTACCACTTGTTTTTAAAACCGTTTGTATAGGTTTGTTAAAACTAGAAAGCACTTGATAGAGCATATCAAGTTTAGCTTCATTGCTTATAGTTATAATAGCAACTGAGCATTCTTCTATATTAGCTACTTTTAATGTTTCTACTTGCGCTACACTAGCAAAAAAAACATTCTCATTTCTGCTACGCCCAAGCTCAACCAAATTTAAATCACTTTCTAAAACTAGATATGGAATACCTGTTTTTTTAATCTTTTGCACCACTTCTTGACCTAATCTTGCATAGCCAAAAATGATAAAATGATCTTTCATTTTTTGATCACATAGATAAAATTTAGCCATATCGTTTTGCTCACCTTCGGCTGCGTTGGCTATTTTTCTAAGATTATTTAAAATAAAAGGTGTTGCAACCATAGTGATGATGGAAACTATAATGAAAATTTGTGCTGTTTTTTCATCTATAAGTGAATTTACTTGCATTAGCGAAAATACTGCTAGCGCAAATTCTCCAATTTGAGAAATACTCAAAGCAGTTTTTAACGCTACTCTTTTTCTTGTATAAAGGATTAAAAGACCATAAATTACTACAAATTTTATTAACAATACCAAGCTTACAAAAACAAAAATCAAAAACCAATTTTCAAAAACTATATGAAAATCAATTTGTAAGCCAACACTGATAAAGAAAAACCCTAAAAGTAAATCCCTAAAAGGAACCAAGTCTGCTTCTATTTTATGTTTATATTTAGTTTCTGCTATCAAAGCTCCAGCTATAAAAGCTCCGAGTGAATATGAAAAACCAAAAGAATGTGCTAAAAAGCTTGCTCCTATTACAGTAAAAAGTATAGTAGCAATGAAAATTTCATTTGCATTAGTCTTAATGATAAATTTTAAAACATAAGTAAAAAGGTATTTACCTATAAAATAAAGCAAAACAAGCAAAATCACAGCACTGACTAAGGTTGTAAGTAAAAGCTTTGAAATATCAGCATTTTGAGAACTAAATATATCAATCATTAGTAGCAGTGGTATCACAGCAATATCTTGAAAAAGCAAAATTCCTAAAGCTTTTCTGCCATATTCTTCGTTGATATCGCCACTATCATTAAGTATTTTTAAAACTATAGCGGTGGAGGATAAGGCTAGAGCAAAACCTGCTATCATTGCTATATGGTTTGCTATACCTAAAATATAAGTTACAAGTAAAGTACAAACCAAACCGCAAGTTAGCATTTGCAAACTTCCATTTAAAAACACTTCTTTTTTCATTGCTAAAAGATGTTTAAATGAAAATTCAAGCCCTATGGTAAACATTAAAAAAACTATGCCAAACTCAGCTACATGGATAATAATTTCATTAGTACTAAAACCATAAAATTCACGCACAAATAAACCTGTAGCTATATAGCCTATAATAGTTGGAATACCAAATTTTTTTAAAATTACATTTAAAATTACAGCAAAAGCAACTGCAACTAAAAAGACATTTAAAAACTCTTCCACTAATTAGCCTTTTTTATTCTATTATTTCATTTTTTCTAAAAAAATTAAATCAAAATTACTTCTGTGCTTAACTACTGCTCTTGATTTTGAAGGATTATCTCTTCTATCAAGTTCTAATCTTAGTTCCTCAATGGTATTTTCAAACTCATCAATTTTTGTTTTTAGCTTTAAAATCACATCAACACCAGCCAAATTAACTCCAAGATCTCTTGTTAAGCGTAAAATCATTTTGATTCTATCTATATCTTTTTGAGAATATAGTCTCATTTTGCCATCGGTTCTGCTTGGCTCAACCAAACCTTCTTTTTCGTATTGTCTTAGAGTTTGTGGGTGTATGCTTAAAACCTTTGCAACAACACTTATAAGATACACCGGTTCATCATAACTATGCTCCATTGCATACTCCTTTTAAGGTAATTTTTCTTCTAAAATTTTTACAAATTCAGGATCAAGACTATTAATATCAGGTATTTTTACATTTAAAATTAAATACATATCCCCATAAAGGTCTGTTTTTCTATTTTGTACTCCATAGCCTTTAAGTCTGATTTTTTGATTGTTTTTAGAATTTGGCGGTATAGTGATTTTAACTTCTTTTCTTGGGGTATGTACGCTGATTTTATCTCCAAAGAGTGCTGTTTTTAAGCTAATTTCAACTTTTTTGTATAAATCATCATCTTCTCTTTCGTATTCATCACTTTTTTCAAGCTCTACTTTTAAAATCAAATCTCCTTTTTGTCCTTGAAAGCTTTTTCCTTTGCCTCTTATACGTAATTTTTCACCATCTTTTATGCCGTGTGGAATTTTGATTTTAACTTGTTCATTATTGATGTTTATAGTATGCTCGCCACCTAAAATTCCTTTTTCAAAAGGAATTTTAACATTTGCTTGTAAGTCTAAATCCTCTTCAAACCCGCCAAAGCCTCCAAAACCGCTTCTAAAATTATTACTAGAGCTAAAACCTCTGCCAAAGCCTCCAAAGCCTCCGCCAAAAATATTATTCAAAATATCGTTAATATCAGCTCCACCTGCATTTTTTGAAAAATCATGGAAACTTTGCCCACCAAACATAGAATCGCCATATCTATCATATTGAGCTCTTTTTTTCTCATCACTTAAAATTTCATAAGCTGCGTTGATTTCTTTAAATTTTTCCTCAGCACCTGCTTCTTTATTGATATCTGGGTGATATTGTCTTGCTAATTTTCTATAAGCTTTTTTTATTTCATCTGCGCTAGCATTTTGCGAAACACCTAGTGTTTCATATAAACTATTATTCATTTTATTATTCCTTAATTTTTTATAAGATTATACCATAAACTTTAGTCTTAGTCAATCAACTTTTATAAGTTTTAATACTAAAGGTTTTGTTTACAATTGTGTAAAAATAAAATTTTATACTTGTATAAAATGATTTTACAAAGGATAATACATGAAAAAAACTATGATTCTTTCTTTGGCATTAGCAACTACTATTTTTAGTGCTAGTATTGATTTTAAACAAACAGATGATAATGTAAAAAGATCTTTACCAACCGATAACCAAAACACTATACTTTCTTATCATGATTCCATACAAAAAGTTAAAAATTCAGTAGTTAATATTTCAACTTCTAAAACCGTTCAAAGCAATTCCTTTGGGATTGATGATTTTTTCAATGATCCTTATTTTAAACAATTTTTTGGTTTTGATTTCCCACAAGCTCCAAAAAGTAAAAAGAATAAAAAAGAAGTAGTAAGTTCACTTGGTTCAGGCGTGATTATCTCAAGCGATGGTTATATTATAACAAATAATCACGTTATAGAAGGTGCAGAAAAAATCACTGTAAATTTACCTGATTCAAGCACTGAATATAAAGCCAAATTAATTGGCGCTGATCCTAAAACAGATTTGGCAGTGATAAAAATAGAAGCAAAAAATTTACCTGCTGTGGTTTTTGCTGATTCAGATAAATTATTAGAAGGTGATGTAGTATTTGCTCTAGGTAATCCTTTTGGCGTTGGAAGTAGTGTTACAAGCGGGATTATATCAGCTTTAAATAAAAATAATATAGGTTTAAATCAGTATGAAAATTTTATTCAAACTGATGCTTCAATTAATCCTGGAAATTCAGGCGGGGCTTTGGTAGATAGTAGAGGGGCTTTAGTTGGGATAAATTCAGCCATACTTTCAAGAAGTGGTGGAAATAATGGCATAGGCTTTGCAATCCCTTCTAATATGGCAAAATCTATTGCACAAAAACTCATTGAACATGGAAAAATTGAAAGAGGATATTTAGGCGTAGTCATAGGAGCTTTAACTCAAGATATTAAAAAAGCTTATACTAATCAAGAAGGAGCTTTAATAACAGAAGTTCAAAAAGACTCAGCAGCTTATAATGCAGGATTAAAAAGAGGTGATTTGATTATAAAAGTAGATAAAACTGTGATTAAAAGCCCTATGGATTTAAAAAATTATATAGGAAGTATTGATCCAAAACAAGCTATAGAAGTAACTTATGAAAGAGATAATAAAGTCAAAACAGCTAAATTTATGCTAAAAACAGATGAAAAATCGCTACAATATGAAAAAGGTTATATTGATGGTTTAAAATTAGTAGAACTTGATTCTAAAAATAAACAACAATACCGCATACCTGAAAATATTAGCGGTATTTTAATTACCGAAGTTACTCCAAAATCAAAAGCAGAAAAAATAGGTTTTGAGCAAGGTGATATTATCATAGGTATTAATCAATACGAAGTTTCAAATTTTAAAGAATTATCTAAGGCTTTAGAATTAAATAAAGACAAAGAATATGTTAAAATTTGGATTAATAGAGGCGGTATGGTTAGAGCTTTACTTTTTTAAGAAAGGAAAAAAATGACAAATATTTTAATGATAGAAGATGATTTAGAATTAGCAGAGATTATAGCTGAATATTTAGAGCAATTTGATATGAAAGTAGATATTGCTCATGAGCCTTATATAGGTCTTTCAAGACTTGCTTTAAATCCTTATGATTTAATCATTTTGGATTTAAGCTTGCCTGGACTTGATGGACTTGAAGTATGCGAGGAAATTCGTAAAAAATATGATACACCTATTATCATTTCAAGTGCAAGACATGATATTAGCGATAAGGTTGCTGCGCTTGATTTGGGTGCTGATGATTATTTACCAAAACCATATAATCCTCAAGAACTTCAAGCAAGAATTAAAAGTCATTTAAGAAGAATTTCAAACACCAAAACCGCTCAAACTCAAGTTAAAAAAGATCTTGTATATGATAAATATAAACACACTATTACCATGAAAGATCAAGAAATTAGCTTTACTAATGCTGAATTTGATATTTTAAGTTATTTGATTAAAAAAGAAGGTGGAGTGGTAAGCCGTGAAGAACTTGTGTATAATTGTAGCTCTATTAGTGAAGACTCTAGCAATAAAAGCATAGATGTAATCATTAGTAGAATCAGACAAAAAATCGGAGATGATCCTAAAACTCCAAAATATATTCACTCAATCAGAGGCATAGGATATAAATTAACTCAATGAACAAATCATCGATTTTTTATACTATAACCTTTGTTTTCTTACTTGCTAGTGTTAGTGTGATTTTGGCATTTTTATGGCTTATAAAATATGATCAACAAAATTACACTAATGAGCTTAATGCGAAATATTCTTTTATAGCTAATGCAAGATTGTTGTATTTTAATCGTGTAATTAGTGAAAAAGAATTTTATGAGCAAACAAAAAATTACAAAATGATAGAACTAACCGCGCCATCTTCTATAAGAAAAATTATCTACAAGGCTGAAACTATAGCACGTGCTCAAACTAGCACGGGTGTAGTTGAAATTATTACTTTAGAAGATAATGTGTACTTAAAAATCATCTTTGATGGAAAACTTTATTTGTACAAAGATTTAGAATATCAAGGTTATCGTTATTTTGTGATTAAGCTTATTGCTAGCATAGTAGTAATGGTTTTATTGATTTTATATATTTTTATCATTAGAAAATTAAAACCACTTAGAGCTTTAAAAAGACAAATAGATAAATTTGGCGAAAATAAACTCAATGAAATTCAAAATGTCAGTAAAGGTAATGATGAAATTTCTCAAGTAGCAACAGCCTTTTATGAATCTATTTTAAGAATTCAAAAACTAAACACTTCAAGGCAGTTTTTCTTAAGAAATATTATGCATGAGTTAAAAACTCCTATCACTAAAGGTTTAATTACTTTAGAAATGCTTGAAGATAGTAAATATAAAGAAAGATTAGTAGGCGCTTTTAATCGTTTGGAAATTTTGATTAATGAATTTGCAGCGATTGAACAAATTACCTCAGGTGCTGGTTTGATTAATTTAAAAAAATACAATATCTTAGATCTTTTAGATGAAGCTAAAGATATAGCTATGAGTGATGATGAAAAGGTAAAAATTAGCATCAAAGAAAGTTTTAGTGTCAATGTGGATTTTAAACTCTTTACTACTGCGATGAAAAATATGATAGATAATGCGACAAAATACTCTGATGAAAATTGCGTTACCATAGAAATAACTAAAGATTATCTTTGCTTTAAAAACAAAGGAAAAGCCTTAGATAAAGACTTAAAATACTACACTCAAGCCTTTACGCAAGGAAAGAAAAACAAAGATAGTTTTGGACTTGGATTATACATTGTTAAGACTATTTTAGACTCTCATAAACTTACGCTTTATTATGAATATAAAGACGGTATCAATCATTTTTATTTTAATGATATACAAAATATAATTTTAAACTAGGAAGCTCATGCCCTTATCGCGTTTAAATGAAGAACAATACAAAGCCGCTAGTGCTCCTTTTGGACACAATCTTATCATAGCAAGTGCAGGTACAGGTAAAACTTCAACTATAGTTGCAAGAATAGCCTTTTTACTTCAAAATGGTATAAAGCCTGAAAAAATTATGCTTTTAACCTTTACAAACAAAGCTAGTAAGGAAATGATAGAAAGACTTGGTAAATATTTTGATAAAAGCATTACTTCAAAAATCACAGCAGGAACCTTTCATAGCACTGCTTATTCTCTGCTTAAAGAATTAAATCATGATATTATTTTAAAACCTGCAAGTGAGCTTAAAATTCTTTTACGTTCTATTTTTGAAAAACGCACTTTTCATCATCTAAGTGATACTAAACCTTATATGCCAAGTTATTTGTATGATGTATATTCTTTATTTCAAAATACTAATGCAAATTTAGATGAATTTTATAATTGGTTTTGTCAAAACTATGATGAACAAGCTGTTTATGCTGAAATTTATGAAGATATTTTAAAAGAATATGAAGAAGAAAAAGCACGTTTTAACTATGTGGATTTTAATGATTTATTAATCAAATTAAAACATGTTTTAGCTTCACATCATTTTGAATTTGATGAGATTTTAGTAGATGAGTATCAAGATACTAATACTTTACAAGGCTCATTAATTGATGCTTTTAAAAGTAAAAGTTTATTTTGTGTGGGGGATTATGATCAAAGTATCTATGCTTTTAATGGGGCTGATATTTCTATTATAGGAAGTTTTAAAGATAGATTTATCGATGCAAATATTTTTACTTTAAATAAAAATTATCGTTCTAGTAAAAATATACTTGCGCTAGCTAATAAGGTTATTTTAAACAATGAAAGATTATATCCTAAAGAATTAATTGTAACTAGGGAAGGAGATTTTAAAGCTCCAAGTTTGCTAACTTTTAATGAATTATTTGATCAATACTCTACCATAGCAAAAATAATCCTACAAAGCGGTGTTAATCTTGATGAAATTGCTGTTATTTTTAGAAACAATTCTAGTGCAGATGGAGTAGAAGTTGCCTTAAGAGAACTTGGTATAGCAAGCAAAAGAAAAGGTGGGGGAAGCTTTTTTGAAAGCTTGGAAGTTAAAAACTTTTGCTCTATGCTTGCAATCGTGCTTAATCCAAAAGATATCATGGCTTTTATACATTTACTTGAATACACCAAAGGAGTTGGTGGGGTTTTAGCAAAAGATATTTTTGACGCTTTGTTGAAATTAGGGCATTCTAGTTTGATTAAAGGCTTTTTAAATCCTGATAGTAGTGTGAGTTTAAAAAAATACAAAAAACAAAGTTATCAACTAGGACTTTTTGATGATATTGAGGAGCTAGCCTCGCCTTCAAGGTTTAATCTAGAAAGCGAATTTAACACCCATCCTATTTTAAGCCTTCCTAAAATTAACGAGTTTTGTGCTAAAAATCTTGAAAAAATTTATCTTTTTATTAAAAAAGCAAGCGAGTGTAAGGTTTCAACTCAACTTGTAAATTTGATCTTAGAAAATGATTATTTTAAAGAAATTTGTGATATTTTAGCAACCAAAAGAGCGACTAATAAAAACTCTAATGTTGATTTAAATAAAAAAAATGAAATTTTAGAAAAAATCAATGCAAAAATGTTTGTATTAAAAGAACTTGCTAAAAATTATAGTGATAATTACAAATACTATAATTTTCTTACTCTTGGTGCTAGTGAAATGAGTAGTGGTAGTGGGGTTAATCTTTTAAGTATACACGCTAGTAAGGGGCTTGAGTTTGAACTTGTATTTGTAATTGATCTTGCACAAGGAAGATTTCCTAATCAAAAACTCATGAGTATGGGTGGGAGTTTAGAAGAAGAAAGAAGGCTTTTTTATGTAGCAGTAACTAGAGCTAAGGATACTTTATACTTAAGCTATGCAAAATATGATAAGATTAAAAAAAGCAATTATCAACCTTCGTGTTTTCTAATCGAAGCAGGTATGTGTAAAGAAGAATAAAAATAAGACTTTATTAATCTTTTTATATTATGATTAATAAAAATCATTCAAGGAGAAAAAATGAATAGTGTATTATTCAAAGGAAATAAAGTAAATTTAAAAGGAAATAATATTCAAGTTGGCGATATGGCTCCAAATATCACTTTAAAAGCTAAAGATCTTTCAGGTGTTGAAATTGCTCCAAAAGGTAAAACTCAAATTATTATTAGCGTGCCAAGTCTTGATACTCCAGTATGTGCAACCGAAGCTAGAGAATTTAATAAAAAGGCAGCAGCAAGCGGTGTGGAAGTAATCGTAGTTAGTATGGACTTACCATTTGCTATGGGTCGTTTTTGCTCAACTGAGGGTATAGATAATTTAACTGTTGCAAGTGATTTTGTTTCTAAAGAATTTGGTGAAAAATATGGTGTTTTAATGGCTGATGGTCCACTTGAGGGAATTTTAGCTAGAGCGGTGTTTGTAGTTAAAGATGGTGTGGTTGCTTATAAAGAATTAGTAAATGAAGTAACAGAACTTCCAAATATGCAAGCTCTAGAAAGCTTCTTTGGTCAAAGTTGTGGATGTGGTGGTTGTGGTTGCCACTAAAATTTAAAAGCCTTTTATAGGCTTTTAAAACTTAAAAATATGGAAAATTTTCTTTCTCGTTTTGAAATAGAAAAACAAGATCTCAAACTCATACAAGAACACTTACAAATAATAAACATTGAAAAAGATTTTAAGGTTAATGATAAATGTTTAGGATTTATAAAAATTTTAAAAGGTGAACTCAGAGCTTTTATTCTAACTCCAAATGCAAAAGAAATAACACTTTTTCACCTTAAAGAAAATGATGAATGCATTATTTGCTCTGAGTGTAATATGGATGGCATATCTTATGATGTTTTTATACAAAGTACTCAAAATACAAGTATAGCCATCATCCCCTCATCGATTTTTCAAATTTTAAAAGATAAATACCCAAAAATTAATAATTATGTTTTAAGTTTAATCACCAAGCGTTTTAATACCTTAATCAGAGTTTTAGAACAAGCTTTATTTATGCCTTTATCTTCTAGAATTTGTGATTTTTTAAAAGAAAATGCTAGTAATAATACTTTAAAAATTACTCATGAAGCTTTAGCTAATCACTTAGGAAGCGCTAGAGAAGCTGTTTCAAGAATTTTAAAAGAATTAGAAAATGAAGGTAAAATCAAACTTGAAAGATCTAAAATAATACTAATTTCTTTGTAACTTTATCACAGAAATACTTTTAAAATTTATTTATAATATCAACAAAAAAAGGAGAAATTATGAGTAAATTAGAAAGAGTGTTAAGAATAGCTTTAGCCATAGTGGTGTTTTCTTTAGGGGTTTATTTTTCAACTTGGTGGGGATTATTGGGTTTAATTCCTTTATTAACAGGTATTTTTGCTGTTTGTCCTATAAGAGTGCTTAGTGGAAAACAAGCTTGTCCACTTGGGGTTTGCCCTATTTCTAAAAAGAAAAATTAGGAATGATTTACTAGTTTTTCTAGCTTTGGTGTAATGACAAATCTACAATAAGCTTGATTGGGATTATTTTTAAAATATTTTTGATGATAATCCTCAGCCTTATAAAATTTTTCTAATTTTAAAACTTGTGTAACTATAGCTTTAGCGTAATGTTTTTGTACTTTTTGTAAAAAATTGCTAATAATTTTTAACTCCTCATTAGTTTGATAAAAAATAACTGATCTATATTGCATCCCCTCATCAGCACCTTGTTTATCTAAGCTTGTTGGATCATGCATTTTGAGAAAAATTTCTAAGATTTTTTCTAATGAAATTCGTTTTTCATCATAAACTATCTTAGCTACTTCTATATTTCCATCGCCATTTATCACGCTTTCATAACTTGGATTTGGCTTACCACCGCTATAACCTACTTCTGTATAAACTACACCTTTAATTTCATCAAACACAGCTTGAGTACACCAAAAACAACCCGCACCTAAGATGATTTCTTTATTTGTCATTATTTTCTAAATCCTCGTTTTCTTTTAAAACAAGTTGCATAAGATAAAGTTCTTCTCCGTCTATGATTTTTAAATCTTTATCTTCGCATTTTGGGCACCAAAAGATATTATTTTCAAGCACTCCACTAAAATGGCATTTTTGACACTCAACTACTACTTCTTGGATATGCATAATAAATTTAGCATTTTTACACAAAGGACTATTTTCTTTAAAAGTTTCAAAGCTTCTTTGTAAAAGTGGAGGTTCAACCCCGCTTAAGCGCCCTATTTTAACATGCACTTCTTCAATAGCTTTTCCTTGAGCATATTCTTCGCAAAGCTCTAGTAATGATTCTGTAATACTTAACTCATGCATTAGCAAATTCTTGGTAAAAGTTCGCCTTTTGGAGCTTCTAAAATGCGTTTTGCTCCATAAGCATTTTCTAAAACCACTCTTGCTTTTTCATTAGCTGTGATTTCACCTATAATGGCTGCATTAGCATTAAATTGTTTTAAAATTTCTAATGCTTTTTGCTCATCTTTTTTATCTACACAAACAATAAAAGTTCCTTCATTTGCAAGCTCATAAGGCTCATATCCAAAAAGCTCACAAACCCCTAAAACTTCATCACAAACTGGGATTTTTTCTTCATATATTAAAAACTCTAAATTACTTAATTTAGCCCATTCATTTAAAACCGCACTAAGTCCACCACGCGTAGCATCACGCATTGCTTTTATAGAAATATCTGCATTTAAAAGTGCTAAAACTTCATCTTTTAAGCTTTTGCAATCACTTTGGATATTTGCCTCTAAATTATTTCTTTCAACCAAAACCGCACAACCATGAGCTCCAATATCCCTTGAAACTAATATACTACAACCACTTTTTAAGTCTTTGGTGTTGATTTTTTGTATATTTTTACCTATACATGAAGTATTAATATATATTTCATCGCCTTTATTTTTAGGAACAACTTTAGTATCTCCACAAACTAGTTTTACTCCCGCTTTATCGCATTCTTCTTTTATAGATTTTAGTATAATTTTTAACTTTTCTATCTCAAAACCCTCTTCTAAAATCAAAGCTAGCGATAAATATAGCGGTTTTGCTCCCACCATTAATACATCATTTACGCTACCACAAACTGCTAATTTTCCTATATTTATATCTTTTAAAAAGATAGGATTTAGCACAAAAGAATCAGTGCTAAAAGCCAAATCATCTAAAATAGCAGCGTCATTTGCTTCTTTTAAAACATCATTTTCAAAAATAGAAAAAATTTCATTTACCAAAGCATTCATTTCTTCGCCACCGCCACCATGGGCTAAAGTAATTTGCTTCATTTTATGCCTTATCTTGATAATATTTATAATAAGCCGCACAAGCTCCTTCGCTAGAAACCATACAGCTACCTATGGGATTTTTTGGAGTACAAGCTTTTGCAAATACCTTGCAATCATAAGGCTTAGCTAAGCCTCTTAAAATTTGACCACAAATACAAGCTTTGCTTTCATCTTTACTTTGCACTTTACAATCAAACACTTTGCTAGCATCTAAGTGTGCATATTCATCTTTTAAACAAAGCCCCCCATTTACAATCACTCCAAGACCTCTAAATTCAAAATCACAAGGCTTAAAGTATTTTTCTACTAAAGCTTTGGCTTTTAAATTTCCCTCTTTGCTAACTACTCTGTGATATTCATTATAAACTTCAAAAGTATTTGCATTCATTTGCTCTACTATATTTAACACACTAAGCATTATATCAACTGGCTCAAAACCACTCACTGCTATAGGGGTTTTGTATTTTTTAGCAATAGGTTCATAAATGTTTGATCCTGTGATAACGCTTACGTGAGAAGGTCCTAAAAAGGCATCAATTTTTACATTTTCATCTTGCATGATAGCTTCTACTGCGGGTGGAACTAATACATGATTAATATGAAAAAATAAATTTTTTAAATTTAAGGCTATACTTTTTTCTATAATCACCCCACTCATAGGTGTAGTTGTCTCAAAACCTATGGTAAAAAAGATGATATTTTTCTCAGGGTTTTTTAAAGCTATATCTATCACATCCAAAGGTGTATAAAGCGCTCTAATATCAGCTCCTTTAGCTCTAAGGTCAATTAAGCTTTCATAGCTTCCTGGCACTTTAAGCATATCGCCTAATACACAAAAGATAGTATTTGGCATACTTGCAAGCTTTAAAGCCACATCAATACGCTCTCTTGGCATAACACACACAGGACAACCTGGACCATGCACAAAATTAATTTCTTTGGGTAATAAATCAGGCAAACCAAATTTCATAATACTATGCGTATGTCCACCACAAATTTCCATGATATTAATAGGCTTAGTAATTTTAGAAGCAATAAGTTCTTTTAGGGCTAAAATTCTTTCTTTATCTCTAAAATCATTAATTAAATCCATTTTTTAGCCCCATATCACCTTCATTTTCATCGATTTGTCCATTTTGCATTTTCTCTGCTATATCTGTATAAATTTTTAAACTCTCTTGTGCAGCTTGAGTGTCAATTTTTTCCATAGCAAAACCTACATGTATAAGCACATAATCACCTACCTTTAAAGGTTCGCTTATCAAGTCTAAACTCACTCTTCTTTTAACCCCTAAAGTTTCTACTATAGCTGAATTTAGCTCATCAATTTCTAAAATTTTAGAAGGTATAGAAAGACACATTAGTTAAGCTCCTTTTTCATTTTTAGATAATTTATCCAAAGATCAAATCCTGTTTTTGTTTTGCTATCTAAAATCATAATATCTATTTTAGGATTTAGCCTTTTAGCAGCCATGGAAGCTGCTTTAAAATCAAAGTCAAAATGCTGAGCTAAATCAGCTTTAGTAATGACTAATAAATCAGCCTTTCTAAACATCACTGGATATTTTTCTACCTTATCACTACCTTCTGTTACTGAAAGTAAAACTACATTTAAATGCTCGCCTAAATCATAACTTGCAGGACATACTAAATTTCCCACATTTTCAACAAATACTATATCAAGTTCACTAAGTTTAAAATGATGTAAAGCTTCATGCACCATAAAAGCATCTAAATGACAAGTTTGTCCTGTGGTAATTTGATGAGCTAAGCCTCCTGCTTTGATAATGCGATTTGCATCATTATTAGTTTCTAAATCCCCTTCAACCACAGCTATTTTTAAATCATCTTTTAAAGTTTTTATAGTTTCTTCTAAAAGCGTTGTTTTACCGCTTCCTGGAGAACTCATTAGATTAATACAAAGAGTATTATACTCATTAAAATGCTCTCTATTATGAGCTGCTTGATGATCATTTTTTGATAAAATTTTACTAATAACATTAATAGTTTTTTCATCTTTTAAAGCTGGATTTTCATGATGGTGATCATGATGATGTTCATGTCCATTAATAGAACAGCCGCAATCTTTACACATAATCTTTCCTTTATCTTTTTATTTTATTGTATATAAAAAAGTATTAAAAAAATATGAGTTTTATTAAGTTTTTAAAGATAAATAATGTACAAGTTGTCCAAGTGCAATAGAACTATCATTGCAAGGAAATTGCAAAGAAGTTTTATAAGCAAAATTTTTTTGATCTAAAATTTCAAGTAAGGTTTTATTTTGAAATACTCCGCCACACAAAAGCACTTCTTCTTTAAAATCTTTTGAATATTCTATAATTAAATTTGCAATGCCATTAAGCAAACCTGTGCTAATTTTAACCTTATCTTTATCTTCTAAAGCTTGTAAAAAGGCATTTTTAAAGCAAATTTCTGTTTCTTGGATATCAAATTTATAACTATAATCAAGATTTTTATCATAATATTTTTCCATCAAAAGTCCAATTTGTGCTTCATAATCAAGCTTTTGTATATCAAAAGCAAGCGCGCCAAAAGCATCAATAATCCTACCAAGAGAACTTGTATATAAAGAGCTTTGAGAGTGAATTTTTTTAAGGTTGTCTAATTTTACTTGAGAAAATTTAGCTAAAAACTCACTAGCTTTGCTTTCTAAATTAAAATCAAAAATCAAAGCAAAAGCTAAATTTGCGATATTTTTAATATCTGCATTAATTAGTTTGAAATTTTTAAAATGATTTAGTCTTTCATAGCTTTTTAAATTCGCTCTAAAAATCTCCCCACCCCAAATTTTTCCATCATCCCCATAACCTGTCCCATCAAAAACAAAAGCTAAAACATCATTTTTGTAAATTTTGTGTTCAAATAAACAAGCGCACAAATGCGCATAGTGGTGTTGCACGCCAAAATTTTTATAATCTTTAAATTCTTTTACATAGTTAAATTGTGGATGTTTGTCGCTTAAAATATGATCAAAATTTAGTTTATAAGAGTTTTGAAAAAAAGTTAAAACTTTAAAAAATCTCTCTTGTATGTCTAAACTTTTCATATCACCTATATAAGGAGAAATAAAAATTTGATTTTTAAAAAAACATGCAAATTCATTTTTTAATTCACTTCCTAGAGCAAGAATATTTTCTTTTACATTAAAAATACCTGCTGTGTTGATATAAAGTGGATTAAGACCTCTTGAAGTCCTTAAAAACATCACCTCTTTGCCAATTACTTGAGCAATACTATCATCGCTTGAATTATGTATTACTCTATCATAATCAAGATAAAAATCAAATACATCACTAAGTTGCTCTAAAAGTTTTGTTTCTTCATAAATAATGCTTTGTGAGCTTAGATTAGCACTAGTTGCAATGATAGGTTTTTTAAAGTGCTCAAAAAGCATTAAATGCGTTCCCATATAAGCTAACATAATACCTATTTTATTGGTATCTGGTGCTAAGCTTTTATGGATATTTTTGCTATTTAAAATAACTATGGGTTTTAAATTTGAAGTTAAAAGTTTTGCTTCAGCTTCATTAATAAAAGCTAATTCTTGAGCCATTTTAAGATCTTTTACCATGATAGCAAAAGGCTTTTTAGGGCGATTTTTGCGTATTCTAAGTTCATTTATAGCATTTTCATTTGTGCTATCACAAATTAAATGAAACCCACCCATACCTTTAAAAGCTATGATTTTACCTTGTTCTAAAAGCTTTGCAAGCAAGATAAAAGCTTTTTCATCTTTGGCTAAAATATTTTGATTTTTATCTTTTAAAAAAATAGTAATTTTGCATTTTGGGCATGAGAGTGGTTGGGCATGAAAACGACGATTAGCAGGATCTTCATACTCGCTTTGACAAAAAGAACACATTTTAAACTCATCCATAGTCGTATTAACTCTATCATATGGGAGTTTTTTTATAATAGAAAATCTTGGCCCGCAATTTGTGCAAGTGATGAAAGGATATTTAAATCGCGGATTTTTCTCATCGTAAAATTCATTATAGCAATCCTCACAAAGAGCAAAATCACTTAAAATCGGGCTAAATTTTTCACTATCTTGTGAAGTACTTATACTAAATTCATTATAAGTTTTTTGAAGTTTTTTATAAGAAAAGCTAAAATCATCTATCCTAGCTAAAGGCGGTAAATTAGCAAAAAGTTTTTCTTTAAAAATTTCTAATTCATCATTACTACACTCAAGGATTATAACAACTCCTAAGCTATTATTATAAACTTCACCTTTTAAATTAAGCTCTTTAGCTATATTAAAAACAAAAGGACGAAAGCCAACGCCTTGCACTAGCCCTTTAATATGAATTTCATATCCAAAGTGGGACATCACTTAACTTAAAAAATGGTATGTGTTTAAATACATTTTTACTAAGGCTTTTGTGTTCAAACAAGCTCCCACTAAGCACGGCACAATCAACTTGTTCTTTAGCTTTTAAATCATCAAATAAATCTCTTAAAAAATACGCCAAGCTCTCAACAACACCTAAGGCTATGATTTGATTTTCTACTCCAGCAAGCTTAAAACTCATCACGCTTCTTAAGGTCTTAGTATAATCAAATTCTTTTTGCTCATTAAGCTTAAAATCTATCCTAACGCCTTTTGCCATTTTACTCTCATCTGCTAAGGCCAAAAGCGCTAATGCTGCTTTTTTCTCGTCTTCACCAAGCTCTAAAATCATCCCTACCATGCCAAAAAGATTAAAAAAATTATTAGCCATGTTTAGTTCTTTTCGCACTAGGGTAAATTCTTTTTCATAATTAGCTAATAATCTCTTAGCAACATCATCTTGACTTATAGTTTCATAAAACTCATCAAAGCTTTTTGGTAAATTTAGTTTTAAAAGATTGATTTCTTTATCGAGTAAAATAATATCATCATATTTTTTACTAAGTTCTAAAAGCAAAGGCTTTTTGTCTTTAAAATCAGACAATATACAAGAAATTCTTGCAAAATTTTTATCTTCTTTTTGAAAAATCAAATTTTTAAACTCAGGTAAAATATAATCATAACCCCTGCAAACTACTAGCTCATTTTCGATTAAAGCCATTTCAAAATCATCTTCAAAATGTTCTAACTTTTTAAAATTTAAAAACTTAATTCCCTCTTTTTCAAGCTCAAAACACAAGGCAAACAAGAAAAGATTATCGTATATTTTTATTTTAAAATACTCATGATTTAATTGATGATTTTGCCTAAAAATAGCATTAAATTTAAGTTTCATTAGAGGCTTTTCAACCCCTGCTAAGATTTTAAACTGCTCGTTATTACAGGAAAAAAACGCATTAATATGCTTTGGGTCACAAGGTATTAAAAAATCATCTAATGTTTCATTAAAAATTTCAAAAGCATATATTCCTTTTGAGCTTTTAAAATGTATTTTTTCTTTGTTTTTTAATTTTTCCAAGGCTTTTTTTAAATTATCGCAGAAATTTTCTTTAGTGATTTTTATAAAATCTTCTTCTATTTTGAACTCTTCTTCTACAAAAATACCCCATTCATTTTCTAAAAGCTCGCCATTGGTATAAGCATTTGCATTAAGTCTTGTTAAAAAACTTCTTTTAGTGAAGGTTTTTTCTTTTTTTATAGGTGTAAAATCTTCTTCTATAACTTTTAAGTCAAATTTGTTTAAAAAAACACTATGGCTGATATTTTCTAAATTAGAACAAAAGGCTTGAATTTCATCTTTTTCGCCTTTAATCTTAATGATGATTTTTTCATCTTTTTGCTCATAATTATACACATAATCTTTAGCATAATAAGCTAACAAATACTCAAAAATATCGTTTTTAGATTTATAATCAAAAGTAATTTCTAAAAGCAAGTTTAAAACCTTAAAATTAAAATTTCTAAAGCATAAATATAACAATTTTAATTCTAAGGAAAGCTTAAACAAGCTATCTAAAATATAGATAGCTTGTTATTTTAGTAGTTAAATTCAGAACCGATAGCGATTTTTTGAATTTCTTTTTTGTTTTCAAGTTTTAAAAGTGGAGCATTTTTATCCATACCTAAAACTTTTGCTTTTTTACCATCAAGTGACAATGCAACACCTTCAGGTAAAGCATAAACCACTACTTTAGGATTAACAATCAAAAACTCTTCAAGTCTTTCTTCACGGCTTTCACCATTGTGTCCTACTGGTTTGCCTGAGATAAAATGTGGGTTGATTTGATGAGGGAAGATATTAAAAGTGTTGAATGATTTTGGTTCAACTATAGGCATATCATTAGTTGTCATCATAGTTGCACCTGCTACGTTTGAGCCTGCTGACCAACCAACATAAGGCACACCCTCACTTACTCTTTTTGCAATGAGTTCTACTAGGTTATTATTATAAAGTTGATTTACAAGTTCAAAAGTATTTCCGCCCCCTACAAAAATCGCATCAGCACTTTTAACAATATCAACAGCATTTCCTCTATGTACGCTAATTATTTGAAGTTCTAAACTTTCTAAAGCTTTAGCAACTTGTGCTTCATATTGCTCATAAGTTTTTCTAACACCCGCATAAGGTATAAATGCTACTTTTTTACCTTTTAAGTTGTTTTTTTCAACAAATTCTTTAAGCCAAGGTAAAGCATGGTTTAAATACCCAGTGTCTTTATAACCTGAACTTGAAAGTAGTAAAGCTTTTTGCTTATCTTTTGGAAAATTAACCACATCATTAGCATTTAAAGCCACCCCGCTAAAAAGCATAGCAGCTAAACCCAAAGCACCTACTTTTAACAAATTTCTTCTTTTCATTGTTTTTCCTTTAAAAGATATTTAAAAACTATTTATTTTAATAAATATTTTTTTAAATTAAAATAAATTCTTGTTAAAAAATAAGACTTTTTAGAAAAACTTCTCTTGCTTTATAATCAGGCATAAATTTATATAAAAAATCATAAAATTCTTTTTGATGATGTGGGTAGATTAAATGTGTAAGTTCATGTAAAATCACATATTCTATAGCTTTTATAGGTTTTTGCATGAGTTTTAAATTTAAGTTTATATATGCTTTTTGATGATTGCAAGAACCCCATCTTGAGATCATTTCTTTAATGCAAATTCTTTGCACTTTTCTCCTGCAGACAAATTGCCATTTTTTTATAAAATACTCAAAAATCACTCTAGCGCTACGTCTTAAGAAAAGATCTAAATCTTTTTCATTTTTTGCAAAAATTTTATCTTTTTTTATGAGAACTTTTTTATGATTTTCGTTAAAAACTAGCTTGTATTTTTTACCTAAAAAATACAACTCATCACTTGCTAAAACTACTCTTTTTAAAGAAAGTTCTTTTTCTTTGGCTCTAATCCAACTTTCATTTTTTTCTAAAAATCTTAAAACATCTCTTTGCTCATAATATAGCGGTATGCTAAGCTTGAAATTTAAATCCCTATCTATCCTAAGTCTTAAGTATTTAAGTCTTTTCTTTTCAAAAGCAAAACGAAATTCTTTAAATTCTAAAATTCCTTTTATACTAGTGCTTTGCCTTGCCATTTTTTACTTTTCCATCTATATGAATTGACTATGCCACGCAAAAACTCATCTGCACAAAAACCTATCCAAACTCCTAAAATTCCAAGTCCAGCATAAAAACAAAACACATAACCAACTGGTAAAGAAACCCCAAGCATAAACACCACTCCACTTAAAAACGGAAACCTCGCATCACCGCTTGCTCTTAGTGAATTTACCATGACTATATTGAAAGTTCTTGAGATTTCTAAGAAAATAGAAAGAGTAAAAAGTGGTATCATAAGTTCTTTTAAGCTTTCTTCAAGCTTTACTACACCCATGGTAAAATCTTGCAAAACAAAATTAAGCAAAGCTACAAAAGCACTTGCAACCACGCTAAAATACAAAGCTATCCAAGTATGTTTATAGGCTACATTTAAGTATTTTGCACCGACTAACTTACCTATGATAATTTCATTTGCCACGCTTATAGCTTGTCCTACTAGCATGATAAGCAAAGAAATTTGAAAATAAATCGTTTGAACGCTTAAATTTTCTTTACCCAAACTTGCTACAAAAGCAAAAGCTATGGTGTATTGTATAAACCATATCAAATGCTCTCCTGCTGCAAAACCACCGATATTAAAAATCTTTTTAAGTACTACTTTTTCAAGGCTTATCATCTCTTTGATTTTAAGATGAATTTTGAGTTTAAAACTAAGTATTGCTACAAGCATGCTAAAGGCTACCAAACGCCCAAGTATATTACTAAGCCCTACCCCAAAAAGTTCTAGCTTAGTAAAATGCAATACATAAAAATTTCCTATAAATATCACAATATTCATCAATAAGGTAGTAAACATAACCCAATAAGCCATATTATACACCCTAATAATAGCAGCCAAAACTATACCCATAGCGTCAAAAAACAAACAAATTCCAAGCATATGCAAGTAAATCGCACTATCTTTTAAAAGCTCATTTGGGATTTGCAAAAGATAGAGTAAAAACTCTCCATGCCATAAAATCAAACTTCCACACACAAAACCAAGCAAGGCATTTAAAAATAAACTTTGATGAATTGCCTTTCTTGCTAGAGTGTAATCCTTAGCTCCTAAAGCTTGAGCGATCACTACACTACAACCCACACTTAAAAAACTAAAAATAATGATAAATAAATCTGCTACTTGATTACCCGCACCCATTGCTCCAACTAAAAAGTTAGAATACTGCGAAACCATCACGGTGTTGATAATCAAAGAAAAATATCTTAAAAACATTTCAAGCAATATAGGCATACTAAGATGTTTAAGTGAAAGTTGTTTGCTTGCCATAAATACTCTTTTTGATAATAATCTTTTGAAAGTAAAAAGTAATTTTACTTAAAAATTACTTTTTATAAGCTTTATAATATCTCTAAAACAAATTTATCATTTTCATCTTTAAAGGTAAAAACTTTATTTTTACAAGGATAAGATATACTATCTTCTTTTATACTAAATGTTTTATCTTTTAATTTTTCAAGCATAATAGGTAATTCTTTATTAAATAATGCCTTATCAGGAATTCCACACCCATGAGTTAAATCTTTAATAAATTTACCATCTATATCTTTTTCATCTATTAGATGAAAATCTACTTCATAATTTAAAGCTTTTAAAATTTCCATCATAGAAATTTTATGATCAACTGGAGTTTTTTGGTCTGTCTGTGAATGATAACTAACATAAATAATATTTTTATTCTTTTGACTTTGAAGTGTTAAATGCGAAGGATTAGCTAAAGCTCTTATTAAATAATTTTCATCAGCAAAATAATAAGGTGAGTTTGGATCTTTGCGTGTCCAATAGGTTTTTACAAAATAGTAATACATGATATTTTCATAAGAATAATATGCCTCTGGATAATTT
>NZ_JAKMTE010000069.1:0-611 GCF_025773025.1 Campylobacter sp. CNRCH_2013_0855 | reverse complement strand
TTAGTTGAAAAAGTTCTATACTTTCCATTTTTATGGTATTATCAAATACATTGAAAAGATGTAAAAGTATCTTAAAGGTTTCTTCGTATTCATTTAAAAGATCTTTTATAACTTGCTCTTGTTCTATTTCAGTTTTAGGATTTTTGCATAAAAGTTTATTAATCTTTAGTTCATGGTGATATAAAATATGGGGATAAAGTTCATATGCTCCATTAGATGTTTTATACAACTGTTTCTTAAATGCATCAAGTTGCCTAAATAGCGATTTAACTTTTAAATTAATTTTAGCTTTTTGAATTTTTTCTAAAAGAATTTGAGATTTATTAATATTATTTTGATTGTAAGAAAGTATTTTTTCCATATTTTTTCTTGTAGTTTTTAATTTGGCTCCGATTTTGGATGTGTTGGTATTAATAGTTTTAAATAAAGGCTTATTTTCTTTTAATAAATTTTCACATAATTCTTTAAAAGATTTTTCTATACTTCCTTCTATCCTAGCTCCACCTTCTGTGGCATTGTAGGTGGTAATGTTTGATTTGTTTTTATTTACAATAATGTCTTTTTCAAAAATATCTTTAAAAACTTTCCACCATTTATTCGTCTCAACTTTA
>NZ_JAKMTE010000068.1:0-618 GCF_025773025.1 Campylobacter sp. CNRCH_2013_0855 | reverse complement strand
GCAAAAGGTGGAGGAGGATTATGGAAAACAGGATTTACTACTAGAGCTTATCAAGCATTATTTCTAGCAGCACAACTAGGATATCAACCTTCTTTAGAACACCAACTTAGTACTTATTCTTCTTCTGTAGCCTTAGCAGGTGGAGGCCATACTAATGCTTTAAGAGAGAAAATGCTAAAAGATTTTTCTAAAAATCCTCCTTATGATGAATTTGGTATGCTTCCTTTTTTGGATGAACTTATAGGAGTGGATTGGATTATTGATGTGAATAAATACAGAATAACACATGATGAAACAGGTAGAATTATCAGGGCTTTAGATGATGATGTTTTAAAAGGTAAATTAAAAGATCCAAGAGATATAGATTCTACTCCAGAGAGTAGGTGGGAATTTGATCAAAAAATGTATGCTTATAGAAATGGAATGAAAACTAATTATGATGTAGATATTAGAAATGAAAGAAGTGAAAATTCGGCAAAATTAACCATGAAATCCATGATACTAGAAGCCAAATTAGCAGTTTTAACTCCTCCACAAGGCTATCCTAATGCACCTTATTATTTTTCTCCTGAAAGATTAGAATTTATTTATAAAAAACACAAACTAGATAGATTAAAA
>NZ_JAKMTE010000067.1:0-620 GCF_025773025.1 Campylobacter sp. CNRCH_2013_0855 | reverse complement strand
CTTAAGCAAAGAAAACTATAATCAAGAAAAAGTTACACAAATGATTATTAAAAATCTTAAGATGATACAAGCTAGTATTGAAGATATAAGAATTTTAACTATTTATTCATTCCTAGATGAAGATGAGGAACTTTCAAGAAAAGCTAGTCGAATTGTTTTAAATTTAAATAACGATATTATATCCTATCTTTTATACAATGAAAGAAATATCACAAATCATAAAACTTATTTTTTATTTGACAAGGAAAGATTTAAAGTTTTTGAAGATTTTTTATTTTTTCTAAATACTCGTTTAGAAGAGGATTTTTTGCAAAATAAAATCAAAAGTCATGATTTTTCACATATTGTTTATTATACATCTTCTTTAATTGGAAACAACTGGGGATTTTCCCATATTTATATTGGAGATCTTTCTAAAAAATTCACATGTAAATTTGATAATTCTAAAACTGCAATAATTTTAAATACAATGAGAAAACTAAATAAAATTACAGATAATGTTACAAGAAGAATTTGTAAAGATTTTTTTTTAGATAATCAAGCTAAAGAGAAGCTAAAAGAAAATATTAATAAAATTTTAGAAAACTTCAACAAGAAGACATTGACAAATCTTAACACTC
>NZ_JAKMTE010000066.1:0-627 GCF_025773025.1 Campylobacter sp. CNRCH_2013_0855 | reverse complement strand
ATAATTGATTTGAATAAATATAAATTGGCTAATGATCAATTTGGAAGTATATACAAAGCCTTAAGAAGTGATGTGGTTGAGGGTAAATTAAAAGATCCAAGGGATGTAGATTCTACTTATGAAAGCAGAAGAGAATTTGATCGTTATATGGTTGGATATAGAAAGGGTATGGCGCAAGGTTATGGAACCGATACACCTAATGATTGGAGCGAAGAAAGAGCACAACTTTTTAATGATACTTTAATACTACATGCCAAACTCGCAGCTCTAACTCCACCTCAAGGCTATCCTAATGCACCTTATTATTTTACCCCTGAAAAACTAGAATGGTATTATAAAAGACATAAGCTTGATAAACTCCTTGATCCAAGAATTCCTGCCATATATAGATATAATTTTCCACAAGAACTTCGAGCTAAAATACTAGCTTATGCTAAAGAACATAATATAAAAGAGTAAAAATAATGAATTTCATTAGCCACTACTATAATCATGGAAGATGGTTTGTATATAGGATGAAAGGATAAAAATGAGTGAAACTTATGAAATTTATACGCCCGAAGGTTTTATATTAAATGTAGATAAACAAAGTGGAAGAATACTATTTCCAAAGTCAAAAAAGCCCAC
>NZ_JAKMTE010000065.1:0-634 GCF_025773025.1 Campylobacter sp. CNRCH_2013_0855 | reverse complement strand
CAAGGGGTTGGTAAATGTTGTATTGAATATGCAAGATGGGGTTATTCTAGGTGAGAATTCTGGTATTAAGATTCAGTCTGGAGTAATAAATACATTGGAGAACAATGGAATTGTAAGAGGCGAAAAAAATCATGGTATAGAAATTTCTCATCAAGGAAAAGTGGATAATATTATAAATAGCGGAGTGATTTATGGTAAATTAGACGGTTTTAATATGATCTCAATGTGGGATTATAATAGAATAAATAAAATCGAAAATAAAAACATTTTTACGGGTGGAAGATATGGTATTTATATTAATCAGAGTAGTGTTATTAATACATTAATTAATAGCGGAATTATCTTTGGAGGTATTGATGGAATTATGGTTTCTTCAGAGTGGGGTAGATCTGGTTCTATAGAAAATATTGATAATAAAGGGACAATTGTTGGTAAGCACAATGGAATTAATGTTAAATTTTTTTCTAACAATCATAGTCTTATTGCATCTATTAATACCATCACAAATAAAGGCACTATTTTAGGTCAAAGTGGTGCTGGTGTATTTATCAATGGTTCCAATCAACACATCAAAGACTACATCAAACTAGAAGGATCTAATGCTTTAATAGCAGGAGGCACTGCTGGTATTTAC
>NZ_JAKMTE010000064.1:0-634 GCF_025773025.1 Campylobacter sp. CNRCH_2013_0855 | reverse complement strand
GACGAAGTCGAAGCCACAAAGCGATTAGCATTGATAGTTCCTGTTTTAGTAATGATTACTCCATTAGGATTAATTAAAAAGACATTATTACCACTTGCATTTAATACACCTTCTATGGTAGATTTATCTGTTCCATGAGCAATGTTTAGGTAGTTTTGACCATCCCCTTTAAAATTAACTTGAGCTTTATTACCTATACTAAAGCCACCACCCCATTGTATGACATGGTTTCCACCTTGTGTTTTACCTGTAACATCTATAGTATTTCTACCAGTATTTTTATCAAAGTATGGGCCAGATATACTTCCACTAGTCCCATGAGTAAATTTACCTCCACTAGGCAATTGATTTGGATTAAGTGGTTTATCTGCTGCCACCATAGGTGAAAATAGCATTGATACCGTTATGCCTGAGAGTATGATGTGATTTGCTAACTTTTTCATAATTAATCCTTTTTGGTATATTGCTTTAATTTAAATTCACTACTATGCTTTTTGCATCTTTACTTACACTTAGAGTGTATTTAGCTTTTTGAACTTTTGCTTTGATGTTTTTATGTAAGCTTTGATTGTTTTTAGTGATAGTTTCTAATAAGCTTTGTAAGTCTTTTTGATTTAGTTGTTTATTGTTTGCA
>NZ_JAKMTE010000063.1:0-637 GCF_025773025.1 Campylobacter sp. CNRCH_2013_0855 | reverse complement strand
AATGGGCTGCTAAGATTATCAATGCTGTAAGTATCTAATAAAATTAAATTATTACATTCCCACCTCGAGACACCCATGCTTTTTCCACAAATAAGCAAAATATAATATTCAAATAGTTCCAAAATACCGACCTTATCTTTTAAATGAGATGCTATAACTAAAGCTGGATTAGCATAATCATTCTCTAAAAGCTGGGTTTTTTTCCATATATCAAAATCCATATCAGGAAAAAAAATAGCGCACTTTTCATTTTCTTCCCATTTTATATATCTATATTTCATTTTTTATCCCATTTTCTATATGTATTGTTTTAAGATTTCCTCTTGGTTTATTGGAATTTATCTCTATGGTCTCACCCCCGCTTTTAGAAGTTTTCTTATATTGTATAATAGTTTGATCATCTAGTTTTCTCATATAAATCGGTTGTCCGTATTTTTTATCTACTTTATTTTCCAACTCTTCAGAATTTTTAGTTAACTTTTTCCATAATTTGTCTAATTCCTCTTTATTTTTAACTATTCTCCTGCGTTTATCTCGAACATTTTTTGGCAGTTTATCTACTATCTGCAACACTTCATCTTTAGTCAATGTTCTATATTTTAAATACTCAGTATCTTTAAAAAATTGCTTTATCCCT
>NZ_JAKMTE010000062.1:0-651 GCF_025773025.1 Campylobacter sp. CNRCH_2013_0855 | reverse complement strand
ATCAAGATAATGCTATAAAACAAGATACACCTAGTTATTATTTTTCTCCTAAAGATGAAGATAGTGGCAAAGGAAAACTTAGCATCTTTTATAAAAATGATGAACTTTGCTTGCTTAATTATTCTATTATAGAAAATTCTTTAAATATCAAATTAGAATGTTTAAGCAAGCAAAGCTTAGAGTATAAAGATTTAATTTCAAACACTCTAAAAGAACAAAAAACCATACAAATAAATAAAAAACAAGCTATAGCTAAACTTCATGCCCTTTTAGAAAATCAAAACCTAGAATGTATCCATGGAGGTAAAGTCATACTTCAATCAAACAAAGGAAAAACTTTTAAAGATGGTGGTGTGCCTATTATGCTAGAAAGTGATTTACTTAATTCTAGCATAAGTGGCTGTCCTAATACTATAGGAAAAGTAAGTTATCCTTGCACCAAGGTAGTAGATGTTAAAGGCTCTTTATCTCAAAAGAAAGTTAATAATGAATATGCAATCTTACAAGAACTCATCTCAGCTTGTATTAGTGATAAAGGTTTTCCTTTAAAAGTAAGCTTTGTACCTACTAAGTTTAAATTTGATCATAGTTTTAATCCTAAGGAAGGCTTAGCCAAACAAAGCAAAAGCCAAACAAAGCTAAAAGAGCCTA
>NZ_JAKMTE010000061.1:0-656 GCF_025773025.1 Campylobacter sp. CNRCH_2013_0855 | reverse complement strand
TAAACAAAATCCAAAAGGCTTTAGATGAATGCAAATGAAAATAATATTAGTGTTCATAATGAAAACAATACCACTATTAACATTAAAGAAAGTATAAAAGAAGCCCTAAGAGAAGGACAAGAAATTGTAGAGAATAGTAGAGATGCAACCGGAGAAATAAGCAATACCTCTCATTTTTTAGGCAATATATTCAACCTTTCCCCCAACTCTCCCACTAAAGAAACCCTACAACCTTATATTCAAAAAGTTCAAGTTATTACAGATAAAGTGGATAACAAACTAAAAATTACTGAATATACCTTAGAGTATATTAACAATGGCGATATAACTAAAGTTTTAGTAAAACTAGGAGAAGAAGTTATACAAGATTTTGTTTTAAAAAAAGGCTTAGATATTTCTAAAGAAATAGCACTTATCTTGTTTAGAGGAAAAATTATTTTTGGTATAATTATTTTTGCTGGAGGAAGTGTTATATCTTACTATTTTTCTGAAAACATTAAAGAATTAGCAAAAAAACTGCTAATAAATACTCAAGATTTGCTTAATAAAATCGCAGATAAAATTAAACCTCCTGTTGTATGCCCTAGTAATTCTATAACACCTAATGGTCAATGTATTGATCATCCAAATGATTTTTTTCAAAAACTAATCAATCC
>NZ_JAKMTE010000060.1:0-665 GCF_025773025.1 Campylobacter sp. CNRCH_2013_0855 | reverse complement strand
GGGTTTACATTCAATGTTTAAAATTGCAAGTAGACTTAATAGTGGTTTAACACGACAAGAAGTAGTGAAAATTATTGAAAAACTACAAAAAGGTAGCAGTGGGAATATTCGCCTTCTGAAAAATAAAAAAGAATTAGATGAACTGTGGCAAAAATTAATAAAAAATGCCACAAAGTTAGAAGAAAAATATATTCCTATAAAAAATCATAAAACGGGACAAATTACACAAGAAAAATTGATAAGATATAAATTGAATGATGGAATTGATATTATATACAGAACAGGTTCTGGAAGTGGGGGAGAAACAATAAATATTTATGGTAAAAATCCAAAGCTCAATAAGACTATTCATATTAAACCATAGGAATAAAAGTGAAAAGAATAAAAGTAATATATGCAATGGGTAATCCTATTTTTTCTTATAAAGAAAAAGATGATATAGGATATAAAAGTTATGAAAATTTAAGTGAAGTATTAAATAATAAACAATATTTTTCTGAAATGGATTTATTTTTAGAATATTTAAGATACACAACAAAAACAGATATTCTCTTAGCATTTGAATATTTATTATTAAAACTTATTGATGATGAATTTTTTGCAAGACATGAAATAGATGCAAATATCATTCAATTTTATAATATCGATAGTCTTAATAACACTCC
>NZ_JAKMTE010000006.1:0-114075 GCF_025773025.1 Campylobacter sp. CNRCH_2013_0855 | reverse complement strand
ATAAATTTTCTTGTTTTAAAGCTTCTGCTTGATAATAAGCGATTAATGGCTCGATGATCTCATCAAAAAGCCCACCTTCTAAAATCGCATCAAGTCTATATAAAGTAAGATTTATTCTATGATCGCTAATTCTATTTTGAGGGAAATTGTAAGTGCGTATGCGCTCACTTCTATCGCCACTCCCAACTTGTGATTTTCTTGCCTCGCTTTCTTTAGCTAAGCGTTCTTGTTCTTGCATTTCAAAAAGTCTTGCTTTTAAGACTTTCATGGCGCTTTCTTTGTTTTTATGTTGGCTTTTACCATCTTGATTTACTACAACTATACCTGTTGGAATATGAGTAATTCTCACAGCACTATCTGTGGTATTTACGCTTTGTCCACCATGACCGCTACTACGCATTACATCGATTTTTAAATCATTTGGATTGATTTGAATTTCAACATCATCAACTTCAGGCATAATAGCCACTGTAATAGCTGAAGTATGAACTCTACCTTGAGATTCTGTTTCAGGCACTCTTTGAACCCTATGCGTACCACCTTCGTATTTTAGCCTTGAATAAGCTCCATTTCCTTTAATAAGAATGATAATTTCTTTAAATCCCCCTACGCTACCTTCACTTGAACTTACGATTTCATATTTGTAATCACGATTTTCTGCATAGCGCATATAAGCTTTTACTAAGTCCCCAACAAATAAAGAAGCTTCATCGCCACCTGTGCCTGCACGAATTTCTAAAAATATATTTTTATCGTCGTTTGGATCTTTAGGCAGTAAAAGAATTTTCAATTCTTCTTCAAGTTGTGGTTTTAAAACTTCGAGATTTTTAAGTTCTTCTTTTGCAAGTTCGCCTAGTTCAGGATCAGATAAAAGAAGTTTGTTTTCTTCTATATCATTTAAGGTTTTGAGATACTTTTTTGCTTTTTCTACTATAGGTTCTAAATTTTTTTGCTCTTTAGATAGAGCTGTCATTTTAGAAATATCATTAGAAATATTGACATCGCTAAGAAGAGTGTTTAACTCATCAAAGCGTGCTAAAAAAGGTTTGAGTTTATCAGCTAACATTAAATTATGCTAATTTATTTACCAATAATGCCAATCTGCTAACACGGCGTGATGCAGTTTGTTTTTTCAAAAATCCACGACTTACCATAGCGTGAATGCTTTTATTAGCTACTTTTAATGCATTTTGTGCAGCTTCTTTATCATTGTTTGCTGCTGCTTCACGAACCGCTTTTGTAATGTTTTTTAATCTTGTTCTATAAAATCTATTTCTTTCAGTTCTTTTGATAGTTTGTCTTGCTCTTTTTTCAGCAGATTTATGGTTTGCCATAATTTTCCTTTTTTATATAAATTAAATTGCTAATTATACAAAATTAAAATTAAATTTTAATTAATTTAAGTATTTTTAAAGTATTAATTTTAATACCTAATATCATTTGTTTTTAAAAAATCGCGTAGTTTTTCATACTCGCCATTTTCCAAATAACGATATTTACCAGCTTTTAACATACCAAGATCTAATGCTCCAAAAGCTACTCTTTTAAGATCCATCACTTCTAAATCAAAATGTCCAAAAAAGCGTCTTAACTCTCTATTTTTACCTTCATTAATGATTACTTTTAGTTTCGTATAGCCTCCGCTTGAACCAAAAATTTCAAAGCCTAAAAATGGAGCAAAACTCATTGAGGTTATTTTAGTTTTGGCGTGAGCCCCTTTTTTTTCATTTTGAATTTCTAAGCCATTTTGCATAGCTTCGATGACATTTTTATCTATATTACCTTTTACTTTTAAGTAATATTCTCTTTCTAAATCACTATGCATAAGCGCATCTGCTATCACAGGTGAATCAGTTAGTAAAAGTAATCCCTCGCTTGCAAAGTCAAGTCTTCCTACGCTAAGCCAAGTGCTAAATTGTTTTGGTAAAGTATGATAGATGGTTTTTCTGCCTCTATCATCTTTTTTACTAACTATTTCGCCTTTTTGTTTGTGATAAATGATGACTGAAAATTGTGTTTTTTTATGGAGTTTTTTACCATTGATAAAAACTTTATCCTCAGTATTTACACTATCACTGAGCAAGGCTGTTTTTTTATTGATTTTTACTAAGCCTTGCTTGATTAGCTCATCAGCCTCACGGCGAGAATATTTGCTATTGTGTGAGATGAATTTATTAATTCTCATAATTTTACTTTACATCACAAAAATAGTTGGTACTATGGTTGGATATTTTTTGATTTTTCTAAAAATATGCTTTCTTAGTACTTGTCTAATTTGAGCTTCTAAAACTTTTGGATTATCTAAAATTTCATCTTTTACATTAGGGAAAAATTGACTTAAAACATCACTCATTTCTTTTGAGAATGCTCCATCTTGTTTATCAGCTACCAAGCCATAGCTAAATACTCTTGGTTTATTAATCAGCGTTTTACTTGCTTTATCAAGTTGAGCAATGATGACAACTATGCCACTATCTGCTAGTTTTTGTCTATCAATTACTACATCATCTGCGATTTGTTTGTTGATTTGATTATCTACAAAGACTTTTCCTGTTTTAACTGTTTTTACACGTTTGATGTATTTTTGGCAAAGCTCTACTTGATCTCCATCACTCATTAAGTAGATGTTTCTTTCAGGTATGCCACATTTTAGAGCAGTTTCTTTGTGTTTATTGATATGATTATACTCTCCATGCACTGGTAAGAAAAATTTAGGTTTTACTAAAGTTAGCATGAGTTTTTGTTCTTCTATACTAGCATGTCCGCTTACATGAATTTCACTAAATTCTTGATAAGCTACTTTAGCTCCTGCTTTTAAAAGAAAATCAAGCACAGCAGAAACATTTGCTTCATTACCTGGTATTGCTTTAGCTGAAATGATAACTTGATCGCTAGGTTTGATTTTGATAAATTTATGCTCATCAGTTGCCATTCTATATAAAGCACTCATAGTCTCACCTTGACTTCCTGTCGTGACAATTAACACTTCGTTGTCTTTATATTTGCTTACTTCATCAGCATCAATGAAAATTTTTCTATCAAGTTTGATATAGCCAAGCTCCATAGTAGTATAGAGATTTCTTTCCATAGAACGCCCTATAACACACACTTTTCTGCCGTATTTTAAACCATAGCTAATAGCTTGATATACGCGGTGGATGTTAGAACTAAAGGTACTCATGATTACCCTGCCTTTAGTTTTAGCAAAAATTTGATCAAAAGTAGGACCTACAGAACTTTCACTTTTTGTATAGCCTTCTTTATATGAGTTTGTACTATCACTTAAAAGACAAAGCACGCCTTCTTCGCCATATTGAGCTAAACGACTTAAATCTGTTGGATAGCCATCAATTGGTGTTTGATCTATTTTAAAATCGCCAGTGTGTATGATGGTTCCTGCTTTAGTTTTAATAGCTAAAGCACAAGCATCTATGATAGAGTGGGTTATGTGAATCCATTCTAAATTAAATTCACCTATTTCATAAATTTGTCTTTTTGTTATAGGTCTAAACCATTTACGCTCAGCTTTTAAACCATGTTCTTCAAATTTATTTGAAATCATACCTAGTGCTAAAGGTGTTGCGTAGATAGGAAATTGAAATTCTTTGAAAAAATACGGCACAGCACCGATGTGATCTTCATGAGCATGAGTGATGATGATAGCACGAATTTTGTTTTTAATCTTTCTTACATAGTCAAAATCAGGTATGATAATATCTACTCCATGCATGGTTCCATCTGGAAAACTCATACCTATATCAACGATAATCGCATCGTTGTTGGTTTCAAAAACAGTGATATTTCCACCGATTTCTCCAAGCCCGCCTAAAGGCGTAATACGAATTTTATGTTCGCTTGAGTTGTTGTGTTTTAAAGGGTGGAGTCTTAGCTCGTGCATAATTTTATTAGCTTCTATGCTTTTAGCAAGTTCTATTTGCCATTCTTCATTACCACTTAATTTAGAAGGTAAATTTCTATTTTTTTTCTTTTTCTTTTTTTCTTCACTAGCTTCAGTTTGAGTATTTTCTGCTTTTGTTTCGTTTTTAATTTCGCTATTTTGATCTTGATTTTGTGAATCTTTTTTTCTTTTGTTTCTAAATTTATTAAATCTTTTAGTTTTATTTTGCTCTTGAGTTTTGTTTTCTTCGCTCATAGTCATCCTTTAAATAGTCATAAATTTTAAGGTATGAATCAACGCTAATTTCATGAGCTCTTGAGGTAGAAGAGAGATTTAGTGCTTCAAATGCTTTTAAAATTTTTTCTTTTTTATTTTTAAAATTAGATAAGAGTTGTTTTCTAGGATTTTGAAAACAAGCTCTAAGAAATTCTTTAAAAGCTTCTATATTTTTACACTTTTGCTGATAATGAGTGGTTTTTATTAACTTCATTACAGCTGAAGTAACTTTTGGCGGAGGATTAAAGCTTTGTGGCTGTATATCAAAAAGCATTTGTCTTTGACATATTAATGCACAAAGCACCCCTAAAGCCGAAAAATTACTTTCTTTTTCATTTGCACAAAATTTCTGTGCTACTTCTTTTTGCACCATTACTATAAGCCCAAGACAATTTTGATCTTCTAGGGCTTTTAAAATCAAATTTGTAGCAATATAATATGGTAAATTTGCTACTAAAAAGTACTCTTTATCGCTTAAACTTCCTTGATCAAAAGCATCACTTGCATTTTGATGGATAAGCTCAAAATTTCCACCTTCAATCTCATTTTGAAATTTTTTATTTAAAATAGGAATCAAATCTTTATCAATCTCATAAGCTCTAATATGAGCTTGTGGGATTTTCAAAAGTTCTTGCGTTAAATCACCTAAGCCAGGCCCAATCTCAACTATATTTTTAGTATCTTTGGGTATGGCTTGGATGATTTTATCTACCACGCTTTTATCACATAAAAAATTTTGCCCAAAATGTTTTTTTGCTTTTATCATAAATTTATTCTATCTAAAAAATATTAATTATAGCATTATTTTAAGCGCTAATTAGATAAAATTTGAATTATTTTTTATAAAGGTTAATTTTTGAAAAATCTTATAGTGTGTGCAGGAGGAAATGAGGATTTTAAATTTGCACAAAGTATAGGCATAGGTTTGGTTAATTCTGCTTTTTCTCTAGGTAAAATTTTAAGTCAAGTAAAAGTAGATAGAGTGATTTTTATAGGCACATGTGGAATTTATCAAGAAGGAAAAATTTTAGATATTTATGAAAGTTCTAATGCTGCAAATTTAGAATACGCAGATTTATTTGATAGTTTCTATACACCTATAGCAAATGAGATTAGATTAAATGTTTCACATGAAACTATAATTAATTCTTCAAATTATATTTGTAAAGATGAAAATATCGCCCAAGAATTTTTTAAAAAAGGCGTACATATAGAAAATATGGAGGCATATGCGGTGCTTTCTTGTGCAAAAATGCAAGGGATAGAAGGAATTTGTTGTTTATGTGCAACAAATTTTTGTAATGAATTTGCACATGAGGATTTTTTAAAAAACCATCAAAAAGCAAAAGAATTATTAAAAGATTTTTTGTTAGATAAAAAACTTATATAGGAAAAAAATTGAGTGAATTAAAAAATATATTAGATTTTACTAAAGAAGAATTAGAAAATTTAGTTCAGCCAAAATTTAGAGCAAAGCAAATTTTTGAATGGGTATATAAAAAATATGCAGATGATTTTTTACAAATGTCATCTTTACCAAAAGACTTTAGGGTGTTTTTGCAAGAAAATTTTCATTTTTCACCTTTAAAATGTGTGAAAGATGAAAAAAGCAAAGATGGGAGTATTAAATATCTTTTTGAACTTCTAGATGGTAAAAAGATAGAAGCTGTTTTGCTACCAATGAAAGAAGAACTTTTAGATGAAGATGGCAAAATCATCAAACATGCAAGATATACTATTTGTGTTTCCTCTCAAGTGGGTTGTAAAAGTGGTTGTAGTTTTTGTCTTACTGCTAAAGGTGGTTTAAAAAGAAATTTAAGCGCAGGGGAAATAGTAGGACAAATTTTGTGGATTAAAAAACATAATAATATACCTTATGAAAGAAGGGTTAATATAGTCTATATGGGTATGGGAGAACCTTTGGATAATCTCAAAAATGTTTCTAAGGCAGTTAAAATTTTAGCCGATAATGATGCCTTAGCGATAAGCCCTAGAAGACAAACGATAAGCACTAGCGGTTTAGCAAAACAGATCAAAGAGCTTGGAGAAATGAATTTGGGTGCACTTTTGGCCATTTCGCTTCATGCTGTAAATGATGAGCTTAGAAGCGAATTAATGCCTATTAATAAAGCTTATAATATAGCAAGTATTATGGAAGCAGTGAGAAATTTTCCTATAGATCAGCGTAAAAGAGTAATGTTTGAATACCTTTTAATTGATGGGATAAATGACAAAATAGAACATGCAAAAGAACTAGTCAAACTTTTAAATGGCATAAAAGCTAAAGTGAATTTAATACTTTTTAATCCACACGAAGGAAGTTTATATAAAAGACCAAGTGTTGAAAATGCGGTTAAATTTCAAGATTATTTAAGCGCCAAAGGTGTTACTTGTACAATAAGAGAAAGTAAAGGACTTGATATTTCAGCTGCATGCGGACAGCTTAAAGAAAGGCAGAGTAAACAATGACTTTTTTAGATATAGCACAGCTTATTTTTATAAGTATAGTAGTGATTATAGGACTTGGTGGGATTATTTATGTATTAAAAAATGAAGGGAAAAATAATGATAGATAAAAAACAATTGTTAGAAAATCAATTATTTCAAAATAGATATATAAAGCCAAATATTTCTTGGTATTTCTCTCATTTAAATGGTAAAAGAGGATTTGCTAGAATTTTTAAAGTTCCTTATGCTGCTTTGATGAAAAAATTTTATTTAAAAAAATACTTCGAAAAGAGGGTTTTAGAAGGTAAGGTGGATATTCCTTATTTAGAATTAGTTTTAACTACAAGATGTACTTTGCGTTGTGAATCATGTAATAATTTAATGCAGTATTTTTCACCATCAAATCAATATACTTGTACTTTAGAGGGTATTATAGAATCATTAGATCTACTTTTATCTAAGGTAGATTCTATTGCAAGAGTTAGAATTATAGGTGGAGAGCCTTTGTTATTTAAAGATTTACCACAATTGATTGATTATTTAGATACTCAAAAGAAAATACTAACTTTTTCTTTAGTTACCAATGCAACCATTGATTTTAAAGATGAATTGATGAAAAAGTTAAAAAAATCTAATAAGATTAGAAAAATTACGATTTCAGACTACAAAAGATCGCCAAATTTAAAAATTCCACTAAAACAAGAAAACATTTTAAGAAAATTAAAAGAAAATAAAATTCCATTTTCTATGGACTCTAGTGGCGAAAATTCTACTTGGAGTGATCCTGAAAAAATTTATAAACGCGGTAGAAGTAAAGAAGATATAATCAAAAATTATCGTAATTGTCAAATGCCATGCGTAAGTTTGATGACATCTGAGGGCTTAGAAAATAAACAATTAGCACCTAAAGGAGCTGTTTTTGTTTGCCCTATATCAAGTTCCTTATCGCGTTTAAAAGGACTTGAAGAATTTAATGGCGATTTTTTAAATTTAGAGGATTCTAAAGAAAGATTTTTTGAATTTTATTCTCAAGATTTTTATAAATCTTGTGATTATTGTAGAGATTATGGTAAGCCAGCTAAGCAAATTGCAGTTGCAATCCAAACTGATAAGGTTTTAAAATTAGAAAAAGATTAAGATAAATTTTTCAAAAACTCATCTTTTATATCTTTTTGAGATTGTATCAAAAATTTTTGATTTTTATATGTAAATTCTAAGCTAAAAGAATGCAAAAGCAATCTTTTAGCACCTGTAATTTGAGCTCTTTCGATATCGCTCATTTTTCCATCTAATATTTGCTCTATTTGTGTTTTTTCTAAACCATATAAAGGTTCACCTAAAATTTTATGTTTCACATGAAACAAATGTAGTCTTATTTGGTGTTGTCTACCTGTTAGAGGTTTAGCTAAAACTAAACTAGCATCTAAATTTTCAAAATATTCTAAAGTATAAAATTGTGTTAAAGCTTCTTTGCCATTTTCACAAATATGCATCCTAGTTTTGACTGCATCATAGTCTTTAGCCAAATCCATGCTTTTATCTACTATAAACTCTTTTTTAGTTTTTCCTTTTACTAGAGCAAAATAGCTTTTTTGCACTAATCTTTTTTCAAACATAGTTTTTAACTCAATTTGTGCATTTTTATGTTTTGCTATGAGTAAAAGTCCACTTGTTTCTTTATCTAGTCTATGAGCCACGCAAGCTTTTTCACCCCATAAATGCCAAATTTCATCACAAAGACTATAAGCACAATTGCGCCCATTAGGATGAGTTAGCACTCCACTTGGTTTTTCTACGATGGCAAAATCTTCATTTTCAAAAACTATTTCTAACCCTTTGGGGTTATTTTCATATACGATTAATTCTACTAAACCATTTAAAAATTTATTTTTTTCTTCTACTAAATTTCCATCACAAAATAGTCTTTTTTTATCAATGAGTTTTTGTGCTTCACGCATAGAAATTTTCAACTCATCCATAAGTAGTCTAAATGCCTTTTTTCCATTATTTGCTAGTTTCTTTTTTATATATGCCATTTAATAACTTTCTTAGGTAATTTATAATAAAATTCAAGCTATTTTTTCATAAAAAATTATATAAAAAAAGGTCTTGAAAATGGTTGAAAGATATAGTAGAGAAATCATGGCTAAAAAATGGGACATGCAAGCAAAATATGATGCATGGCTAAAAGTAGAATTAGCTGCTGTGAAAGCATGGAATAAACTTGGTCTTATTAAAGACGATGATTGTGAAAAAATTATAAAAAATGCAAAATTTGATATAGCAAGAATAGATGAGATAGAAAAAACTACCAAGCATGATGTTATCGCTTTTTTGACTAGCGTAAGTGAAAGTTTGGGCGAGGAAAGTCGTTTTGTACATTATGCAATGACAAGTTCAGATTGTATTGATACTGCAGTTGCTTTGCAGATTAAAGATAGTTTGGAACTAATCTTGCAAGATTTAGATCAAGTTTTAGCAGCGATTAAAACAAGAGCATATGAGCATAAAAATACCTTAATGGTAGGAAGAAGTCATGGAATTCATGGAGAGCCTATAACTTTTGGTTTAGTTTTGGCTATTTGGTATGATTCGCTAGTTCATGCAAAAGATTTAATTATTCATGCAAAAGAAGTGATTAGCTATGGAAAAATCAGTGGTGCTATGGGAAATTTTGCTCATGCTCCACTTGAATTTGAAGAAGAAGTTTGTAAAAATTTAGATCTTAAACCAGCACCCGTTTCAAACCAAGTTATACAAAGAGATCGTTATGCACAAGTTATCTCGGCTTTAGCTATTTTAGCTTCAAGTTGTGAGCAAATTGCTGTTGCTATCCGCCATTTTCAAAGAACAGAAGTATATGAAGCTGAAGAATATTTTTCTCAAGGACAAAAAGGAAGTTCAGCTATGCCTCATAAAAGAAATCCTGTTTTGAGTGAAAATATTACCGGTCTTTGCAGGATGATAAGAGCTTATGTAACACCTGCTTTAGAAAATGTAGCATTGTGGCATGAAAGAGATATATCACATTCTAGTGTAGAAAGATTTGTATTACCTGATGCTTTTATCACGACTGATTTTATGCTTTCAAGATTATGCGGTGTGGTAGAAAAGCTTTTGGTATATCCAGAAAATATGATGAAAAATTTAAATTTAACTGGAGGGCTTGTATTTTCTCAAAGAGTATTGCTTGAGCTTCCATTTAAAGGTATAAGCAGAGAAGAAGCTTACAAGATTGTTCAAAGAAATGCTATGAAAGTTTGGGCTGATTTGCAAAATGGTAAGCCTGCTTTAAATGAAAAAGGTGAGAGTTTGTTTTTATTAGCTTTATTAGCTGATGAGGATTTGAAAAAGTCTTTAAGTGAAGCAGATATTAGAAATTGTTTTGATTATAATTACTATACAAAGAACGTAGATAAAATTTTTGAAAGAACTTTTAAATAATAAATTAGGGGTTGTGAGTGAAAGTATTAAAAAGAAATGGTAGAACTGAAGAGTTAGATGTTTCTAAGATTAAAAAATATACCACTGATGCGGTGGCAAATTTGGAAAATGTTAGCCAAAGTGAGCTTGAAGTAGATGCAAAAATTCAATTTCGTGATGGTATAACAACAGAAGAAATCCAGCAAACTTTAATTAAAACAGCAGTAGATAAAATAGATATTGATAGACCTAATTGGACCTTTGTTGCTGCAAGATTATTTTTATATGATTTATATAAAAAAGTAAGTGGTTATAATGGATATAAACATTTAAGAGAATATCTTGAAAAAGGTGAAAAAGAAGGTAGGATTTTAATAGGCTTAAAAGAAAAATATGATTTAGATGATCTTAATGCTTATATAAAGCCAGAACGCGATTTGCAATTTACTTATCTTGGTATAAAAACTTTGTATGATAGATATTTGATTAAAGATTCTAAGGGTATGCCTATAGAATTACCACAGCAAATGTTTATGGCTATTGCAATGTTTTTAGCACAAAATGAATTAGATTCTCAAACTTGGGCTAAGAAATTTTATGACTTAATCTCAACTTTTGAAGTAATGCTTGCAACCCCAACTCTTTCAAATGCAAGAACCACAAGACATCAATTAAGTTCATGTTATATAGGAAGTACGCCTGATAATATAGAAGGGATTTTTGATTCTTATCAAGAAATGGCATTATTGTCTAAATTTGGTGGTGGTATAGGCTGGGATTGGTCTAAGGTGCGTGCTATGGGTGGAAGTATAGATGGGCATAAAAACGCAGCAGGTGGAATCATACCATTTTTAAAAATCACTAACGATATAGCAGTAGCTGTTGATCAACTTGGCACTAGAAAAGGGGCGATTGCAGTTTATATTGAACCTTGGCATATGGATATTAATGACTTTTTAGATTTGCGTAAAAACTCAGGTGAAGAAAGAAGAAGAGCACATGAGCTTTTCCCTGCTTTATGGATTAATGATTTATTTATGAAAAGAGTAAGAGCAAATGATAAATGGACGCTTTTTGATCCTGCTGATACAGCAAGTTTATGCGATTTATACGGTGAAGAATTTGAGAAAAAATACGAAGAATTTGAAAAAGATGAAAACATAGCTAAAGAAATTATAGATGCAAAAGAGCTTTGGAAAAAAATACTTTTATCTTATTTTGAAACAGGTATGCCATTTTTATGTTTTAAAGATAGTGCAAACAAAACAAATCCAAATTCTCACGCAGGGATTATAAGAAGTTCAAATTTATGTACAGAAATTTTTCAAAATACAGATCCAAACTATTATCAAATTAAAATCGTATTTGATGATAAAACAGAGCTTCATTTAGATGAGGATGAAGAGCTTACAATAGATGGGGGATATAAAAAACTTGCTAAGAAAGTTTCTACTTTGGATAGTATTAATGGTAAAAAAGTCTATATAGTCGAAAAATATAAAAACGAAGGAAAAACCGCAGTTTGTAATCTTGCAAGTATAAATTTAAGTAAAATTAACACTAAAGAAGATATCCAAAGAGTAGTACCAACAGCCATAAGAATGCTTGATAATGTGATCGATTTAAATTTTTATCCTCATGTAAAGGTTAAAAATACCAACCTAAAATCACGCGCTATAGGGCTTGGTGTAATGGGTGAAGCACAAATGCTGGCTGAAGCACAAATTTATTGGGGTTCTAATGAGCATTTTGAAAAAATTGATCGTATTATGGAGATGATTAGCTATGAAGCTATTTTAGCTAGCTCAAATTTAGCTTTGGAAAAAGGAAACTATCCTGACTTTGAAGGATCAAACTGGAGTAAAGGTATAGTGCCAATTGATGTAGCAAACGAAAATGCTAAAAAGCTTACTGCAAGTGAAGGTTTATTTGATCAAAGTGAGTGTGATTGGGAAAAATTAAGAGAAAAATTAAAAAGAGATGGTATAAGAAATGGTTATTTAATGGCCATAGCACCAACTTCTTCTATTTCTATTTTAGTGGGTACTACTCAAACAATTGAGCCTGTATATAAAAGAAAATGGTTTGAGCAAAACTTAAGCGGTATGATACCAACTGTGGTGCCAAATTTAAGTACTAATACTTGGCAGTATTATACTCCTGCTTATGAGCTTGATCAAAAAATCTTAGTAAAAGCAGCAGCGATTCGTGGTAAATGGATTGATCAAGGTCAATCTTTAAATATCTTTGTTTCTTTAGATAAAGCAAGCGGTGGATATTTAAATGAAATTTATCAACTTGCTTGGGAATTAGGTGTTAAATCAACTTATTATCTAAGAAGCGAAAGCCCTGATAGTCAAAAAGTAAATGATGATGTGGTTGATAGAACTATAGAATGTGAAGGTTGTCAATAAAAATGGAGAAACAAAATGCATACAAAAAACTCACTACCGGAGCTTACGCTTAGGGGTATAATACTAGGAAGTATTTTAACGATTATTTTTACTGCCTCAAATGTATATTTGGGGCTTAAAGTTGGTCTTACTTTTTCTACTTCTATTCCTGCTGTTGTGATTGCAATGGCTGTTTTAAAAATCTTTAAAGACTCTAATATTTTAGAAAATAATATGGTTCAAACTCAAGTTTCAGCCGCAGGTACGCTTTCGGCTGTGATTTTTGTTATACCAGGTCTTTTTATGTGTGGATATTGGTTTGAATTTCCACTTTGGCTTACCTTTATGCTCTGTCTTTGCGGGGGTGGATTAGGCGTGCTTTTTACTATACCTTTACGTAGAGCTATGGTAGTAGAGAGTAAATTAGCTTATCCTGAAGGAAGAGCTGCTGCTGAAATTTTAAAAGTAGCTAATAAAGACCAAGCTGATAAAAAAGGAAAAGTAGGCTTAAAAGAAATCACACTTGGTGTAGTATTAGCTTCTATTATAAGCCTTTTTTCAAGTGGCTTTAAATTGCTTTCAAGTGGAAGTAGTTTTGCGTTTATTTGGCAAAAAATGACTTTTGGATTTTCTATGGGCTATTCAGTGGCACTTTTGGGTGCTGGATACTTAGTAGGTATAGCCGGAGGTGTTGCATTGCTTGCGGGTATGGTGCTTGCTTGGATGGTTTTTGTGCCATATTTTTCTGCTAAAGAAAGTTTTGACGTAAGCTTAAGTGCACTTGATATAGCTAATCAAATTTGGGCTCAAAAAGTGCGCTTAATAGGCACAGGAGCTATTGCTATAGCAGCATTATGGACTTTAATAGAGCTTGCAAAGCCTGTATATGATGGCATGAAAAATATGCTTAAAAAAACTTCATTAAACCTCTCACAAGATCCTAAAGATATGGATTTATCTTTAAAAGCTATGCTAGGTTTATTTGTACTTATGTGTATAGGCTTATTTATTTCATTTTATGCTTTTGTGGCTGATTCAAATTTAGCAAGTGGCTATCAAATTCTTTTTGCTTTAGTGGGAACTTTAGTAGCTATTTTTATAGGCTTTTTTGTAGCTTCTGCTTGTGGATATATGGCAGGTTTAGTGGGTTCATCATCTTCTCCTATTTCGGGTATAGGACTAATTGGGATTATGATTTCTTCTTTGATTATTTTGCTTTTGGGTTATCAAGTAGATTTATTTAGTGATCCTTTGATGTCTAAATTTGCTATTGCTTTTGCTATATTTACTACTAGTGTTATTTTGGCAACCGCTGCTATTTCTAATGATAATTTACAAGATTTAAAAACTGGCTATTTAGTGGGTGCAACTCCTTGGAAACAGCAAGTTTCTTTGATTATAGGTTGTGTATTTGGAGCTTTGGCTATCGCTCCTGTTTTAAATTTATTATACCAAGCTTATGGTTTTGTGGGTGCAATGCCAAGAGAAGGAATGGATGAGGCAAATGCGCTTGCTGCACCACAAGCAAATTTGATGAGTACTATAGCTCAAGGTATTTTTAACGCTAATATCGATTGGAGTTATATTATAGCGGGTGCTTTTGTGGGTGTTGGTATAATTATCGTCGATCGTTTATTAAGAAAAAAAAATATGTCTTTACCGCCTTTAGCTGTGGGTATAGGTATATATTTACCACCTGCTGTTAATATGCCTTTGTTTATAGGTGGATTATTGGCATATTTAATTAAAAAGCGTTTAGAGCAAAGATATGCTAAAAATGCTCATAAAAAAGAACTCATTCAAGAGCATGAGCAAAAAGGAACCTTATTTGCCTCTGGTTTGATAGTGGGTGAGAGTATATTTGGAGTATTAATAGCTGGTTTAACTGTACTTTCTATTAGTAGAGGTGGGACTGAAGATCCGCTTGCTATTGCAACTTCATTTAAAGATGATGGTATTATAGGTTTTGTAGTTTTTGTAGCGATTATGCTAATTTTTGCAAGAAGAGTACTTAAAAAATGAATTTAGATTATTATTATGCTTTGATTTTAGGAATCATTGAGGGTCTGACAGAATTTTTACCTGTTTCATCTACAGGACATATGATTTTAGGTGCTGAAATTTTAGGTTTAAATATAGATGATTTTTGGAGAAGTTTTTTTATCATCATTCAGCTTGGTTCTATACTAGCAGTGATTTTTATTTTCAAAGATAAACTAACTCAAAAACTTGATATTTGGTTAAAACTTGCTGTGGGCTTTTTGCCCGCAGGTGGAGTAGGTTTTATAGCATATAAGTTTTTAAAAGAGATATTTAATGGCTATACCGTGGCTACTATGTTAATCATTGGCGGGATTATTTTTATCATCATAGAACTTAAACATAGAAAAAAAGACTATACAATCCACTCTTTAGATGAGGTAAGTTATAAACAAGCTTTTTTGATAGGCTTAACTCAAGCTCTTGCTATTATACCAGGTACTTCAAGAAGTGGAGCAAGTATCATAGGAGGGTTATTGCTTGGGCTTGATCGCAAAGTTGCTTCTGAATTTTCGTTTTTGCTTGCTATACCAACTATGATTATCGCAACAGCTTATAGTATTTATAAAGAACCACAGGTTTTAAGCAATATGAATAATTTCATTCCTTTAGTTATAGGTTTTGTAACAGCTTTTATAGTGGCTTTTGTGGTAATTAAAATATTTTTAAAATTAATCAGCAAGATAAACTTTATACCTTTTGGAATTTATAGGATAATTTTAGGTTTTGTATTTTTATACCTTTTTATAAGTGGTGCTTTAGATATATCAAGAACGGGTGTTTGAAATATAAAAATATCCTTTATTTAAAAAAAGTTTAAGTTTTTCATAGCTAAAATTAGTCTTATATTTTAATTTAAGCTCACAAGGTTAGTGAGTGTTAAGGGTAGAAATGACAAAAGATATAATTGCATATGCAAATAATGAAACTTTGATAGATACTCAAAGTTTTAACAATGATACAAATTTAACTCCGATTTATTTTGATAACTCTAAAGAAAGTTTAGAAGTTATCCGCCACTCTTGTGCACATTTAATGGCTCAAGCGATTAAAAGTTTATATCCAGAGGCTAAATTTTTCGTAGGACCTGTGATAGAAGATGGGTTTTATTATGATTTTAGAGTTGATAGCAAGATTTCAGAAGAAGACTTAAGCAAAATCGAAAAGAAAATGAAAGAACTGGCAGAGGCAAAGCTAGATATCACAAAATATGAACTCTCAAAGACTGAGGTTAAAGAAAAATTTGCTAATGATGATTTAAAACAAGAAGTTTTACTAAGAATTCCTGATGGAAAAGTAAGTATTTATAAGCAAGGTGAATTTGAAGATTTATGCCGTGGGCCCCATGTGCCAAATACTAGGTATTTAAGATTTTTCAAGCTTACTCGTGTAGCGGGAGCGTATTTGGGTGGCGATGAAAAAAGAGAAATGCTCACAAGAATTTATGGTACTGCCTTTGCAGATAAAGAAAGTTTAAATGAATACTTAAAAATCATTGAAGAAGCTAAAAAAAGAGATCACAGAAAACTTGGTAATGAAATGAAGCTTTTTGCCTTTGATGATGAAATAGGCGGTGGGCTTCCTATATGGCTTAGCAATGGTGCAAAATTAAGAAGCAAATTAGAGCATTTGCTATATAAAGCACATAGATTAAGAGGCTATGAGCCTGTGCGTGGGCCTGAACTTTTAAAAGCTGATGCGTGGAAAATTAGTGGGCATTATGCAAACTATAAAGAAAATATGTATTTTACGCAAATTGATGAGCAAGAATACGGCATTAAGCCGATGAATTGTGTAGGACATATTAAAATTTATCAAAGTGATGTTAGAAGCTATCGTGATTTACCTTTGAAATTTTTTGAATATGGCGTGGTGCACCGCCATGAAAAAAGTGGAGTTTTACACGGGCTTTTTAGAGTAAGAGAATTTACCCAAGATGATGCGCATATTTTTTGTATGCCAAGTCAGATAAAAGAACAAGTTTTAGAAATTTTAAGCTTTGTTGATACTTTGATGAAGGCTTTTGAATTTGATTATGAAATGGAAATTTCAACACGCCCAGCAAAAGCAATAGGCGATGATGAAATTTGGGATATAGCTACAAAGGCTTTAAAAGAAGCTTTAGATGAGCAAGGTTTAAAATATGGCATTGATGAGGGCGGTGGAGCTTTCTATGGTCCAAAAATCGATATTAAAATCACTGATGCGCTAAAAAGAAAATGGCAGTGTGGAACTATACAAGTAGATTTTAACTTGCCAAGCCGTTTTAAACTCGAATACACAGACGCAGATAATGAGAAAAAACGACCTGTAATGCTTCACCGTGCTATTTTAGGTTCTTTTGAAAGATTTATAGGAATTTTAGTAGAGCATTGTGCGGGCGAGTTGCCATTTTTCATAGCACCAACTCAAGTAGCTATAGTGCCTATTTCACAAAATCACCATGATTATGCAAAAGAAATAGCAAGAAAACTTTTAGAACTTGGTATTGATAGTGAAGTGTATAATAAAAATGAAAGCTTAAATAAAAAAATCCGCACCGCTGAAAAAGCACATGTACCTATGATACTTGTTTTAGGTGATGAAGAAGTAGCAAACAAAAGTGTGGCTTTAAGAGATAGAAGAGCAAAAGAACAAAAAACAATGACTTTAGATGAATTTATAACCCTAACAAAGGAGAAATTAAGTGAGGTACGCTTTTGAGTAAAGAAAAAGAAGTATTGCTAAATGAAGAAATTCAAGCAGATGAGATCAGATGTATAGGTGATGATGGCAAGGTTTATGGCATTATTAGTAGTGATGAAGCACTAGATATAGCAAATAGACTAGGGCTTGATTTGGTGATGATAGCCCCTGAAGCCAAACCACCTGTATGTAAGATAATGGATTATGGAAAATTCCGTTATCAACAAGAAAAGAAGCAAAAAGAAGCAAAGAAAAAACAAAAAGTTATTGATATAAAAGAAATCAAACTTTCTGTGAAAATTGCTCAAAATGACATTAATTATAAAGTCAAACACGCAAGCGAGTTTTTAGAGCAAGGCAAGCATGTGAAATTTAGAGTGTTTTTAAAAGGTCGTGAGATGGGCTCTCCTGAAGCAGGGGTAGCTTTGCTTGAAAAAATTTGGCAAATGGTTGAAGATATAGCAGATAGAGACAAAGAGCCTTTACTCGAAGGACGCTATGTAAATATGCTAGTAACTCCTAAAAAGAAAAAATAATCACAAGCCTTTTTAAGGCTTGTATTTTAAACTTATGCTAGAAGAAAATCCACAATTTTTAAAAGAACAAATCATAACTTATCTTGGTAATAAAAGATCCTTGCTTGAGTTTTTAAATCAAGGCTTTAAATTCGCACAAAATGAGCTCAAAAAAGACAAATTAAGTTTTTGTGATGTATTTAGTGGCTCTGGGGTAGTTTCGCGTTTTGTGAGGCCTTATGCGAGTTTTATTATGGCAAATGATTTGGAAGATTATTCTAAAATCATCAATGAGTGTTATTTAAGCAATCAAAACGCACAATTTTTACAAGAATTACAAAAACATTATGCTTTTTTAACTTCTGATTTAAAACTCAAAAAAGGCTTTATAAGCAAGCTTTATGCGCCAAATGATGATGAGTATATCCAAAAGAATGAAAGAGTTTTTTACACGCTTAAAAACGCGATGTATTTAGACTCTATGCGAGAAAAAATTTCAAGCCTACCAAGCAATATACAAAAATACTTCATCGCGCCACTTATCTATGAAGCAAGTGTGCATGCAAATACAAGTGGGGTTTTTAAAGGTTTTTATAAAGATAAAAATGGCATTGGTAAATTTGGAGGAAATGGAGCAAATGCACTTAGTCGTATAAAAGGCGATATAGCTTTAAAAATGCCTATTTTTTCAAATTTTACTTGTGAATATGAGGTTTTTCAAAAAGATGCAAATGTTTTAGCTAAAGAGCTTGATAGCTTTGATGTGGCGTATTTAGACCCACCTTATAATCAACACCCTTATGGATCAAATTATTTTATGTTAAATTTAATTGCTAATTATAAAAAGCCAAAGGAAATTTCAAAGGTTTCTGGCATACCAAAAGACTGGAACCGCAGTGCTTTTAACAAAGAAAAAAAAGCCGAAGGTGCTTTGTTTGATTTGATTAATGATTTAAAAGCTAAGATTGTATTGCTTTCTTATAATTGCGAGGGTTTTGTAAAAAAAGAAAATTTCACAAAAAGACTTCAAAGTCTTGGAGAATGCTTTGTGCTTGAGCAAAAGTATAATGCCTTTAGAGCTAGTAGAAACCTCTCTAAACGCTCTATGCACATACAAGAACAACTTTATGTGTTAAAAAAACGCTAATCTTGCATGTATGTATTTAACTGCTCAAAAAGTTTTTCTTTTAAAGCGATAGGTTTGTTTATTTTAATATATGGTATCCAATATCTTATTAAATTTAAAAGCTCATCATCATAGGTATAAAATGCCTTGATATAAATAAAATTCTCATCCTCATCTATAAATTCGTATTTAGTAAGGGCATTTTTTCTTAAGAAATATTCTTTAGCTTTTTTATCAAGTTTTAAAATAGCCTCTTTATTTTCTTTGCTAATCCAGTTGCTTTGATCTTTTTGAATTTGTTTTAAAAACTCTTCTTTTGGGGTAAAAATTTCTTTCTTTTCCACTTTTAGTTGTGTGATTTTAGAAAAAGTAAAGGTTTTTAAAGTATCGTTTTCATCTACTAAAAGATACCATATGTGATCAATATTGATGAGTTTGTATGGATTTGCTTTTCTGCGTTTTTCTTTATAGTAAAAACTAATGGGATATTTTGCTATGATAGCTGCACTTAGTTCTTCAAAAACTTCTCTATCAAGTGTTTCATAGCTTTGGGTTTTGACTAAAAAGGCTTTATTGATTTTTTCATTAAGCAAGTCGTTTAAAAACTCTTTATCTAAACTAGGATAAAGCCTACCTATACCGCTTAAAATAGCAAAATTTTGTATATCTTTAAAGCTTAATTTTCCTAAAACATAGCCTTCTAAAAAGTATTTTCCATTTTCTTTTTTTATAGGGATAAAAGCAAGGCGCTCATGCAAGTCTCTTTGTATAGTGCGAATGCTGACATTAAATTCTTGTGCAAGCTCTTCTAAGCTAAAACGCTCGCCATTGTTTAAACACTGCAGTATAGAAACTAAACGCGTAGAAAGCTTGTCTTTTTCCATAATACAACCTTTTTTTGTTTATTTTAGCAAATCTTTGATGTTTTGTTTGATTGTTTTTGGATCATTTTCATAGGTAGTTAAAAGCTCTTGAATCAGCTTTAAAAAATCATTAAAATCATCAGGATTTTCTTTTTTAAATTTAAGTACTCTATCTAGGATGATAAAAGCAGCTTCGGTTTTGTCATTTTCTTTTTCATAAAGCTCTTTTAGTTCTAAAGCAAACTTAGTGTAAGTATAAGCTTGCTTTGGTTTTGAGATGATATCAAAGATGTTTGATTTATAGCTAAAAAGCAATGAAAAAAGTTGAGGTAGTTTGTTTAGCATGGTTTATTGTTCAATATATCCGCAATCTCTACATTTTCTTTTTCCATTAATAGAAACATCTTTATTTGTAAAAGGAATTTGTACCCAAGAATGCTGTATATCGCCCAAACGCTCTTTTCCACATTGAGAGCATTTTTCTATTATCTGACATCTTTCATTTTTTCTTACTTTTTCAAATTTGTGATATGTTCCAAATTCTCTGTACTGACAATAAATACATTCTTCATAACCTCTGCAAGAGTACGGATCTGTTATAACTCTTTCTGCAAAGTTGTGATTGTATTTACTGATATATTCATTACAGTCAGGGCATGTTTTTGAAAGATAGCATTGAGGTTTTCCTTCTTCATTGCTGTAAGTTCCTCCGTGCCACCCAATTCCACATTTTGCACTAATTGCTATAGATTTTAAAGTATCTAAAAATCCCATTTTATTCCTTTTATATTTTTAAATTTTCATTGCTAAACATAAAATCATCAAATTCTTTTCGTGTTTTAAATAAATCATCAACACTAAATTTTTCTGCAAGGTTTATAATAGATTGATTTGCTTGTGTATAGTTACTGTTATTTAAGGCGGTTTGTAATTCTTGAAAACTCATATTGCTAGTATTTTTTAAATCACGCATATAATCATCTATGAAAATTTCCAAAGATTCTTGGTTTTCTATCATTTTAGGCATGATTTTATCAAAAACCATTTCAACTTCTTCTCTTCTTGCTTTAGCTAAATTCGCCTTAGCAAAAATTGCAACAAAGCTATTTATTGTTATTTCAACAGTTTTAGAAAATAAAACCACAGCTAATGAACAAATGAAAATGGATATTCCTATGGATAAAATTTGAGCTAATTGACTTCCACCTAATGCTTGACAAATTTGTTCTTCTAAGGCAATTGCAAATATAGTCATGATAGCGGAAAACAAAGATTTTAATATCACTTTTATAAGTTCATCAAAACTTTTAATTTTACCAGCTATATAAGCATATATTGCATTCCATATAGATTTTAAACTACTTCTTAAATTTTTCCACAAAGCTTTTAAGTGCCCACCAATTCTTTTAAAATATTGCGAAGCAATTCCAACAATAACATCTATAATACCATAGCTAGCTCCTCTTATAAAAGCATCTTTCCCGCTTTCAATTACTCTTGATAACAAACGCTTAAATCTTACTTCAAAATCCTCATGTTCTTTTTTTATAAATTCGCTTTTAAGTTCAGCTATAACACCGCTTGCAAATGTACTAAGAACAACAACACCAGCATCACTAGCTCCAGTTTGAAAAACATTTATGGCAGCTTGTTTTGCTTGAATAATATATACTTCTTTTAAGGCCTTATCTTTGTCTGTATGGTTTGTAGGTTCGTTTTTCTTTAAATGATTAAAAATCTCTTTCTTTGTCTCAAGTTCTTTTTTTAAAGACTCTTTTTCTTCTTCGGATGCTTTTTCTATAGTGCTTTCTAATTTTTCTATCTCTTTTTGTGCATTTTCGTATATTTTTTTATTGACTACAATATAATCTATTTCTCCATTTTTAATTTTATTAAAATCATCTTCATGTTTTTTGCTAAATATATCATCACTTTTTTTGATAGTAATAGTTTTATCTTTGCTTTCTTCTTGTGTATAGCCAGCTTTTTCTCTTTCACTACCTTGAGTAAGAAAAGAAAATTTGCTTTTATATTCTTGAAGTTTTTTTTCTAAAGTTGATTTTTTTTCTTCAGGCGCTTTTTCTATAGCGCTTTCTAATTTTTCTATCTCTTTTTGCGCCCTTTCGTAAGTTTCTTTATCAGTTTTAATATAGTCTAAATTTCCATTTTTAATCGCTTCAAAATATCTATTATATTCTTTTCCAAATATACTATCATTAACAGCTTTTAATTGTTCTGTTTTAACTATTTCGCCTTTTTCGTTTAAAGTTACGGTATCTACTATAGTATGATTTGTTTTGGTTAAGTTGTCTAGATTGACATTGTTTGTCAAATTTTTAATTTCTTCATCGCTATAATTTGCCAAAATTGTCTCTTTTTTGTATAGATTAATATTTTCCCCTTTGAAGACTTTGCTTATTTCGGCAAGCTCATCTGTTGTGAAGCTTCTATTTTTATTTTTATTATATGCGTTGCTGATGTTTTCTTTACCAACTTCTAGTGTTTCATAAAATTGACCAAAACCATTTGGGTTGTTGCCATGTTGTTGCGTAGCTTTTTGCATATTTGTTGTAAGTTTTGCACTTTCCATATAGGCTTCATATGAGTTGACATTAAATATATTGATGGGTAATCTTGCTAAACTTTGTGTCCCTAGTTCTTCTAGTAATTCATCAAACAATGATACAGTATTCATGATATCTTCCTTATTTTAAAAGCGGAAATTCCGCTTTTAAATAGTTTGTATTTCTTTATTTAAATTTTGTGCTATTTGGACAGCTTTTTTAAATTCTTTATTTACTATGCCATCTTCAGTTAGTACATTTACCTTACAAATACCACTAATTGCTTTTACTAAATTGACAATAAATTGAGTATATGTTTTTTCATCATCAGTAAATTTAGAATAATCATTTTCTCTTATAATCATTAATTTAAAAGTTTGTAATTCTTCAATTAAAATTTCATCTAATTTTTGTATAGCTATAAGAGATTCATTTACAATAGAACCGATTGCAGTTGTTGCAGTTCTTGCAGTATTCATTTCACTTGCTGCTGCTTTTGCTTTATGTAGGTTACTTTTTGCTTCGTCCAAAGCTTGTTCTCCAACTTTAGAATATAAAAATCCTCCAACCGCTAAAACAGGTGCAGCTACTATACCACCTAAAACAGCCATTCCACCAGCCATTCCAAATCCACCTGCAGCTAAGCTACCTCCTCCAAGCCATGCTAAAGTAGCATTAGTAGCTGCTGCACCACTGAGCGCAGAAATCAAAGTTCCAGTAGAAGCGCTTGCAAGTAATCCAACACTACCATAAGCTCCAAGACCAGCTAAAGCCCCAGCACCAAGAGATGCTATCCCACCCGTAGCTAATTTTGTAAAGTCAATTACACTTTCTTTGGTAAATTCTATAAATTCATTAATATTAAATTTTAAATCATCTTTAGAAAAATCATCGCTTTCTACATTTTTAAGTTTAGAAAAAATATCAATAAACTCTTTGAAAGAATTTTGATGAATATGCAACTTTGCATGCCCTAAATTTTTCAAAGATTGTTCAGCATATTTTCTAGCTATATCTAAGTTTTCTTTTGCAAAATCAAAAATTGCTTTAGCATCATTATCTAACTCTTCTGCCGCGCGTTGATCTTGATAACCATCGTATGCTTTTTTAGCACCAAATACACCTGCTGCTAAAGCTAATCCGCCTAAAATAAATGGAACTGCCATTTTAAATCTCCTTTGTTATTAAATTTATTTTGTATTTTTTATCTAGTTTCAATTTATCTTGCAATAAATTACATATTTTTATATTTTCGTTATAAAAATCCTTTTTACTCATAGTGGCTTTAAAATATTTATTGTAAAAATCTTCCACTCTGCATACCAAGGGTCTTTCGTTGTAAATTTTACAAGAATTATCTTCTTGTAAATTAATGCAAACACCATTTATATTAAAGTGTTTCAACTCTTCAATGCCATTAATATTTTTACAGCATGCTCCACATGAAGTGCAAGGAAAATTATGTTTTAATATTATTTAACCCTCCTTATTATTTTTTTATTTCAATTATATCAATACCCCCCCCCCGTATTGTCAAGGTTTTGTTTAGTATTATTTACTTTTTTTAATTATTCTTGCAAGCACTACTACACCAGCTAAAATTAGCACGTAAGAAACCACTACATTTATAAGTCCGTATTTTTCTATAAAAAATAAACTTGGTAAAATAACGCACCACACTACAAATATAAATAAAGCCCAAAAGGCTCCGCAGACAATAGCCCATATAGCAGTAGCTATCATGACTATAATGCCAATTACAACCGCCATTTACAACTCCTTTTAATGTGATTGTTTGTTGCTATGATAGATAGTCTTTAGTGTATATTACTAAAATTGCTTTCCAAATACAGCTTCCATTTTCATAGCTATTTCTTCATCTTCTTTTGATTTGTTATTGTTTAGAGTATCCTGCTTTTCGTTGAATATTGAGTTAGGTTTGTAAAAATCACTTGCAGTGTATGTTTTTTTATTATCTTGCATGCTAAAACTTTTATTGTTGTTTTTGAAAACATCATTCTCTTTAGTTTTATCATACCATTTTTTTATGCCATATCCAGTTGCAGCTAAAGCTACTCCACCTAATATTAAAGGTAACATTTTTTCTCCTTATTTGTGAAATATTGAAGAAATTATATTTAACCCTTGTGACAGGTTGTGTCATATAAAAATTTAATTTTTCTAAAGCATAGTTGTAGTAAAATGATAGCTTTCTTTTATGAAAAAATTTATCCAAAGGATACACATGCCAAAAATGAAAAGCGTTAAAAGTGCTGTTAAACGCTTCAAAGTAGGTAAAAATAAAATCAAAAGAGGTGCTGCTTATAGAAGCCACATTTTGACTAAAAAACCTGCTAAAAGAATGCGTGATCTTCGCACTTCTAAGTATGTTCACTCAACCAATGTTAAAGCGGTTGAAAAAATGTTAGGAATTTAAGCTCGCTTAAATTTAGTTTTTGACGAAAGTCATTCAAACTCCCCTTATTTTAAAGGGCAAGATTCGTTTAACGAACGCCAATTTGTGAAAGGATAAATATGGCAAGAGTAAAAACAGGTGTTGTAAGACGCCGCAGACATAAAAAAGTTTTAAAACTTGCGCGTGGTTTTTATAGTGGTCGCCGCAAACACTTTAGAAAAGCTAAAGAACAATTAGAAAGAAGTTTGGTTTATGCGTATCGTGATAGACGCCGCAAAAAACGTGATTTCCGTCGTCTTTGGATAGTGCGTATCAATGCAGCTTGCAGACTAAATGATATTAGTTATTCAAGATTTATAAATGGTCTTAAAAAAGCAGGCATTGAGCTTGATAGAAAAATTTTAGCTGATTTAGCGATGAATGACGCAGCTGCTTTTGCTAAAATAGCAGATGCTGCTAAAAAAGCACTTTAATCTTACTACAAGGCTTTTTATAAGCCTTGTTTTTCTCTTTACTCTCTTTTTAAATCCTCTTTTTGCTAAAGATATTTTACTTTTTAAAGTTTATGATGAAAAAGCATTTAAAGATGTAAATTTAAGCCATTATCTCATGAGCGAAAAACTTGATGGCGTAAGAGGTCTTTGGAGTGGTAAGTCTATGCAAACAAGAGCAGGAAATGCTATAAAACTCCCTTCGTTTTTCACAAAAAACTTTCCTAAATTTGAGTTAGATGGAGAACTTTGGGTAAAAAGAGCTTCTTTTGAAGAAAATTCATCTTTAATACGCCAAGAAAATCCCGATGAAAAACTTTGGCAAAAAGTAAGTTATAATGTCTTTGATGTGCCAAATGCTTGTGAGGAATTTAAGCTTGATCCTTGCACATTAGAAGCAAGATTAGAAGTTTTAAAAAAGTATTTAGCTAAAAATCCAAATGATTTTATAAAAATCATCCCACAAATTCGCATTAAAGATAAAAATCATTTAAAGCAATTTTACCAAGATATCATTTCGCATAAAGGCGAGGGTATAATCATAAGATTAAACAACGCACCTTATGAAAAGAAAAGATCAAACAATGCTTTTAAACTAAAACCTTTTGATGATACAGAATGTGTTGTAAAAAAGCATTTTGAAGGTAAGGGAAAATTTGAAGGTAAAATGGGATCTTTGCTCTGTGAAGCAGTGATTGAGGGTAAAAAAGTAAGTTTTAAAATAGGTTCAGGTTTTAAAGAAAGCGATCGCTTAAACCCTCCTCCAGTTGGTACTATCATCACTTTTAAATACAACGGCTTAACCAAAAATGGCAAGCCAAAATTTGCTAGTTTTTTAAGAGTGCATGAAAATAGCATTTTAAGGTAAAAGTAAATTTTAACTTTTCTTTAAAAAGGCGCTAAAACAAAGATAAAGCACAAAAATCACACAAGCACTTGCTATAATGCAAGCTCCACTTGCAAGATTATAATAAAAACTTACAAAAAGCCCTATCACACAAAAACTTATGCTCAAAAGCGTAGAGATGATCATCATTTGACCAAGCTTTTTAGAAAAGCTCTCAGCGATAAATGCAGGTATGCTAAGTAAAGCTATCACAAGTATAAGCCCTACTACTTTGATACTTATAACGATACAAAAAGCCATCATCGCGATTAAAAGATAATGAAAAAGATTAGTTTTAACCCCTCTTAAGCTTGCAAATTCTTTATCAAAGCTTAGAATTTCAAATTGACGATAAAAAAGCAATACTAAAATGACAAAAATCACATCAATTACTGCAAATAAAACTATATCTTGTGTAGGTACAGACAAAATACTACCAAATAAATACCCCATTAAATCACCATTATACCCAGGAGTTAAGTCTATGAGTATGATACCAACAGCCATTCCAAAAGCCCATATAACACCGACTATATTATCACTCCTAAAAGGATATTTTTGCACTAAAAATGCTACAAGCAAGGCTAAAAAAAGAGTAAATAAACTCGTGCTAACTAATACTGGCAAACCAAAATAAAATGCTATACCTATGCCCCCAAAAGCCCCATGTGTAATGCCTCCTGCCATAGAGCTTAAGCGGTTGATCATGATTAAAGTCCCCATAATCCCACAGGCAATGCTAGTTAAAAACGCTGCTAGAAAGGCATTTTGTATAAAAGAGCTAGATAAAAGCTCAAGCATGATTTTCTCCTTTACAACAACACTGCTCCAAGCTAAGCTCTACATCACAAAAATGCGTGTGATTTTGGCTTAAATGTGCTAGTAAATGTGCCTTTTTTTCAGGGGTGTTTTCATGCAAGAATAATTCTTTGTTTAAATATGCGATTTTATTTGCATAAGCTAAGCTTACATTTAAATCATGGCATATTACTATCACGCCAACCCCGCTTTCGTGTAATTTTTTCAAAAGCTCAAAAATCTGCACCGAGCCTTTAGTATCTATACTTGCAGTAGGCTCATCAAGGATTAAAAGTTTGCATTCGCTTGCTAGAGCTCTTGCTATATAAACTCTTTGTCTTTGGCCTCCGCTTAATTCGTTGATTTTTTTATCCCAAAAATTTCTCATACCTACTTTTTCTAAGGCTAGTAAGGCTTGCTCTTGATCTTTTTTGGTATAAAAACCAAAGAATTTTTTATCCACTCTTCCCATCATCACTACTTCTAGTACGCGCACTGGAAAGTTTGGATTAGCTAAAGTATTTTGTGGGACATAGCCTATATCTTTTAAACTCAAGTTTTCAAAGTTTATGTTTTTATGGCTATTTAGTAAGCCTAGTATGAGTTTTAAAAGTGTAGATTTACCCCCACCATTTGGTCCTACTATGGCTAAAAAGTCTTTGCTTTCATAGTTTAGGTTGATATTTTTTAAAACCTCATCTTGATTATATGAAAAGTTTAAATTTTTAATATTGATTTTTATCATTGTAAAACACTTGCTATGTTTTTTGCATCTTTTAAAAGCTCATTTTTATAATCATTTGGCAAATGATCAAGTTCTATGATTTTAAGATCATAATTACTCGCCATAGCTTTAATGGTATTGTTATTAGCTCCTTTGGGTACAAAAATAGCTTTGATTTGCTCTTTTTGTATGAGTTTTGCAAGCTTGGCTAAGTCTTTTGGCTTAGGCTCTTTTCCTTCTATTTCTACAGGAATTTGGCTTAGATGATATCTTTTTGCAAAATACCCCCAAGATGGATGATAGACTAGAAAATGCTTGTTTTTTGCATTTTTAAATAAAGCTTGTATTTGTAAATTTAATGCATCCATTTCTTTTAAGAAATTTTCTAAATTTTGCTCATAAAATGCTTTATTTTGTGGGTATTGTTCTATAAGTGCTAGGGTGATATTTTTAGCATGAGTTTTTGCTAAAAGCGGATCAAGCCATGTGTGAGGGTCATCTCCGTGATGATGGTGTCCTTCATGTGCATGCTCTTGCAAAGGTATAAAATCAATGCCATTTTGAGTAGAGATGATTTTGGTATTTTTGAGATTATCTTTAAGTTTTAAAATCCAAATTTTTTCAAATTCTAAATTTGCTGTGAAGTAAATATCACTTTTTTCAAGCTTTAAAATACCGCTTGGTTTAAATTCGAAAGTATGTTCATTTGCATTAGGTGGTATGACTATATTAATATCTAAAGTGTCTTTGGCAATTTGCTTTACAAAGTAAGCTTGTGGGGCTATGCTAACACTTACCAAATCTTTGGCATATATACTTAAAAATGAAATCAAACACAAAAACAATACACGCATAATTTTCCTTTCTAAAAACAAAAAAATATTATACTATATTAGAAAAAATAAGGAGTGAAGATGAATTTATGGAATAAAAAAGCAAAAAGCTATGCAAGGTATAATCCTAGTTTAAACGAAATTCAAAAAGCTACTTTTGCAAAACTTGGATATTTACAAGATAAAAGCGTGGTAGATATAGGCTGTGGGAGTGGTGTTTGGACTTTGCATTTAGCACAAAAAGCAAAAAGTGTTTTGGGTGTAGATAGCTCTAGTGCTATGCTTGAAATTTTACAAGAAGATGCAAAAACTCATGCCATATCAAATGTAAAAATTTTAAATTTAGACTTTGAAAACTTTTATAAAAACAATAACACAAAATTCGACTTAGCCTTTTTAAGTATGTCACCTGCTTTGCAAAATGAAAAAGACTATAAAGCTTTTTTAAACTTAGCTTCTAAAAAGGTGTATTTAGGTTGGGCAAGTAGGCGTAAAAGTAGCTTTTTAGATCCTATATTTGAGCATTTTAATACGCATTTTAAAGGTTTTTATGAAGAGGATTTGCAAGGTTTTTTAAATGCGCAAAATATCCCTTATGAGAGTGAAATTTTTAACGAAACTAGAGTGGTAAAAAGAGATAAAGAAAGTGCGATAGAAAATGCTTTGTGGCATTTGAGTATGAATGGCATTAATGCAAACAAACAAGAGTTAGAAAGCTTTGTAAAAGATGAGGTAGAAGAGATTATAGAAGCTAAGATAAAACTTTTGATTATTGATTAAATTTCAAGGTTAAATAACCTTGAAATTTAAAGTTTTTCCTGCCATAAATGGCACTACATCACCGTATTTTTGCGCTACTTGCCATTCTTGTTTTTCTAAAGCGATGATTTTATCTTTTTCAAATTTAAGATTATGGATTTTACAAGCATTATCTGAAATAAATTTCTGTAAATTTGCTTTATTTGAGTGTTTTTCAAAAAGTTCAGCCAACACAGGTAAAATCACCGGTGCACTAAATACGCCAGCTGCACACCCACAGCATTCTTTAGTGTGTAATGGATGAGGTGCGCTATCGCTTCCAAACATAGCCTTTTCATAGCCGCTAAAAGCAAGCTCACATAAAGCGTCTTTGTCTTCATAGCGTTTTGCAATAGGTTTGCAAAATAAATGTGGATCCATCTTGCCCCCTACTACATCATCAAGCGTTATCATTAAATGGTGCAAAGTGATAGTTGCGTATAAATTTTCATAATCTTTTAATAAATCACACAAAACTTTAGTGGTGATATGTTCCATTACGATTTTTAATTTTGGAAAGTTTTTAGCTAATTTTTCATAGATTTTAGCAAAATTTGCTTCTCTATCCATGACAAAATCATTTGTTTCTCCATGTACAAGTAAAGGCAGGCCAAGCTCACTCATAGCATTTAATGTAGGTTTTAACTTTTCTATATCAAAGCTTGAAATTCCATTATCTGAGTTGGTAGTGATACCTGCAGGATAAAGCTTGATAGCAAAAAGCTCATCTTTAGCTTTTTCTAAAAATTTTTCATCATAGTCTTTAAAAAATAAAGTCATCAAAGGCGTAAAATCTTCATTTTTGCACGCTTTTAAAATACGTTCTTTATAAGCTTTGAGTGCAGTTGTTTCGGTAAGCGGGGTGATTAAATTTGGCATGATAACCCCTGCTTTAAAGTCTTTTGCACTAAATGGAGCTACAAGTTCAAGCATGCTTTCATCGCGTAAATGTAAATGCATATCCAAAGGGTTTTTAAGTGTCATTTTATCTCCTATTTGAGTTTATATAAGCCGTTTTTAAGTTTTTCAAGTAAAGCTTTTTCTTCTAAAAATTTAAAAGTAGAAATGATGGTAGGTTTGCTGATATTTAACCTTTTAGAAAGCTCTTCTATATTGACAAAGACAAAGCCATCTTCATTAGCATGAAGGGCTAAAAATTCTAAAATTTCAAAGCGTTTTTTACCAAAGATTTTCGCGCATAGTGTTTTTACTTTATCATCCATTCTCTAACCAAATCAAAAAGAATAAAACTCCAAGTAATTATAGCTAAAACCACGCTAAAAAATACCCCAGCACTCGCACAATCTTTTGCTTTTTTAGCTAAGATGTGAAATTCGCTCGTGCAAAGATCCACGCAAGCTTCTATGGCTGAATTTAGCGCTTCTACGATCAAAATTAGCACCAAAACAAACACAAGCACAAAATGCTCTAAAAAACTTACAGGTAAAAATAAGCTTGCAAAAATCAAAGGTAAAATAATGGCAAATTCTATCCTAAAAGCCATTTCATCTTGGAGTAAAAATTTAATTCCACTAAAGGCATAGCTTGCATTTTTAAATAAAGAATACTTTGGCTTCATTAAGGATTTTCCTTTAATTTTTTGCTAAATATATCATAATTTGCTTCATATTCTTTGCTATTTACACCAAAATACCCCAGCAAACTTGAAAAAAGATTATCTTGAGAAAGTTTATAGTCTTTTTTGCTCTGTAAACCTTGGCTTAATTTGCTATCTTTACTCCAAAATATCATCGGTATATGCTTTTGATCTTTTGGTGCTATTAAATAAGGCATACCATGAAGATAAATTCCATTTTCACCTAAACTCTCCCCATGATCTGATAAATAAAGCAAAGAAGCTTCTTTGGTAGGATTTTGCTTAAGCATATCTATAAGGCTTTTTATAATAAAGTCTGTATAAAGTAAAGTATTGTCATAGGTGTTTATGATTTGTTCGTGTGAGCAGGTATTTAGCTCGTTTGTATCACATGTTGGCATAAATTTTTTAAATGCATTTGGATAGCGTTTATAGTAAGTTGGCCCATGTGAGCCTTGTAAATGCACAACGATAATTTTGTTTGAATTTATATTTTCAAGCTCTTGTTTTACAAGTTCAAGTAAGCTCTCATCATAATCTTTTAGAATTAGTTTGTGTTTTATACGATCACAATTTCCTTTGCAGCCTCCTGAGTTATTACCAAACCAAACACTTTGTACTCCAACCTTTTGTAAGATATCTAAAACATTTTCTTCATATAGCCCATCTTCAAAATTGACTCTTTTGTGTCTTGAAAACATACAAGGCAAACTTCTTGCAGTAGCAGTGCCACAAGAGCTTATATCACTAAAATACACTAAATTTGGCTCATTTTTGGTATAAAAATTCGTATCATTGATTTTGTAAGTACCTAAAGAATAATTACTTGCCCTAGCAGTTTCACCTATGACTAAAATCATAAGTTTAGTTGTATTAGTATCTTTTAAACTTGCATCATTTGAAATGATAGTTAGTTCTTTTTTACCTGCTAGCTTTTTCTTTGTAAATTCTATGCTTGAGTATATTGGGTAAAAGGGTAGATTATACATTCTAACGATATTGTGTGATCTTAAAAAAGGTAAAAGTGTTTTTGAGCTAAGAGCTACTAAAGCAAAGCAAAACACCAAAGAAGTTAAAAACAATACGCTTTTTTTGAAAAAATATTTTTGATAATCAATCTTAGTAAAAATCACAAGTAAACTAGGAAAAACCACAAAGGCTAAAATATACAAAGCAAAGGAAAAATTAAAATAAGAAAAAAATTCCCTATTATCTGTTTCAACAACATTTTGTATCATATGATCATCGATTAAAACCCCATAATTACTAACAAAATAACTACAAATAGCACAAGTGCTAAGTAAAAAAATGCTTAAAATTTTGGCGATGTAGGGAAAATACACCAAAGACAAAACACTTAAAACTAAGAAAAAATAAATTCCAAAAAATACACTAAAGAGCATAGTGTTTTGATCTATCTTTTCATATACAAACTCAAACAATGGAAAGTTAAATACCATGATAAAAACCGCATTAAGCAGGGTAAATTTTGTCCATGAAAGTTTTAGGTGCATTTTTTTCCTTTAGAATAAAATAAAAACTTAGTCTATTTGAATAAAATTAATAAATCGCATATAAAATAGCAACAAAAGAAGATTAGTAAAGGGATTTTATGAAATTATTATCATGGAATGTAAATGGCCTAAGGGCAATTTGTGATAAAAATGCACTTGATTGGATTGAAAAAGAAGAAATTGATTTTATAGGTTTCCAAGAAATCAAAGCACACGAGGATAAATTTCCAAAAAGAATTTATGAATATCCTTTTAAACATATGTATTCAAATAGCGCTAAAAGAGCAGGGTATTCAGGTGTAATGAGCTTGTGTAATTTTGATTGCGAAGTCAAAAAATGTGAGTTTTTTGATGATGATGAAGGCAGGGTTTTAGAGCATAGCTTTAAAAATGTAGTTTTGTTTAATATCTACTTTCCAAATGGCCAAAAAGATGAAGAGCGTTTGAACTTTAAAATGAAATTTTATAATGATTTTTTAGTGTATTTAGATAAACTTTTAAAAGAAGGTAAAGAAATCATTATCTGCGGAGATGTAAATACTGCTCACCGTGAGATAGATTTAACCCACCCAAAAGCCAATGAAAAAACTTCAGGTTTTTTACCGATTGAGCGTGCTTGGATAGATGATTTGCTAAAATTAGGCTTTATTGATACTTTTAGACATATAAATGGCGATGTTAAAGAAAAGTATTCGTGGTGGAGCTATAGAATGAAAGCAAGAGAAAGAAATGTAGGCTGGAGGATTGATTATTTTTTCATTTCTAATGGCTTGAAAGATAAGCTCAAAAATGCCTTCATAAGAGATGACATTTTTGGTTCAGATCATGCTCCTGTAGGGATAGAAATAGATATCTAAGATAAATGTTCAAATAAAATTTTAACCGCTAGTAAAATTAAAATCGTACCACCTAGAAATTCGGCTTTACTTTTGAGGTAAGTGCCGAATTTACTACCGATTTTTAAAGCTAGAACGCACATTATGAAAGTGATTACACCTATACATAACAATGCTATAAATAAATCTACCTTTAAAAAGGCAAAACTTACCCCAACAGCAAGCGCATCGATACTAGTGGCAATAGCAAGAGCTGTCATGGTTTTGAAATCAAATAAATTTGAATTTTCTTTACAACTATCCTTTTTGAAAGATTCTTGTATCATTTTACCACCTATAGCACCAAGAAGAATAAAAGCAATCCAATGATCAATTTTTTCCACAAAAGAACCAAAAGAAGCCCCTAGGGTGTATCCAATAGCCGGCATTAAAGCCTGAAAGCCACCAAAATATAATCCAACTATTAAATAATGTCTTATTTTTAATTCTTTAGCACTAAAACCCTTACACAATGAGACCGCAAAAGCGTCTGCTGCTAAAGCAAAAGATAAAACAATTAAACTTAAAATATCCATTTTTTTCCTTGATTACTTAATAGGATGAAATTATATATTTTTATATAAAATAACAAATTAATTATTTATTAAGTAAAGTATAGATATAATTTTTATTTTATACTGTAAGTGGCCCATTCGTCTAGCGGTTAGGACATCGCCCTTTCACGGCGGTAACACGAGTTCGAGTCTCGTATGGGTCACCACTTCTTAATGCTATTTTCATTTTCATAGTTTTTGATAATCATTGTCATTTTTTACAAAAAGTTACATTGTTTTTGACAAATACTTTCTTATCTAATTTCTTTTATTTAAATTAAGTTAATTTTAAATTAATTACTATTAAATTTTTTAAAATTTTTATTAATTATTTTTAAATTTACATTGACTTCACAATTGTTTTTTAAAATGTACAAAAAAGGAGGATAAAATGTATAGACCTAAAAACAAAAACGAGTTAATGAATTTGGTGCACAATGAAAGAATTTCTTTAAGAGATATTGATGTATCTTTGATTGATGATTTTTCTTATGTGTTTTATTATTCTAAAAGATTAGATTTTTTAGGTATTGAACGTTGGGATGTTTCAAATGCCAAAGATATGTCTTATATGTTTTATTGTTGTGAAAATTTTAATGCAGATTTGTCGCGTTGGAATGTTTCTAATGTTGAAAATATGGCAAGTATGTTTTTTAATTGTAAAAATTTCAATCAAGATTTATCAAAATGGAATACACAAAGTCTAAAAGATATGTCTTATATGTTTTTCAATTGTGTTAGTTTTAACCATTCTTTATTGCACTGGAAAACTTCAAATGCAACCAGAATGGCACATTGCTTTGAAAACTGTCATGCGTATGAGCATAGTGTGGCAAATTGGGATGTGCAAAATGTAATAACCATGGCATATCTTTTCCATAATTGTAAAAATTTTCACCACGAGTTAGATGAATGGAACATCCAAAAAGATTGCAATACCCAAAAAATGTTTGGAAATCGTGGTCTTGATAAAATTTATACCGTAAAAGGTATAGAGCTAGAATAAACAAAATTCACACATTTTTTGTGTGAATTTTTCTTTTATCTTTTTAAGTTTTCCATCAACTTTTTGTACTAAACTTATCTTTTCAAAGTGCTGTTTTTCAGTATTTAGAGATTATTTTTTAGGAAAATTTCCATGAAAATAAAATTTATTATAAAAAGAGATAAGAGCCAAGTTGCATTTGATATTTTTAAAATCAAAAATGCTATTTTTAAAGCTAATATAAACTCCACAGATGAAAAATTAAATAAAGATTTTTTAGATAAACTTTGTGATGAGGTTGTGGCTTTACTTGATGAAAAACACATGCAAGTAGAGCAAATTCAAGATAAAGTCGAAGAAGTTTTAATCAAAAATGCCTTAGTCAATACCGCAAAATCTTATATTTTATACCGCCAAAAAAGAACACAAATTCGCAATGGTAGTTATGATTTACTTAGTTTGTATGATGATTTAACTTTCAAAGATTCTAAAGAAGCTGATTTAAAAAGAGAAAATGCTAATATTAATTCAGATAGCGCTATGGGTATGATGTTAAAATATGGTTCAGAAGGCGCAAAATACTATGTAGATGAGTGTATTTTGCCAAAGCATATCGCAAATGCACATAAAAATGGCGATATACATATACACGATAAAGACTTTTATATGCTAACACAAACTTGTTGTCAAATAGATTTGTTAAAGCTTTTTGAAAAGGGTTTTAGTACAGGGCATGGAAGTTTGCGTGAACCAAATGATATCAGATCTTATGCTTCTTTAGCTTGCATTGCCTTGCAAGCTAATCAAAATGAAATGCATGGAGGTCAGTCTATACCCAATTTTGATTTTGCTATGGCAAAAGGTGTGGCAAAGACTTTTCAAAAAGAGTATAAAAAGGCTATAAATGCTTTTTTTGAAATAAAATTAGAACAAAACTTAGATGAGCAATGCTTTGAAAATACTAATTTTCAAGTTTCAAGCGAAAAAGAATGCTTTAAAGAGCTTTTAAGGCTTGAGTTAAATAGCGATGAGAATTTTTTAAAACAAGCAAATGCTTATGCTTATAAAAGAGCATTAAAACAAACCCAAGATGCGACTTTTCAAGCTATGGAAGCTTTAATACATAATCTTAATACTATGAACTCAAGAGCAGGAGCCCAAGTGCCTTTTAGCACGTTAAATTATGGCACCGATATTTCTTTTGAAGGGCAAATGGTGATAGAAAATTTACTCAAAGCCACGATGAAAGGCTTAGGAAATGGCGAAACACCAATTTTCCCTGTGCAAATTTTTAAAGTAAAAGAGGGTGTTAATTATAATGAAACAGATCCAAACTATAAGCTTTTTAAGCTTGCCATAGAATGTGCTTCTAAAAGACTTTTTCCAAATTTTAGCTTTTTAGATGCAAGTTTTAACGCAAAATACTATAAAAAGGGTGATTATAACAGCGAAGTAGCTTATATGGGTTGTAGAACTAGGGTTATGGCAAATGTTTATGATGAGAGTAAAGAAATCACAAGTGGCAGGGGAAATTTAAGCTTTACAAGTATAAACCTTGTGCGTTTAGCCATAGAAGCCAAAGGAAATTTAGAGCTTTTTTACTCACTTTTAAAAGAAAAATTAGAACTTGTGTATGAGCAATTACTTCATAGATATAAAATTCAAAGTCTAAAAAAGGTTAAAAATTTCCCATTTTTAATGGGCGAGGGAATTTGGATAGATTCAGATACTTTAAAAAAAAATGATAGTGTAGAGAAAGTTATTGCACATGGGACTTTGGCTATAGGTTATATAGGGCTTTGTGAGAGTTTAGTAGCTTTGATAGGTTCTCATCATGGACAAAGCCAAGAAGCAAGAGAGCTTGGCTTGCAAATCGTGCGTTTTATGCGTGAATTTGTCGATGAAAAAGCACTCAAAGATAAGCTTAATTTTTCACTCATAGCTACTCCAGCTGAGGGTTTAAGTGGAAGATTTTTAAAACTAGATCAAAAAAAATACGGCATTTTAAAAGGCATAACCGATAAAGAATTTTATACTAATTCTTTTCATATTCCTGTAGATTTTCCTATTAGTATATATGAAAAAATTCAAATAGAAGCCCCATATCATGAGTTAAATAATGGCGGGCATATTACTTATGTAGAATTAAACGGCGATGTGAGTAAGAATTTAGAAAGTTTTGAACGCATTATAAAATGTATGAAAGAAAGCAATATAGGCTATGGCTCGATTAATTTTCCGCTAGATAGGGATCCGGTGTGTGGTTATAGTGGCGTGATAGATGAGTTTTGTCCAAAATGCCATAGAAAAGAAGATGATATTAAATTTGAACGCATAAGAAGAATCACGGGCTATTTAGTAGGAACACTCGATCGTTTTAATGATGCTAAAAAAGCCGAAGTTCATGCAAGAATTAAACACGATTTTTCTTAGATTGGCCGGTGCCATAAAAGAATCCATAGTCGATGGCTATGGATTGCGTTATGTGATTTTTACTCAAGGTTGCCCTCATCATTGCAAAGGTTGTCATAATCCACAAACGCATGATTTTAACAAAGGATATTTGCAAGATTTAGCAAGTTTGTATGATGAAATTTGCAAAAACCCTTTACTTCAAGGTGTTACTTTTAGTGGCGGGGAGCCTTTTGTGCAGGCAAAAAATTTAAGCATTCTAGCAAAGCATATCAAGGCTTTAGGACTTGATCTTACCATATATACAGGTTTTACTTATGAAGAGCTATTGCAAGAACAAGCTATGAAAGAATTGCTCGTTTTGGCTGATGTTTTAATAGACGGTAAGTTTATTTTAGAGCAAAAAGACTTATCTTTAAAATTTAAAGGTAGTAAAAACCAACGCATTATTGATGTAGCAAAAAGCTTAGAGCAAGGAAAAGTAATACTTTTTGAAAAATAAAGAGTTGTTTAGTCTTTTTTAATTTAACTATGTTAGAATGTTATAAAATTTAAAAAGGAGAACAATATGTTTGAATTAAGAAAATTACCTTATGAAGCAGACGCTTTTGGAGATTTTTTAAGCGCAGAAACTTTCGCATTTCATCATGGCAAACACCACCAAACTTATGTAAATAACCTAAACAATCTTATTAAAGATACTGAATTTGCAGGAAAAGATTTAGTTTATATCATACAAAACTCAAATGGTGGAATTTTTAACAACGCTGCTCAAGTGTATAACCATGACTTTTATTTTGATTGCATTAAGCCAAAAACATGCTGTGGCTGTGGCTGTTCTTTAAGTGATGAGTTTAAAGCAGCGGTTGAAAAAGACTTTGGTTCTATGGAAAATCTAAAAGAAGAGTTTATCAAAGGTGCTACCGGAGTGTTTGGTTCTGGTTGGTTTTGGCTAGTTTATAACACTCAAAATCAAAAATTAGAGCTAGTTGGCACAAGTAATGCTGCTACACCTATCACCGAAGGTAAAATTCCACTTTTAGTAGTTGATGTATGGGAGCATGCTTACTATGTAGATCACCGTAATGCACGTCCTGCGTATTTAGAAAAATTCTACGCACATATTAACTGGGAATTTGTAGCAAAAGCTTATGAATGGGCTATCAAAGAAGGTATGAACTCAGTAAGCTTTTATGCAAACGAACTTCATCCACTAAACTAAAAATAAAATCTCTTAGGTTTCTAAGAGATTTTACTCCAACACCACTCCCTCATTTAGTACAACTTCGCCTATTACATAAGCGTCTGAGCTTTCTAAAACTTTTCCTACATTAGATGGATCTACTACCATAACTAAGCCCACACCCATATTAAAGCTTCTATACATTTCAGCCTCTTCTACGCTTTGGCCTATTTGGTAAAAAATTTCAGGAGTTTTGAGATGATGTTTTCTAATGATAGCACCTATTCCTCTTGGGAAAACTCTAGGTAAATTCTCTACCAAACCACCGCCTGTTATATGAGCTAGTGCATTAATGAAAGGTTTTAATTTTAAAAAGTCTTTTACGTAAATTCTTGTAGGCTCAAGTAAGATATCGATTAAATTTTTACCCTCTAGTTTATCATCAAACTTAAGTTTTTGTGCTTCAAATAATACTTTTCTAGCTAAAGAATATCCATTAGAATGAAGCCCACTACTAGGCAAAGCTAGTAAAATATCTCCATTTTTTACAAAATTTCTTCTATCGATCTCGTCTTTTTCAGCCATACCTACTGAAAAACCTGCTAAGTCAAAGTCATTGCTATGATACATGCCAGGCATTTCAGCAGTTTCTCCACCTATTAAGGCACAATTTGCTTTTTTACAACCATTAGCAATCCCTGCTACAACCTTTTTAGCTACTTCTACATCTAGTTTTGCAGTTGCATAATAGTCTAAAAAAAACAAAGGTGTAGCAAAATTACAAATTAAATCATTCACGCACATTGCTACTAAGTCCTCACCTATTGTGTCAAATTTTTGACTATCAATAGCAAGGCGTAACTTCGTACCCACTCCATCTGTAGCTGCTAACATAACAGGATTTTTAAAACCACTTGGCATAGCAAAAGCACCAGAAAAAGAGCCTATACCACCTAAAACGTTTTCATTAAAAGTTTCTTTTACTAAAGGCTTGATTGCTTCTACAAAAGCATTACCATTATCTATACTTACGCCCGCATCTTCATAGCTTATATTCATTTATCTTCCTTTAAGAATTTAAAAGGTATTTTAACTAAAAATGTTTTAAGGCTAAATTATGCAAAATGCTTATTTTGTAACTTCAAGTATAGCAGGTGGAAAGTCAAGCTTTATAAAAATAGTTCAAAATTTGGGTTTTGATACTTTAAGCGCAGATGTGATAGCTCATGAGCTTTTAAATGAAAATGCAAATTCTATAGCTAAGCTTTTTAATAATGATGATTTGATCATAGCAGGAAAAATAGATAGAAAAAAACTTGGTGCTATTGTATTTAATGACTTAAATGCCAAAAAAAAGTTAGAAGATTTTTTACATCCTAAAATCAAAGAAGAAATTTTACAAAAAGCTCAAATTTTAGATAAAAACAACAAGGCTTTTTTTATAGAACTGCCTTTATTTTTTGAAAACAACCACTATCAAAATTTAGGAAAAAGTATATTGATTTATACTCCAAAAGAACTTTTACTTCAAAGACTAATGCAAAGAGATAATTTAGATGAAAATGAAGCTTTAAAAAGAATTAATTTACAACTTGATATAGAAGAAAAACTAAAAAAAGCAGATTTTGTGATAAAAAATACTTCAGGTTATGAAAATTTTGAGAAAAATGTGCTAAATTTTTTAAAACACACTTTAAAGGTTGAAAAATGAAATTTTATAAGTACTGTGCTAGCGGGAATGATTTTGTGGTGTTTGCAGATAGCGAAAAGAAAGATCGCAGTGAATTAGCTAGAATTCTTTGCAATCGTTATGAGGGCATAGGCGCTGATGGACTTATAGTGGTAGTGCCTCATGATAGATATGATTTTGAATGGGAATTTTATAATTGTGATGGGAGTAAGGCAAGTATGTGTGGTAATGGATCACGCGCAGCAGCACATTTTGCTCATCATTATTTAAAAAAATCTCAATATTTAAATTTCTTAACCGGTGCAGGACTTATAAAATCTTTTGTTGATGATGATATGGTTGAAATCAAACTTAGCGGGGTAAAGGATATCAAAGAAGCCTTTGAATATAAGGGTAGAATTTGGCAAGGCTGTAATACCGGAGTTCCACATATAGTAACCTTTGTTGATGATTTAAATGAATTTGATGTCAATTTATGCAAAGAAGTGCGTAAAAAATATAATGCAAATGTTAATTTTGCTAAAGTGGAAGATGAAGAGTTTATAAGAGTTAGAACTTATGAGCGCGGGGTGGAAGATGAGACTTTAGCTTGTGGTACGGGCATGGGAGCTTGTTTTTACTTAGCGTATTTAAATCAAAAAGTAAAAGATGATATTTTGGTAAAGCCAAAAAGCAATGAAAGCTTGCATTTTAGATTAGAAGAGGATCAAATATTTTTTAGAGGAAAGGTGAAGTGCTGTTTTGAAGCTGATTATAATTTTACTTAGCAGTGTTTTATTTTTAAAAGCTGAATTTATAGCAGGTTTTGATGAGCATTATTATGCTTTAAGTATAAAAGAAAAGCGTGAGGTTTTTATAAAAAAAATCAATGCTTTACTAGATGTTTCTTTTAAAGAAATAGAAAAAGAAAAAGAATTTATAGATATTTTTTTTAAGGAAGCTTTAAAGAACAATTTTAGAAAGTTAAATTCTAATGCTGTGCAAAAACTATGGTCTTTAAAAGAAAAATATCGCGTTAAAAATTTATACGATCATAAAGAATACCAAATGCGTATTCAAAAAGTGCCAAAATCTTTAGCTATAGCTCAAGCTATTATTGAAAGTGCAACCGGCACAAGCCGTTTTGCTAAAGAAGCAAATAATTTATTTGGAGAATGGACTTGGGGTGAAAAAGGTTTGATTCCAAAAGAAAGAGGTGAAGGTAAAACGCATAAAATTCGTATATTTGATAGCTTGCAAGAAAGTGTGGATTCGTATTTGCTTAATTTAAATCGCCACGATGCTTATAAAGAATTCAGGGCTTGGCGGTGGAATATTATAAGTGAAAATAAAAAACTTGATGGTAAAGAAGCAGCAAGTCATTTAGAAAAATATTCAGAAATTAAAAGTAATTATACTAAGCTTATTGTTTCTATTATAGAACAACATAATCTTGATGAGTTAGATTAATTACCTAAAGCCCACTCATCAAAAGGTAAAATCATCACGCGCACCCCTTCAATGAAAAACTCATCTCTTTGTGAAAGCGTGATGATATAAATAGTTGAAAGTGCGAGCTGGTTTTTGCTAAGGATTTTTTTGACTTTTAAACTAAGTAAATCTTTATCTTTAAAGGGCGAGCATAAAAATGCATTTTTAAAACTTGGTAAGTAAAAATCAAAATGCTTAGTATAAAAAATTTCTTGCTTGAATTTAAATAACTCGCTTAAAATCAAATTTTCAAACAAAGCACCAAAGTCTTTTTGTATACTTAGAGAATTTTTTAGCGAAAAGTCCCAAAAATATACTTTTTTTAAATTCTTTTCAAGATTTTTAACAAAATACAAAGTGTAGTTTGATTCTAGTTTTTCTATGCTTTTATATAAAGTATCTTTGGAAATTTTTATGGTGTTTTTTAAAGTTTTTAACAATTCATTAACGCTAAATTCGCTCCCAAGTTCTAAGGCAATTTGCTTGAGTATAGTTAGTTCTAATGGAGTATAAAAGCTTTTTAGGTATGATGAGTTTGTATTAGAATTATGATTTAAAATTACATTGCGTCCTGTATGTAAAAAATAACTTACCATAGTTTTGGTGTCAGTGTATTTTTTATTTAAGCTTAAAAATTCTTCAAAGTCTAAATAATCTGAATGAAGTTCTTCAAAATAATCTAAATGAAAATTACTATCACACACGCTAAGTATAATTTGCAAATTAAGATGTTTTAAACTAGTAAAGTCAAAATCGTGAGCAAAATTACACAAAGCTAGAAATTTAATTTGTGGATTATAAGTTAAAAACGAATTTAAATTTACTAAAGCACTTGCTTGAAATTTCAAATCATCACAATCAATAAAAAGTATATTTTCTGCTTTATACAAAGATAAAAAATTTAAGATCAAATTTTTCTTACCACTTGCAAAACCACCTTTTATAATGATGTTTTTATGGGTTTGAATTTGAATTTTTCTTTCATCAAATTTTTGAAATTTTGGGTAATTATCATAAAAAAATTGTAGTGATTTCATAAATTTCTTTGTAATTAATGGTGGAGCATAGCGGGTTCGAACCGCTGACCCCAACGCTGCCAGCGTTGTGCTCTCCCAGCTGAGCTAATGCCCCTTTAGATTTTGAAATCATACTATATTTTTTCTTAGATTTTCTTAATGTATAAAAAATCTTGTAAATTTTATAAAATTTAATTTTTATCCTTTTTAAAAGGAAAATAATTAAAAAAAATGTATAAATTTCTTGACATAGCAAAGGCTCTTTTTATATAATCTCAACATCATTTTATATGGTGGTTAGATTCTTATGGGTCTAACGAGTTCTTTACAAAGGAAAAAATATGGAAAGAATCAGGCTTAAGCTAAAAGCTTATGACCACAGAGTTCTAGATCGCACAGTTGCAGCAATTGTAGAAGCTGTTAAAAGAACAGGTGCTGACATCAGAGGTCCAGTACCAATGCCTACAAAAATCAAAAGATACACAGTTTTGAAATCTCCACACATCAATAAAGATTCACGCGAACAATTTGAGATGAGAATTCATGCTCGTATGCTTGATATTGTAGCAGCTACTCCAGATACAGTAGATTCACTCACTAAGCTTGACTTGGCTCCAGAGGTCAATGTTGAAGTAAGAGCTATGGGTAAATAAGGATAGAATATGGAATATATTGTAGAAAAAATTGGTATGAGTAGAACAATCAGCACACCAAGCATTCCTGTAACCTTACTTAAACTTGTTCAAACTAAAGTATGTGAAGTAGAAAATGGAAAAGCTTTGGTTGCTTATGTAAAAGGCAAAGCAAATAATAAATGCATTGCGGGTCAGCAAAAAAAATACAATCTTTCAGCTGAATATAATAGATTTGCTTCTTTAGAAGTAGCAAACACAGAAGCAGGTGATATTGATCTTAATCCTTTAAAAGAAGCTTCTATCTTAAAAGTAAGCTTTAATTCTAAAGGTAGAGGTTATAGTGGGGTTGTTAAAAGACACGGATTTGCCGGAGGTCCTGCAAGTCACGGTTCAAGATTCCACAGACGCCACGGATCAATCGGTAACCGCGAATGGCCAGGTCGTGTTCAACCAGGTATGAAAATGGCAGGTCATTATGGTAATGTAAAAGTTACTGTTAAAAATGAAGTAGTTTCATTTGATGAAGAAAATGGCATCTTAGTAGTAAAAGGTGCGGTACCAGGATTTAATGGTGCTATGGGTAAAATAAGGATTGCAAAATGAGTAAAGTAACTGTTTTAAATGATAAATTTGAAAAAGCTAGTGAACTCGATCTTCCAGCAAAATATGCAGAAGTTAATCCTCACAACCTTTATTTATATGTAAAATCTTATCTTGCTAGCCTTAGAGCAAACACAGCTCATACTAAAGGTAGAAGCGATGTAAGCGGTGGTGGTAAAAAACCATGGAGACAAAAAGGTCGTGGTGGTGCAAGAGCAGGTTCAACAAGAACGAATGTTTGGGTTGGTGGTGCTGTAGCATTTGGTCCTACAAACAATCGTAATTATTTCCAAAAAGTTAATAAAAAACAAAAACGCTTAGCGCTTGAAAGAGCATTGGCTGATAAAGCACAAAACAATGCATTATTCTCAGTAGATAGTTTAAGCATTGAAAGCGGTAAAACAAAAGATGCAAATGCAGTTATTAAAAAGCTTGGTTTAAAAGATGCTTTAATTGTAAAAGATTTACTAGATGAAAAAACACTTCTTGCTTTTAGAAACTTAGCAAATTGCTATGTAGTTGATATTAGCGAAGTAAATGCTTATTTAGTATCTGTATTTAATGCTGTTATCATTGAAAAAGCAGCGCTTGAATCTATCGTAAAAGAGGGTTAAAATGGCAGATATTACTGATATAAAAACAATACTTTACACTGAAAAAAGCTTAAACCTTCAAGAGCAAGGTGTTGTAGTTATTCAAACTTCTCCAAAAATGACTAAAAATGGTCTAAAAGAAGTTTTAAGAGAATATTTTGGTGTAACTCCAGTAAGAATTAATTCTTTAAAAATGGATGGAAAAGTAAAGCGTTTTAGAGGTCGTGAAGGTCAAAGAAATAGCTTTAAAAAATTCTATGTTAAGCTACCAGAAGGTGTGAGCTTAGAAAGTTCGGAGGCATAAGATGGCAATTAAAACTTATAAACCATATACTCCAAGTAGAAGATACATCACAGGTGTAAGCTCTGATGATATCACAGCAAAAGCTAGTGTGCGTTCATTACTTGTAAAACTTCCAGCTCATGCAGGTCGTAACAATAATGGTAGAATCACAAGCCGTCATAAAGAAGCAGGTGCTAAAAAACTTTACAGAATTATAGATTTTAAAAGAAGAAAATTTGGTATTGAAGGTAAAGTTGAAGCAATCGAGTATGATCCATACAGAAATTGTCGTATTGCATTAATCTCTTATAGAGATGGTGAAAAAAGATACATCTTACAACCAAAAGGTTTAGGTGTTGGTGATGTTGTTTGTGCTGCTGAAAGCGGACTTGACATTAAACCAGGTAATGCAATGAAATTAAGAAACATCCCAGTGGGTACTATCGTACACAATATCGAATTAAAACCAGGCAAAGGCGGTCAAATGATCCGTTCAGCAGGTGCTTATGCTCAATTAATGGGTAAAGAAGAAAAATACGTTATCTTAAGACTTGCAAGTGGTGAAATGAGACAAGTTTTAGCTGAATGTATGGCAAGTATTGGTGAAGTTGGTAATGAAGAATGGTCAAACGTGACTATTGGTAAAGCAGGAAGAAATCGCCATAGAGGTATTCGTCCTCAAACAAGAGGTTCTGCGATGAACCCAGTTGATCACCCGCACGGTGGGGGTGAAGGTAAGAAAAATTCAGGCCGTCATCCAGTTACTCCATGGGGTAAACCAACTAAAGGTGCTAAAACTCGCCGTAAAAAAGCTAGCGATAAGCTAATAATTTCAAGAAGAAAAGGAAAGTAAGATGGCTAGGTCACTAAAAAAAGGTCCTTTTGTTGATGACCATGTAATGAAAAAAGTCATCGCTGCTAAAAAAGCTAACGATGGTAAGCCAATTAAAACTTGGTCAAGACGCAGCACTATTATACCTGATATGATAGGTTTAACTTTTAATGTTCATAATGGAAAAAGCTTTATCCCAGTATATGTTACTGAAAATCATATCGGTTACAAATTAGGTGAATTTGCACCTACTAGAACATTTAAGGGTCACAAAGGCTCTGTTCAGAAAAAAATAGGTAAGTAAGGGAGATTTATGAGTAGAGCGTTAATTAAATTCATAAGATTATCTCCAACTAAAGCGAGATTGATTGCTAGAGAAGTTCAAGGTATGAATGCAGAGCTTGCATTAGCTAGTTTGAAATTTATGCCAAATAAAGGTGCTAAATTTATAGCAAATGCTATTTCAAGTGCTGTAGCAAATGGCGGATTTGAAGCAAATGAAGTTATTGTTTCAAGTTGTCGTGTTGATGCTGGTGCGGTTTTAAAAAGATTTAGACCAAGAGCTAGAGGAAGTGCTAGTCGTATTAGAAAGCCAACTTCACACATTTTGGTAGAAGTTAGTAAAGTAGAAGCAAGTGCTGAAAAAACTACAAAAGCTAAAAAAGCATCAGTGAAAAAGGAAAGCTAATATGGGACAAAAAGTAAATCCGATTGGTTTAAGACTAGGAATTAATAGAAATTGGGAATCAAGATGGTTTCCTACAAAAGCTAATTTAGCAGAAAATATTGGTGAAGATTATAAAATCAGAACTTTTTTAAAAAGAAAACTTTATTATGCAGGAATTAGCCAAATTCTTGTAGAAAGAACAGCGAAAAAATTAAGAGTAACTGTTGTAGCTGCAAGACCAGGGATTATTATTGGTAAAAAAGGTAGTGATGTTGATATTTTAAGAAAAGAACTTCAAGATTTAATCAAAAAAGAAGTTAATATCAATATCAAAGAAGAAAGAAAAGCAGGTGCTTCAGCTCAGCTTGCAGCTGAAAGTGTTGCTACTCAACTTGAAAAAAGAATTGCTTTTAGAAGAGCAATGAAAAAAGTAATTCAAGGAGCGCAAAAAGCAGGTGCTAAAGGGATTAAAGTTTCAGTTTCAGGCCGTTTAGGTGGTGCTGAAATGGCAAGAACTGAATGGTACTTAGAAGGTCGTGTTCCACTTCACACTTTAAGAGCAAAAATTGATTACGGTTTTGCAGAAGCACATACTACTTATGGAAATATAGGTATCAAAGTGTGGATCTTCAAAGGTGAAGTTTTACAAAAGGGTGTTCAACCTGAAAAAACCGAAGAAAACGCTCCAGCTAAAAAAACTAGAAGAGCAAGAAGAGGTAAATAATCATGTTAATGCCAAAAAGAACAAAATATCGTAAAATGATGAAAGGGCGTAACAGAGGTTATGCCAACAGAGGGACTGAATTTACTTTTGGTGATTTTGCCCTAAAAGCAACTGAAGCTGGCCGTATCAATTCACGCCAAATCGAAGCAGCTCGTATTGCTTTAACTCGTTTTGTAAAAAGACAAGGTAAAACTTGGATTAGAGTTTTCCCAGATAAACCTCTAACTAAAAAACCTTTAGAAACTCGTATGGGTAAAGGTAAAGGTGCAGTTGAGGAATGGGTAATGAACATTAAACCAGGTCGTATCATTTATGAAATGGCAGGGGTTAATGAAGAAATGGCAAGACAAGCTTTAACTTTAGCGATGCACAAATTGCCATTTAAAACTAAGTTTGTTACAAGAGAGAGCCAAAATGAAATATACTGAGATTAAAGATAAAACAGCAGGTGAGCTTGCAACAATGCTAAAAGAAAAAAAGGTGCTTTTATTTACTTTAAGACAAAAGCTAAAAACAATGCAGCTAACTAATCCTAAAGAGATTAGCGAAGTTAAAAAAGACATCGCTAGAATCAATACTGCAATTAGCGCTTTAAAATAAGGATAGAAAATGGCATTTAAAAGAGAAATTCAAGGCGTTGTTGTTCAAATTGCTGGAGATAAAACAGCAACAATTTTGGTTGAAAGAAAAGTGGTTCACCCAAAATACAGAAAAATCGTAAAACGCTTTAAAAAATATTTAATTCATGATGAAAGAAATGAACTTAAAGTGGGAAATACTGTAGTTGCTATTGAATGCAGACCACTTTCTAAGAGAAAATCATTTCGCTTAAAAACTATAGTATCAGCAGGAGTTGAGTAATGATTCAAAGTTTTACTAGGCTTGCAGTTGCTGATAATAGCGGTGCAAAAGAATTAATGTGTATTAAGGTTTTAGGTGGTAGTAAAAGAAGATACGCTACTGTTGGTGATGTAATCGTTGCATCTGTAAAAAAAGCTCTACCAAATGGTAAAGTTAAAAAAGGTCAAGTAGTAAAAGCAGTTATTGTTAGAACTAAAAAAGAAATTCATAGAGATAATGGTTCTTTAATTCGTTTTGATGAAAATGCAGCAGTTATTCTTGATGCTAAAAGAGAGCCTATCGGAACGCGTATTTTTGGACCAGTAGGTCGTGAAGTAAGATATGGTGGCTTTATGAAAATTGTTTCACTAGCACCGGAGGTGTTGTAATGAAATTAAAAATTAAAAAGAATGATATGGTAAAAGTTATCGCAGGTGATGACAAAGGCAAAACAGGTAAAGTTTTAGCAGTATTCCCTAAAACAAATAAAGTAATTGTTGAGGGTTGTAAAATAGCTAAAAAAGCTGTTAAGCCAAGTGATAAAAATCCAAATGGCGGTTTTATCAACAAAGAAATGCCAATGGATATTTCAAATGTAGCAAAGGCAGGAGAATAAGATGATGAGATTGAAAGAAAAATATACTCAAAATATCAAACCTGCTTTAGTAAAAGAATTTGATATCAAAAATCCTATGCTTATTCCTTTTATTGAAAAAGTTGTAATCAGCGTAGGTGCTGGGGAATTAGCAAAAGATCAAAAAGTATTACAAAATGTTGCAGATACTATTTCATTGATCGCTGGACAAAAAGCAGTTATCACAAAAGCTAAAAAATCAGTTGCTGGTTTTAAAGTGAGAGAAGGCTTCCCAGTAGGTGTAATGGTAACATTAAGAAAAGACAATATGTATGCTTTCTTAGATAAGCTTATTACTATAGCTCTTCCTCGTGTTAAAGACTTTAGAGGTCTTCCAAGAGATGGTTTTGATGGAAGAGGAAACTATAACTTTGGTTTAGATGAGCAGTTAATGTTCCCAGAAGTTGAATATGATAAAATCTTAAGAACTCATGGTATGAACATTTCTATCGTTACAACAGCAAAATCAGATAAAGAGGCACAAAAATTATTAGAATTATTTGGCGTGCCATTTGCAAAAGGAAAGTAATATGGCTAAAAAATCAATGATTGCAAAAGCTGCCCGCAAACCTAAATTTAGCGTTAGAGGGTATACTAGATGCCAAATTTGTGGAAGACCACATTCAGTTTATAGAGATTTTGGGATTTGCAGAGTTTGCTTAAGAAAAATGGCAAATGAAGGTTTAATTCCTGGTCTTAAAAAAGCAAGTTGGTAAGAGGAAAGAACCATGATAAATGATTTAATTTCAGATTCACTAACAAGAATTAGAAATGCAGGGATGAGAAGATTAGAAACTACTCAACTTTTGCATTCTAAAGTTATCGAAGCTTTACTTGGAATTTTCCAAGCTAAAGGCTATATTGAAAGCTTTAATGTGATTGAAGAGGATAAAAAGAAATTCATCAATGTAGTTTTAAAATATGATGAAAAAGGTAAAAGCGTAATTAACGAAGTTAAGCGTATTTCTAAACCTGGTCGTCGTGTTTATAAAGGCAAAGATGAGATCAAAAGATTTAAAAACGGTTATGGTACTATCGTAGTAAGCACTTCAAAAGGTGTTTTAGCTAACGACGAAGCTTACAAAGCAGGCGTTGGTGGCGAAGTTTTATGTACTATTTGGTAAGAGTTTCTACTTTTTATGGTATTCGGTATCCATTCTTATAAAGTAGTCATATCGTAGACAAGTAAAAAGGAAAAATGAATGTCTCGTATAGGTAAACAACCAGTTGCTATTCCAAGTGGAGTAGAAGTAAAATTAGAAGGTAACTTGCTAAAATTCAAAAAAGGAAATTTAGCAAAAGAGCTTGATACAAAAGCAAATGTTAATGTTGAGATTAAAGAAGGACAAATTCTTTTCTCTCCTAAAGGTGAAGATAGACAAAGTAGAGCTTATTGGGGAACTTATAGAGCTTTAGCTCAAAACATCATCATCGGTTTAACTGATGGTTTTAGCAAAACTTTAGAAATCAACGGTGTTGGTTATAAAGCTGCGTTAAAAGGTAAAGTTCTTGAACTTGCTTTAGGTTTTTCTCATCCTATCAACTATGCTATTCCAGAAGGCATAGAAATTACTGTTGATAAAAACAATGTTATTATCAAAGGTAGTGATAAACAAGTGGTAGGTCAAGTTGCTGCTCAAATTCGTGAATTTAGACCACCTGAGCCTTACAAAGGAAAAGGTGTTAAATATTCAGATGAGCGTATTATCCGCAAAGCTGGTAAGACATCTAAGAAGTAAGGATAGAATATGAGAGCAAATGTATTAAAAAGAAAAATATCTTTAAGAATTAAAAGAAAAAAAAGAATTAGAGCAAAAATTTCAGGAACACAAGCTCTTCCAAGAGTTTCTGTTTTCAAATCAAACAGAACTTTATATATCCAAGCTATCGATGATGTTAAAGCAGTAACTTTAGCAGCAGTAGATGGAAGAAAAATTGGTGTTAAAGCAAATAAAGAAGGTGCTAAAAAAATAGCAGCTGAATTTGCAAAAGTTTTAAAAGCTAAAAACATAGAAGAAGCAGTGTTTGATAGAAATGGTTATTTATACCATGGTGTGATTGCAGCATTAGCTGAAGCACTAAGAGAAAACGGAATCAAACTATAACCCAAAAGGAAGATCGATGGAAAAATATAATAGAGAAGAATTTGAAGAAGTAATCGTCGATATCGGCAGGGTTACTAAGGTTGTTAAAGGTGGTAGAAGATTTAGATTTACTGCTTTAGTTATCGTTGGAAATAGAAAAGGTTTAGTTGGTGTGGGCTATGGAAAAGCTAAAGAAGTTCCAGATGCTATAAGAAAAGCAGTTGATGATGCTTTTAAAAACATTGTTGAAGTTAAAACAAAAGGTTCAACTATCCCTCATGATGTAGAAGTAAAATACAACGCAAGTAGAATTTTACTTAAACCAGCAAGCGAAGGTACAGGGGTTATTGCAGGTGGTTCAACACGTCCTATCGTAGAACTTGCAGGTATTAAAGACATTTTAACTAAGTCTTTAGGTTCAAATAATTCAGCAAATGTTGTGCGTGCTACTATCAAAGCACTTACAATGCTTAAAGGATAATCAATGAATTTAACAAAAGCACCAGGTTCAACACATAAAACCAAAAGAATAGGCCGTGGTCAAGGTAGTGGTATGGGTAAAACTTCTACTAAAGGTGGAAAAGGCCAAACTGCTAGAAAAGGTTATAATGAAAAAAGAGGTTTTGAAGGGGGTCAACAACCACTTCAAAGACGCTTACCAAAAGTAGGCTTTACTTCTAAATTTGAAAAACCTTATGTGATTAATGTTGAAAAAATCACAGCAATCAAAGAGCTTAGTGAAATTACATTTGAAACAATCAATAGCATTCATAAGCTTTCAAAAAATGTAAATAAAGTTAAGCTTATTGGGGCAAGCGCTAAAGATCTTGCTAGTAAAATTAAAGACGAGAAGATTACTTTTAGCGGACAAAAATAATGAATAAAACATTGACAAATAAAATTCTCATAACATTGGCTTTTTTATTCGCTTATAGAATATTAGCTTATGTTCCAGTTCCGGGGGTTAATGTCAGTGTTATCAAGGAATTTTTTGATTCTAATGCATCTAACGCATTAGGCTTGTTTAATATGTTTAGCGGGGGTGCTGCTGAAAGACTTAGCATCATCTCTCTAGGCATTATGCCTTATATTACTGCTTCGATTATTATGGAGCTTTTAGCGGCAACTTTTCCTAACATAGGAAAAATGAAAAAAGAACGTGATGGTATGCAAAAATATATGCAAATTATCCGTTATGCTACTATAGCTATCACTTTGATACAAAGTATAGGCGTTTCTATAGGCTTACAAAGTCTTCATGGAAAAGCAGGTCAGTCAGCTATTATGATTGATATGAATACTTTTATCGCACTTTCTGCTGTTTCTATGCTCGCAGGTACCATGCTTTTGATGTGGATAGGTGAGCAAATCACTCAACGTGGTATAGGAAATGGTATTTCTTTAATCATCTTTGGTGGTATTGTTTCTACAATTCCAGGTGCAATTAGTGGAACAGTAAATTTGGTAAATACAGGTGAGATGAATTTCTTGACTATCATTGCCATTTTAGTTGTAATTTTACTTACTATTTGGGCTATTATAGTAGTAGAACTTGGAGAAAGAAGAATTCCTATTTCTTACTCAAGAAAAGTAATCATGCAAAATCAAAATAAACGCATTATGAATTATATACCTATTAAGATCAACTTAAGCGGGGTAATTCCTCCTATTTTTGCAAGTGCGATTTTGATGTTTCCAAGTACTATTTTGCAAACAAGTACAAATGAATATGTATTAAAGATTTATGACTTTTTAAATCCAAATGGATTTTTCTTTCATTTTTTAACATTCTTACTTGTTATTTTCTTTGCGTATTTTTATGCATCAATTGTATTTAACGCAAAAGATATAGCCGAAAATCTTAAAAGACAAGGTGGTTTCATACCAGGCATTAGACCAGGCGAAGGAACTGCAAATTATCTTAATGAAGTAGCGTCAAGACTTACCTTGTCAGGTTCTATTTATTTAGGGCTTGTAGCTACATTACCATGGCTTATTGTGAAGTTGTTTGGTGTGCCTTTTTATTTTGGTGGAACTTCTGTTTTGATCGTAGTTCAAGTAGCGCTTGATACGATGAGGAAAATTGAAGCTCAAATTTATATGAATAAATACCAAACTTTAAGTGCAGTAGGCTTATAAGAAAGTAGATTTTCTACTTTCTTCTCTTTTAAGGATTTTGATGAGACTAGGCGTTTTTGATAGCGGTGTAGGTGGGCTTAGTGTTTTAAAATCTTTACTTCAAGCAAAACTTTTTAAAGAATATATTTACTATGGGGATACTGCAAGAGTGCCTTATGGGGTTAAAGATAAAGAAACTATCATTAAATTTTCTCTAGAAGCTTTAGATTTTTTCAAAGAAAAAAAAGTCGATATGCTTATTATTGCGTGTAATACAGTTAGTGCGCATGCTTTAGAAATTTTAAAAGCAAATGCACCATTTCCAGTTCTTGGAGTTATAGAGGCTGGGGTTTTGGCAGTTAAAAACTCTTTAGAAGATAAAAACTCTAATATATTAGTCATTGCAACCCAAGCTACAGTGGATTCTCACGCTTATAAGCAAGCTTTAGTCAAAGAAGGATTTTTAAAAGTAGAAGAAAAAGCAACGGGACTTTTTGTACCTATGGTAGAAGAAGGGATTTTTCAAGGGGATTTTTTAAAAGCTGCTTTTGAGTATTATTTCAATAAGCTCAAATTTCATCCTAATGCTTTAATCTTAGCATGCACGCATTTTCCTTTAATCGCCCATTCTTTAGCAGAATATTTTGGTAAAAATACAAAACTTATCCATTCAGGTGAGGCTATAGCTTTGCAATTGCAGAAAGAATTTAACTTAACATCAATCCAAGAAGAAGTTAATATTGAATTTTATGCTTCAAGTGATGTAGAAAAACTAAAAAAAATTGCAAATTTATGGCTTTAAGTTAATATTATTTACTAAAGTTATTTTTATATTAATAATTTATTTTTATTTAAATATAGTTGCATTATAATTTTTATCATTTCTAATGAAAGGACTAACATGAAAAAAATGTTAATGTGTGCAGCTATGGCACTAAGTTTAGGAGCAGGAATTTTGGAAGCAAAACCAAAAATTGCAATTTTAGCTACAGGTGGAACTATCGCTGGTTCGATTGATAGCTCAGTAGCAACTACAGGTTATACAGCCGGAGTTTTGGGGGTTGATACTTTGATTAAAGCAGTGCCTCAAATTCAAGATTTAGCAGTAATTAGCGGGGATCAAATTGCTAATATTGATAGCAAGGATATGACAAATGAAATTTGGCTAAAACTTGCTAAAGAAGTTAATAGGCTTTTAAAATCTGATGTAGATGGAGTTGTAATTACTCATGGTACTGATACCATGGAAGAAACTGCATATTTCCTAAATTTAACCGTAAAAAGTGACAAACCTGTTGTTTTAGTTGGTGCAATGCGCCCATCAACTGCAATTAGTGCAGATGGTCCTAAAAATCTTTACAATGCTGTAGCATTAGCAGCAAACCCTGAGGCAAAAAATAAAGGTGTAATGGTGGCTATGAATGATAGAATTCAAAGTGCTAGAGGCGTTATGAAAACTCATAGTTTAAATGTAAATGCATTTAGCTCACCAGATATGGGCGATATGGGTTATATAGTAGATGGAAAAGCATTTTTCTATAATACTAATACAAAATTACACACCAAAAAATCTCCATTTGATGTTAGCAAGCTAAAAGAATTACCAAAAGTAGATATTCTTTATAGTTATGCAAATGATGGTAGCGGTGTTGCAGCAAAAGCTTTGTTTGAAAATGGAACTAAAGGTATAGTTGTAGCTGGAACAGGTGCTGGTAGCATTCATGATTATCAAAAAGATGTGTTAAAAGAATTGCTTAAAAAAGGTCTTAATGTAGCGGTAAGCTCACGCGTAGTAGCTGGTAGAGTTGCAGTAAGTGATGCTGATGCAAAACTTGGTTTTATTGATACAGGCGATATGAGTCCTCAAAAAGCTAGAGTATTATTAATGCTTGCTCTAACTAAAACAAGTGATCCTAAGAAAATCCAAGAATATTTCTTAAAATACTAAAATCTTTAACACCCAAATGCTACAATAACATTTGGGTGGATTTCTTACAAAATCTACCTATAATTAATCACAAGGATATTAAATGAGACAATATGAAAGCTATAAATGCCAAAAATGTGGCAATGAAGTGGAAGTGCAAAATGTAGGCGGTGGAAAGCTTAGTTGTTGTGGTCAAGAAATGGAGTGTATCACTAAAGATTTAACAGCTATAAATTTAATGAAAGCTTTTGCAGGCGAGTCTATGGCAAGAAACAAATATGATTTATTTGCAGATATTGCTCAAGAAGAAGGTTGGCATGCTATTGCAAAGCATTTTAGAGAAGCTGCAGAAAATGAAAAATGGCACGCAAGAGCTGAGTTTAAAGCTTATCATGAATTAGTAGATGGTAAAGCTTTAGAAGAAACTGCTAAAAATTTAATTTGTGCAGCAGAAGGTGAAAATTATGAGCATACTACTATGTATCCAAATTTTGCAAAAATTGCAGAAGATGAGGGTAAAAGAAATATAGCAAGATTATTTACAGCTATAGGTAAAGTAGAAATTGAACATGAAAGAGAATATTTAGCACTTAAAAAAATGCTCGAAGAAGAAGATTTCTTTAATTCAGAAGTAGAAGAATTATGGGTTTGTGAAGTTTGTGGGCATATACACCGTGGCAAAAAAGCACCAAATGCCTGTCCTTTATGTAAAGCTCCTAAAGAATACTTCAAACGCGAATTTTTAGGATAATTTTAAAAACCTTGATAAAAATGATAAAATATTTTATTTTTTATCAAGGTCTAATATGCAAATTCTAACTCATCCTTTTGAACCTTTTTTTGATGAAAACTCAAAAGTTTTAATACTAGGTTCTTTTCCATCTATTAAATCAAGAGAAGAAAATTTTTATTATCAACATAGCAAAAATCGTTTTTGGCGTATTTTTGAAATATTATTTGAGTGTGAGTTAAAAACAGTACAAGTTCAAAAGTCTTTCTTAAAAGCAAATCATATAGCACTTTGGGATGTTATAGCAAGTTGTAAGATAAAAAATTCAGATGATAAAACTATTTCTTATGCCAAAGCAAATGATATAAATATTATTTTAGATAAGGCAAATATAGAAAAAATTTGTGTTTTAGGTAAAGTTGCAAGTAAATATTTTACTAAATTTTATCCTGATAAAAATTTTTTTGAACTTCCTTCAAGCTCTCCTGCTAATATGAATTATTCTTTGGAAAATTTAGTTGAAAAATACACTATTATAAAGGAAAAATAATGGCTTTAGTTGGAGTAGATGAGGCTGGGCGTGGAGCCTTAGCTGGAGATATGCATATAGGGGCTTGTAAGCTTTTTAAAGAAATTGATGGTTTAGCTGATTCTAAAAAATTAAGTGCAAAAAAAAGAGAAGAGCTATATGAGCAAATTCTTCATCATTCAAATTTTTTAATCCTTGCTTTTTCGCCTTTGCAAATTGATACTTTGGGGCTTAGTCAGTGTTTGCAACTGGCTTTAAAAATTATTAAAAAACATTATAATCAAGATGATATTTTATATGATGGAAATTTAAATTATGGAGTTTTGGGTATTAAAACTATGATTAAAGCTGATATGAAGATACAAGAGGTTTCAGCAGCTAGCATATTAGCCAAGGTAAGTCGTGATCAAAAAATGTGTTATTTTTCTAAACTATATAATAGTTATGATTTTGATAAACACAAAGGTTATGGTACAAAAGCTCATATAGAAAAGATTAAAACATTTGGTTATTCGCCCTTACACCGCAAAAGCTTTATGTTAAAGTGTTTTGAGAAAAGCTTATTTGATTAAATTGTGTGATTTTTACACTTTTGTATTTTGAAATTTATTTTCTTTTAAAAATAATAGAATGTTTTTATATTTGAAGTATTATTATTAAGATAAAAAAATATAGTCAAAAAATATTTTTTTAATAATTATTTATTAAAAATAATAATATTAGTTAAAATTGCTATATGTTTTAAGAAAAATTAATTTTTTTCTATTATAGTAATATAAAATATTTCAAGGGGTATTATGTCTTTACTTTTAAGTGAGCTAAAAATTGGAAATTTTTATGTAAAAAATCGCATTGTAATGCCCCCTATGGATATGTATGAAACACAAGTTTTAGATGGCAAGATTAATCAATTTCACCTGATGCATTATGGAGCTAGAGCTTTGGGCGGTGTCGGGCTTATTATAGTTCAAGCTTGTGCGATTAATGAAAATGCAAAAATTGCTGATAATGATATAGGTCTTTGGGGGGATTTTCAAATTCAAGGACATAAAGAGCTTGTTGAGCTTTGTCATCATTTTGGTGCTAAAGTTGCTATCCAACTAAATCACAGTGGCCGTAAAAATTCGTGCAAAGATGCCATATCAAAAGCTCCAAGCAATATAGCTTTTAGTGAAAAATTTTCCAAACTTCATGTTTTAAGCAAAGATGAAATTTTACAAATTGAGCAAGAATTTATTCAAAGTGCTAAAAGGGCTAAAGAAGCAGGTTATGACGCAGTAGAGCTTCATAGTGCTCATGGGTATTTGCTTAGTTCGTTTTTATCGCCTTTATCAAATCAAAGAGACGATGAATATGGTGGCAGTTTTGAAAATAGAACACGTCTTTTGTGTGATATTATTAAGCGTATAAAAAAAGAAGTTGATATTGCTTTATTTGTAAGAATTTCAGCCACAGAATGGCAAGAGGGTGGTTGGAATTTAGAAGATAGTAAAAAACTTGCCTTGATTTTAGAAAAATTAGGCATTGATATGCTAGATGTTTCAGCGGGAGGAAATATCAACAAACCTTCTTTAATGCCCAACATAGCACCACTTTATCAAGCTCCTTATGCTAAGGTCTTAAAAGAAGTTGTTAAAATTCCTATATCTTGTGTGGGTCTTATAAATAGCGCTAGCGAAGGTGAGGCTTTGCTTTTGGGTGAGGTGTGTGATTTGGTTTGTTATGGTAGAAAATTACTAAGAAATCCAAATTTTGCAAATGAAGCCGCAGTTGCTTTAAATGAAAGAGAAAAAATTATGCCAAATTATGCTAGAGCGTATTTGTAAAATAATACAAAAAGTTTTTTAGGTAAAAGCTTTTTTTATTATTTTTTACAAGGAGAAAATGTGGACAATCTTAAGTGGAATTCTTTTGATACGCGTTGGATGCTTTCTCTTTTTGGGACTGCAGTTGGTGCGGGGATTTTATTTTTACCTATTAAGGCAGGTGTTGGTGGCTTTTGGCCGGTTGTTGTAATGGCTTTGATTATTTTTCCAATGGTATATTTAAGCCATAGAGCTTTAAGTCGTTTTGTATGCCAAGCAAATGGTAATGATAAAGACATTACTCATGCAGCTGAAGAGTATTTTGGTAGAAAAGTAAGTATTTTTATTTCTGTGCTTTATTTCTTTGCAATTTTCCCAATTTGTTTAGCATATTGTGTAGGTATAACTAATACTTTTGAGAGTTTTATTTATAACCAATTCTTACCACTTTTAGATCCAAATGGTTCTTTTGCAAGTGCAATTAGTGCTATGTATCAAACAAGTGTTAATGAGCAAGGAAAAACTGTAGCTAATTTACTTCCTTTTTATAGAGCGCTTTTTGCTTTTGTTTTAGTAAGTATTTTTATGCTTATTATGCTTTTTAGTGAAGAATTAATCACTAAAGTATGTGAATGGCTTGTGTATCCTTTATGTGCTATTTTATTTTTATTTTCTTTATATCTTATCCCACAATGGTCATTTGAAAGTTTTAGTGCTATTCCTGGGACAAAAGAATTTATCACTATAGTATGGCTAACTTTACCAGTTTTAGTGTTTTCGTTTAATCACTCACCAGCGATTTCTACTTTTTCTTTAAGTGTAAAAAGACAATATCCTGAAAATTCAGTACAAAAAGCAAATCAAGTATTGTTTAGAACTTCTGTGATGTTACTTGCCTTTGTTATGTTTTTTGTGGTATCTTGCGTGCTTTCTTTAACTCCTGCAGAACTTAATGAAGCTAGAGCACAAAATATACCTGTACTTTCTTATTTTGCTAACAAACTTGATAATCCATTTATTTCTTATGGTGGTCCATTAATCGCATTTTTAGCAATTTCTAGTTCATTCTTTGGACATTATTTTGGTGCTAGAGAGGGTGCTTATGGTATAGTTAGAAAATGCTGCAAATTAGCAGGCAATGAAAATCCTGATTTGAAAAAAATCGCAGTTTATTCAACTTTAGTAATGTATATTGTTATGCTAATTACTGCTTATGTAAATCCAAGTATTTTAGGTTTTATTGAAAGCTTAGGTGGTCCAATTATTGCTGCGATTTTATTCTTAATGCCTATGATTGCAATTTACACTGTTTCTAAAATGAAGAAATTCCAAAACAAAGCCTTAGATGCGTTTGTGTTTATCACAGGTATTTTGACAATCATCACTGTAATTTATACTTTTTAAGGTGCTAGTGAATGAGTAGTAATTTAAGTATATTTAAAGTTGGTGTTGGTCCTTCTTCTTCTCATACCTTAGGACCAATGTTAGCAGGGAATATGTTTTGTGAAAAAATTAAAGATAAAATCACACAAATTACAAAAATTCAAATCAAGCTTTATGGCTCTTTATCGCTTACTGGTAAAGGCCATTTAAGCGATAAGGCTATTATATGGGGCTTGAGTGGCTTAAGAGCAAAAGAACTCAATGCTGCTTTGCAAGATCGCGTTTTTAATAAAATTTTGCAAGATAAAATTTTGGTTTTAAATGCTCAAAAAGAATTAAGTTTTGATTATGATAAAGATTTGATTTTTGAAAAAGATTTTCTACCTTTGCATGAAAATGGGTTAAGAGTAAGCGCTTATGATGAAAACGGAGAAATCATTGCTGAAGAAATTTATTATTCAGTGGGCGGTGGTTTTGTTATGAGTGAAGCTGAGCTTCAAAAACACAAAGATGGAGCTTGTGAGCAAAAACATACTAAATTAGAACTTGATATTAACAACGCAAGCGATGCTTTAAGGATTTGCGAAGAAAAATCATGGGATCTAGCAAAACTTTCTTATGAATATGAGCTTCAATTTCATACAAAAGAAGAAATTAGAGCTTATTGTTTAGAAATTTGGGAAGTGATGCAAGAAGTTTATTATAATGGTATTCACCCAAGCTCAGATTTCCTTCCAGGAAATTTACACTTAAAACGCCGTGCTAAAGGACTAAATGAGCGTTTGGCTATGACAAGTGATCCTTTGGGGATTATTGATTTTATTTCTTTATATGCTATTGCTATTGCAGAAGAGAACGCAAGTGGAGCTAGAGTGGTAACTGCTCCAACTAATGGAGCATGTGCTGTTGTGCCTGCTGTAATGCTCTATCTTAAAAATCACACGGTTGGCTTTAACGATGAAAAAGCTATTAATTTTTTACTTACTGCTATGTTAATAGGCTCTTTTTATAAGAAAAATGCAAGCATAAGCGGTGCTGAAGCTGGCTGTCAAGCTGAAATTGGCAGTGCAAGTTCTATGGCAGCAGGAGCTATGGCTACTGTGATGGGTTTTGATGCAAAGATAGCTTGTAATGCTGCTGAAATTGCAATGGAGCATCATTTGGGGCTAACTTGTGATCCAGTAAGTGGTTTGGTGCAAATTCCTTGTATAGAAAGAAATGCTTTTGGAGCGATTAAAGCTATTTCAGCCGCTAGAATGGCAATGAGTAGAAAATCAACTCCAAAAGTAAGTCTTGATGAGGTTATAAAAACTATGTATGAAACCGGCAAGGATATGAACTCAAAATACAAAGAAACTTCTTTAGGTGGCTTAGCTACCAATCTTACAAGTGTATGCTAAAACCTTAAGTTTTAGAACTTAAGGTTTTTTCCTTAAAGCTTTTAAAAGCGCATAAATGCTAAATTTTTAAAAATTTTAAGGAAAATATAAATGATAGAAATTAAAAAACCAGCAGAAATAGAAAAACTACGCAAAGCAAATGAGCTTGTAGCTAGAACGCTTGATTATCTAGAGGGTATTATAGTTCCAGGTATGAGCTTAAAAGAAATTGATATTAAAGCAGAAGAATTTATACTTGATCATGGTGCAAAACCATCTTTTAAAGGTTTGTATGGTTTTCCAGGTAGTATTTGCATCTCGCTTAATCAAGCTTGCATTCATGGCGTAGGTGATGAGCGTATTTTAAAAGAAGGTGATATTTTAGGGCTTGATGTAGGTACTTGTATAGATGGATATTATGGAGACGCAGCAAGGACTATACCTATAGGTAAAATTTCAGCCACCGATGAAGCGTTAATTGCTTGTGCTAAAGATGCTTTGTATTATGCTATAGATATTATCAAAGAAGGTATGCGTTTTAAAGAGCTTTCATATGAGCTTGGCGAGTTTATCACTAAAAGAGGATTTGTGCCTTTGAAAGGTTATTGTGGTCATGGTATAGGTAAAAAACCTCACGGTGAGCCTGAAATTCCAAATTATTTAGAACCAGGTGCTAGTGCAAAAAGTGGCCCTAAAATAAAAAATGGCATGGTATTTTGCATAGAACCTATGGTATGCCAAAAAGATGGTACACCAATACATTTAAAAGGTAATTGGGAAGCAGGAAGTAAAGATGGTTTAAATGCGGCTCATTATGAGCATTGTGTTGCTATTATAAATGGTAAAGCAGATATTTTATCTAAGTAAGAAAGTTTAATCTTTCTTACTCGAATGTTTTTAATTTTTCTGAAAGTTTAGAAGCATTTTCTAAAACATCTTGTGAAATTTGTGTTAAATCAAGTGAGTAATTTTTAACACAATTTGCAAGTTCAGTTACTTTTTCTATATTTTGTTCTAGTTCATTCATTTTAGCTTTTGATTCATCACTTTTTTCTTCCATGATTTTAGTAGAATGAATACTTGTTTTTAATTTTTCTATAGACGTTCCAACCTCACCTTGTAAGATATTAGCTTTATTAGAAGTATCATTCATGGACTGATGAATCCCATCCATTAAGCTTTTATTGTCATTGATTTGTTGTACTATAGTTCTTACGGTTGTTTCTATGGCAACTAAAGATTTTGTAGTTTTATCAGCTAGGTTTCTAACTTCATCAGCAACCACAGCAAAGCCACGTCCATGCTCACCCGCACGTGCTGCTTCAATAGCTGCATTTAAAGCTAGTAAGTTGGTTTGATCTGCTATATCTTTTATAGTAGTGGTAACCTCTACTATACTGTCAGCACTTTGCACTAGCATATCCATAGCGCTTAAAACACTTTGTTCTTTTTCGCCACTTAATAATATAAGTTCTACTAATTCTTTAAGCGTTGTTTCAACTTCTCCCATCACTTCTTGCATGTCATACATATCTTTTATGGTATTTTTAGCTAGGTTTTGAGTTAAGTCTATATGGCTTTCTAAAACAGAACTTATTTCATGAACATTAGAAATTTGCTCATGCTGCAAAAGTGAGCTTTGCTGTAAAACTTCAGCATTTTGAGAAAGTTTTTGTGAGCTTTTATGGCTTGAATTTGCAGTCTGTATAGCTTCTAAAACTGAATTTTGTACTATTTGTATAAAAGAGTTTATATAACCAGCACTTGTAGCTAATTCACTTTTTTTATCAATGTCTAATCTTGCACTTAAATTTGCATGCTCACCAGCTAAGTTTGCACTTAGTTTTTCTAGCAAAGATATAGGTATAATTACTTTTTTTAATGTTAGTAATATAAAAAATACCAACACAGTTAAAATAAATAAGAAAATTCCTATAGCGGTGTAAAGATTATATTTATTATTAAGATTAATTTCTTGAGCAATTAAATTTTTATGAGCAATAATTTCTTTTTGTAGTTCTTGGTCAAGAAAACTTTGAGAATTATCTTTTAAAACTTTTATTTGATTTAGTATCATTTTACAATGTGTGCTAAAAAGCTCAAATAATTCTTGTGGCAATTGAGAATCTTTTGCATTCAAATTTGTGACAAGATTTTGTAGTCTATTTTGTGATAAAGGCTCTAATATATCCATAGTTCCTATAATACTTAATATATCTCCTGTGTAATCTATTTGTTTAGCTTCTTGAGTATTGAGTGCTATTTGACTTGTTTGCTTGATGATTTCTTGTTGAATTTCATAAAGGTATAGTTTTGAGTTTATAGCAATGGAATTAGCTGATTTGAAATGTTGCAATTGAGTGTTTTTTTTCTCAAAAATTGTTTGTATTTTTTTGATGTCTATTTTATTAGCTTTCAAAATTGCTAAAGTATTTTCAAAATCTTGCACTAAAGCAACGCTAGTATCATAGTTTTGCAAGTTGAGTTTATTTTTAAAAATCTCATCTATTTTGGTATCTAGAATTTCTAATTTTTGAAATGAACCCATGATGAGTGAATTTCTTTTTGTAGTATTGTAAGTATTAAAAATAAATAGTGTTAGAGTTAAAAGCAATACCAAAACCACTATTGATAATGCAATAAACTGTTTTAAAAAAGAAAAAGATTTTTTATTTGAGTGGGTCATGGTATTCTCCTGTTAAAGAATTTAAAAACGCAACTATATCATCAACCACATCTTGCTCTAAAAATTTACCAAGTTGATAATACGCCATAAATTGCACACAAGCATCAAGTGTTGGCATGGAGCCATCGTGAAAATAAGGAGCAGTTTTAGCTATATTTCTAAGGCTTGGGACTTTTACTACAAATTGATCATGAGGATCTTGAGTGATTTCGTAGCGCCCTTTCCAGTTTGTTCCATTATCATAAGGCACAAATACTCCCATTTTTTGATACATATTACCACCTACATTCTGTCCTTGATGGCAAGCTATACAACCATTTGATAAAAAGGCATTATAACCTCTTTTTGCTTGCTCACTTATAGCGTTTTTATCACCCTTTAAATAGCGATCAAAAGGTGAATTTGGAGTAAGTAAGGTTTTTTGAAATTCAGCTAAAGCATGTGTTATATTATCAAAGGTTATTTCTCCGTAAAGTCTTTTAAATTCTTTTTCATAAATTGGGTTAGCTTTTACTATTTGCACCACTTCATCTGCATCTTTTAAACCCATTTCTTTAGGATTTAGTAAAGGATGTTTAGCTTGATCTTGCAAATCTTTTGCATTGCCTCTCCAAAATTGCGCTAGATTAAAAACAGCATTGAAATTTGTAGGGGTATGGAATGGTTCATCTACTATACCATTAGTACCTGTTGAAAAAGTTTTATTATCTACTCCAAAATTCGCAATATCATGACAGCTATTGCAAGATACTTTTTTATCTTTTGATAAACTTGTATCCATATAAAGTTTTTTCCCTAAGATAGCTTTTTCTTTATCATAAGGTATGCTTTCTGGTATAGGTGTGATCATTTCAAGTGCTAAAAGCGGTAGTAAAGAAAATATTAAAATAATAAAAATTTTCATAATCATTTTCCTTTATTTTTATAAATTTTTAATTAATAATTTTTCTTAATTATAACATTAAAATCTTAATCTCTTATAAGTAAGCACAGTGGCTAGCAACGTTATTAGTGAAAGAAATAAAATATAAATAAAAATTCCATATATAAAAGGATTTTCAGGTTTTATAGCTAAAGAGTGTAATGCAAATACAAGTTGAGGTGTAAAGCCACCTGCTATGGCATAAGCTATATTATAAGAAAAAGAAATCCCGCTAAAACGAATACTTGGTTTAAAAATTTTACACATTAAAATAGGTGCTAAAGCATTAATACCACCAAAAAAACATGCTATAAAATAAAAATATATACTCAAATGTAAAATTTGTGCATAGAGAAAATAAAAATAAAAAAAGCAAGAAAGACTAAAACCTATTGTAAAAATCAAACTAGTGGTTAAAAAACCAAATTTATCTACCCAAATTCCAGCAAGCAAGGTTCCGCAAGATAAAATTACTATTGCAATCATTTGTATTAAAATAGCATCTGTTTTATCAAGAACTAAAACTTCAGGTATAAAATTTGGCATAAGCAAAATAAGTATGATTACACAAGCTGTAAGCATCCATGTTAAAAGCATAGAGGCGATGATATCTAAAAAAATATTTTTTTCTTTAAAAAATGTTTTTAAAGGAAATTTTTCTAAGCTATTTTCTTGGTACATTTTTTGAAAAACAGGTGTTTCTTCTAGAAATTTTCTTAGATATATTGAAATAATGCCAAAAATACCACCTATAGCAAATGGAATACGCCAAGCATAATCATAAATTGATTCTTGATCAAAACAATGGTTAATTACTAGCGCAACAAAACATCCTAAAAGGATACCAAAAGCCATGGAGGCATTAATAGCGCTAATATAAAAACTATCTTTACCATCAGGTGCGTGCTCTTTCACAAATACCCAAGCACCAGGCAATTCCCCTCCTATAGCTATACCTTGAGCTATTCTAACAAGTAGTAAAAAAATAGGGGCCAAATAACCTATGTTTTCAAAAGTAGGTATAAAAGCTAAAGAAAAAGTTGGAAGCACCATGAGCAATATACTTAGCATAAACATTTTCTTACGACCAAATTTATCGCCAAAATGAGCCATAACTATACCACCAAGTGGTCTAGCTAAATATCCTGCTGCAAAAGCTCCATAAGTATTTAAAAGTTTCCAAAAATCACTCATATCACTTGGAAAAAAATTTCTTGAAATATAATTAGCAAAAAAGACAAAAATCACAAAGTCATAAAATTCTAAAGCTCCACCTAAAGAAGATAAGGAAAGAGTTTTATAATCACTTCTTTTTAAACTTTTTGGCATTTAAATACTTTCTTTTTTTGTAGTAATTTTATAATTATAGTAAAAAAATATCATAGTTTGTCAAAAAATATTAAAAATTTAAAAAGAAAAATTGTGTTAAAATAATAGTTTTGTATTTTAATAGAAAGGAGAATGCATTGGCAAAAGATGATATTATCGAAATTGATGGTAATGTAATTGAAGCTTTACCTAATGCAACTTTTAAAGTTGAATTAGATAATAAACATGTGATACTTTGTCATATTGCAGGTAAGATGCGTATGCATTATATTAGGATTATGCCTGGCGATAGAGTTAAAGTAGAGCTAACGCCTTATAGTCTAGATAAGGGTCGTATTACATTTAGATACAAATAAGTCTAAGTTGTTTAAAAGCAAAAGTAAAGTATAATTAGCACTTTTGCAGAAATTGCAATAAAACTGTATGAAGAAGTATTTTCAAAATCACCACTTATTTTGAAAATAGTTGGTTGCTCTAAAAACCTGGTGCAGTTGTAAAAAAGTGGAATTTACAATAACAGGAGTAAAGCATGAAAGTTAGACCATCTGTTAAAAAGATGTGTGACAAATGCAAAGTAGTTCGTCGTAAAGGCGTAGTTCGCATTATTTGCGAAAATCCAAAACACAAACAAAGACAAGGATAATTTATGGCTCGTATTGCAGGTGTGGATTTACCAAAGAAAAAAAGAATTGAATATGGCTTGACTTATATTTATGGTATAGGTTTACATACTTCAAGAAAAATCTTAGATAAAACAGGAATTTCTTATGATAAAAGAGTTCATGAGCTAAGTGAAGATGAAGCAGCAGCTATCCGTAAAGAAATTCAAGAAAATTATATGGTTGAGGGTGATCTTAGAAAACAAGTTGCTATGGATATCAAAGCATTGATGGATCTAGGAAGCTTTAGAGGCTTAAGACATAGAAAAGGCTTACCGGTTCGTGGTCAAAAAACAAAAACAAATGCCAGAACTAGAAAAGGTAAGAGAAAAACCGTTGGTGCAAAATCATAAGGATAGAAAATGGCAAAAAGAAAAGTAGTTAAGAAAAAAGTAGTTAAAAAAAATATAGCTAAAGGTATAGTTTATATCAGTGCAACATTTAATAATACTATGGTTACTGTAACTGATGAAATGGGAAATGCTATTGCTTGGAGTAGTGCAGGTGGTTTAGGATTTAAAGGTTCTAAAAAATCAACTCCTTATGCAGCACAACAAGCAGTAGAGGATGCTTTAAATAAAGCAAAAGAACATGGTATTAAAGAAGTAGGTATTAAAGTACAAGGACCAGGAAGTGGTCGTGAGACAGCGGTTAAGAGTGTAGGTGCTATGGAAGGTATTAAAGTAACTTTCTTAAAAGATATTACCCCATTAGCTCATAATGGTTGTAGACCACCAAAACGTCGTCGTGTCTAAGAATAAGATATAAGATTTAGGAGAATTATAATGGCAAGATATAGAGGACCAGTAGAGAAATTAGAAAGACGACTTGGCGTAAGCTTGGCAATGAAAGGCGAAAGAAGATTAGCAGGTAAAAGTGCTTTAGATAAACGCCCTTACGCACCAGGTCAGCATGGACAAAGAAAAGCTAAAATTAGCGAATACGGACTTCAATTAAGAGAAAAGCAAAAAGCTAAATTTATGTACGGGGTTAGCGAAAAACAATTTAGAAGATTATTTAGTGAAGCTGCTAGAAAAGATGGCAACACCGGTGCACTTTTAATTCAGCTTTTAGAACAAAGACTAGATAATGTTGTTTATAGAATGGGTTTTGCTACAACACGTCGTTTTGCTAGACAACTTGTAACTCATGGACATATTTTAGTAAATGGTAAAAGAGTGGATATTCCTAGTTATAGAGTAGAAGCAGGTCAAAAAATTGAAGTGATTGAAAAAAGCAAAAACAATCCTCAAATTTCAAGAGCGATCGAGCTTACTGCTCAAACTGGTATAGTTGCTTGGGTTGATGTAGAAAAAGATAAAAGATTTGGAATTTTTACAAGAAAACCTGAAAGAGAAGAAGTTATCATTCCAGTTGAGGAAAGATATATTGTTGAGTTGTACTCTAAATAATAAAGGTTTTTGATATGAGACATATTACAACTTCTGCTTATACACCAACAGAGTTTAGTATTGAAAATATCAGTGATACAGTAGCAAAAGTAAGTGCATGGCCTTTTGAAATCGGCTATGCTATTACTTTGGCGCATCCTTTGCGTCGTTTGCTTTATTCAAGCACAGTAGGTTTTGCTCCAACAGGAGTTAAAATCAAAGGCGTAGCACATGAATTTGATAGTATGCGTGGTATGCTTGAAGATGTAGCATTGTTTATTATCAATCTAAAAAAATTAAGATTTAAACTAAAAACAGATTCTGAAAAAGAAATCGTAACTTTTAGTTTTAAAGGACCAAAAGAAATTTGCGGAAAAGACTTAGACAATGAAGTTGTTGAAGTTGTGAATGCAGATAGCTATCTTGCAACGATTAATGAAGATGCAGATTTAGAATTTACTTTAATTATTGAAAAAGGTATAGGTTATGTGCCTTCTGAAGAAATTCAAAATTTCTTAGATCCTGAATTTATAGCACTTGATGCATTCTTTACTCCGGTAAAACATGCGGTTTATGATATAGAAAAAGTGCTTTTTGAAGATAATCCAGATTATGAAAAAGTTGTTTTTACAATCACAACCGATGGTCAAATTTCACCAAGTGATGCTTTTAAAAATGCTTTAGAAGCAATGTATAAACAATTATCAGTGTTTGATAAAATCACTAATGCACAAAGCGTTGTAAGAAGTCAAACACCAAATAATGAAGTAGAACATGTAAAATTACTTCAAAATATAACTGAGTTAAATTTAAGCGCAAGAAGTTTTAACTGCTTAGAAAAAGCAAATGTAGTTTATATCGGTGAGCTTGCTTTAATGAGTGTTAGCGAACTTGCAGATTTAAAAAATCTTGGTAAAAAATCTTTAGATGAGATTAAAAGTGTAATGGAATCTATAGGTTTCCCTATAGGAAATTCAAAACTCAGTGATAGTGCAAAAGAAACGCTAAAGAAAAAAATTACAGAATTAAAAGCACAAAATGAAGGATAATCAATGAGACATAGACATGGATATAGAAAGTTAGGTCGCACTTCTACTCATCGTGCAGCCTTATTAAAAAACCTTACTATTGCTATTATTAAAGCAGGTAAGATAGAAACAACATTACCTAAAGCAAAAGAATTAAGAGGTTATGTTGAAAGATTGATCACTCGTGCAAGAAAAGGTGATTTCAATGCTCACAGAGCAGTTTTTGCTAGCTTACAAGATAAAGAAGCTACAAATAAACTTGTAACGGAAATCGCACCTAAATTTGCAGATAGAAACGGTGGTTATACAAGAATTATTAAAACAAGAATTCGCCGTGGTGATGCTGCAGAAATGGCTTTCATCGAATTCGTAGCTTAATTTTTAGCCTTTTTAAAGGCTAAAAACTTCTTATTTTTATTTATTTACTTACTATTTTTTGTATTTTTATCCATTTTTTGCTACTATTAATCTTTTAACTACAAAAAAGGAAAAAAATGCAAGAAAATTCAAGATTACGCATAGCTATACAAAAATCAGGTCGTTTAAGCAAAGATTCTATTGCCTTGCTTGAGTCTATAGGTGTAAAACTTCGCATACACGATCAAAGTTTAATTGCTTTTTCTACAAATTTACCTATTGATCTACTTAGAGTAAGAGATGATGATATACCAGGATTAATTTTTGATGGAGTAGTGGATCTTGGCATAGTTGGGGAAAATGTTTTAGAAGAAAATGAGTTAGAAAGAAAATCAAAAAACGAAAATGCAGATTTTATCATGCTTAAAAAGCTTGATTTTGGTGGATGTCGTTTGTCTTTAGCATTGCCAGAAACTAGCGAGTATAAAGGTATAGAAAGTTTTAAAAATTTACGTATAGCAACTTCTTATCCACAGCTTTTAAAGCGTTTTATGGAAGAAAATAATATTCCTTATAAAACTTGTATGTTAACAGGCTCAGTTGAAGTAGCACCAAGCGCAAATTTAGCCGATGGAATTTGTGATTTGGTTTCAAGTGGAGCTACTTTAAAAGCAAATGGACTTAAAGAAGTTATGGTAATTTATAAGTCAAAAGCTTGTATTATCCAAAGAAAAGAAAGTTTAGCTTCACACAAACAAGAATTAATCGATAAATTACTCATTAGAATTCATGGAGTTATGCAAGCAAGAGAGTCAAAATACATCATGTTGCATGCTCCTATTGAAAAGCTAGAAAAAATTACAGCTTTATTACCAGGTGTTGAAAAACCTACGATTTTACCTTTAGAAAATGATAAAGCTAGAGTGGCACTACATATGGTAAGTCAAGAAAATTTATTTTGGGAAACTATGGAAGCTTTAAAAAAAGAAGGTGCAAGCGCGATTTTAGTTTTACCTATTGAAAAAATGCTCTCTTAAAGGATAAACATGCAAATACTGGATTTTGAAAAATTAAACCAAAGCGAACAAGAATTAGCACTCAAGCGTCCTGCTATAAGCGCTAATGCACAGGTTAAAACCATAGTAGAGCAAATCATTGAAGATGTCAAAGTAAATGGTGATGAAGCTTTAAAGCAAATGGCTGTAAAATTTGATAAAGTAGAGTTAAATTCTATAAAACTAAGCGATGAAGAGCTTAGCGGTTTAGCAGAGCAAATTGATGATGAGTTAAAACAAGCTATTAAAATAGCTTATGAAAATATCTATAAATTCCACAAAGCTCAAGAAAGTCAAACCATAGAGGTTCAAACCTTTGAAGGGGTAACTTGCAAAGTGCTAACAAGAGCCATTGAAAAAGTAGGGCTTTATATACCAGGAGGCTTAGCACCACTTTTTTCAACCGCACTTATGCTAGCTATCCCTGCTAAAATTGCAAAATGTAAATTCATAGCCTTAGCTTCCCCAGCGCCACTGCACCCTGCTATTGCTTTTGTAGCAAAGCTTTGCAAAGTTGATGCAGTGCATCAAATAGGTGGAGCAGGAGCCATAGCAGCGCTTGCTTATGGAACGCAAAGTGTGCAAAAAGTAGATAAAATTTTTGGTCCAGGAAATGCCTTTGTAACTGAAGCCAAAAAGCAAGTTAATAATCATGGAGTAGCTATTGATATGCAAGCAGGCCCTTCTGAAGTGCTAGTTTTAGCAGATGAGTTTGCTAATGCTAAATTTATAGCTTCAGATTTACTCTCGCAAGCTGAGCATGGAGCAGATTCTCAAGCGATTTTAGTTTGTACAAGTGAAAAATTAGCCAAAGATGTAGATAATGAAGTTGCTTTACAGCTTGAAAAACTCTCGCGTAAAGAAATTGCTTCAAAATCTTTAGCACACTCTAAAATCATTCTTGCAAAAGATATAAAACATGCCATAAGTATTTCAAATGACTATGCACCCGAGCATTTGATCATTCATACACAAAATCCATCTAGCTTACTTGATGATATTATGCATGCAGGTTCGGTATTTTTAGGTGAGTATTCTCCAGAATCCATGGGAGATTATGCAAGTGGGACAAATCATGTATTGCCAACTTATGGTTTTACTAAGTCTTATTCTTCATTAGGGCTTGCTGATTTTATGAAAAGAATGACCGTGCAAGAACTTAGTAAAGAAGGCTTTAAAAAACTTGGGCCTGTGGTGGAAGTTTTAGCAGCAGCTGAAGGGCTTGATGGGCATAAAAACGCCGTGAGTTTAAGATTAGAAAGTCTAAAATGAGTGCAAAAATTTTATTTATCGATAGAGATGGCACGCTCATTGATGAGCCAAAAGATGATTTTCAAATCGATTCTTTAGAAAAGCTTGAGTTTGAAAAAGGTGCCATTAATGCACTTTTAAAGTTAAAAAATTTTGGTTTTAAATTTGTTATGGTGAGTAATCAAGACGGCCTAGGCACAAATTCTTTTCCTAAGGAAAATTTTGACAAGGCTCATGAAAAAATGCTAAGTGTTTTTCAAAGTTGTGGTATAGAATTTGAAGATATCTTTATATGCCCGCATTTTGAGCATGAAAATTGCGCCTGCAGGAAGCCAAAAACTGCCATGCTTGAAAACTATATCAAAAATAAACTTTATGATAAAAACAAAAGTTTTGTCATAGGCGATAGAGACAGCGATATGCTTTTAGCGCAAAATCTTGAAATTCAAGGTTTAAAATATGACAAAAACGATTTTAACTGGGAGCAAATCGCTGATTTTATCTTGCAAAATTACCGCAGTGCTTGTATAGAGCGTAATACCAAAGAAACCCAAATTCAAGTTAAAATAGCTTTTAATGAAAAAGCAAAAGCTGATATCAAAACAAATATCGCATTTTTTGATCATATGTTAGAGCAAATTGCTACGCATGCGAATATATCTTTAGAGATAAAATGCAAAGGGGATTTAGAAGTTGATGAACACCATAGCGTAGAAGATGTCGCACTTGCTTTGGGCGAGGCTATCAAAAGCGCACTTGATCAAAAAATAGGCATTGCAAGATATGGCTTTGTTTTACCTATGGATGAGTGCTTGGCAAGTTGTGCGATTGACTTTTGCAATAGACCGCATTTAGTTTATAAGGCTAAATTTAAAAAAGAAAAACTTGGAGAATTAAGCACAGAAATGATAGAGCATTTTTTCTACTCACTAAGCTATGCTATGGGTGCGAGTTTGCATTTAAAAGTTAAAGGCAAAAACGATCATCACAAAGCCGAAGGACTTTTTAAAGCTTTTGCAAGAGCTTTAAAAATGGCTATAAAAATAGAAAATGAAAACCTAGCAAGCTCAAAAGGAGTGATATGAAAAATTTTTTTATAATGCAAGTGTTTGTGAAATATGATCGCTTATTATGTTATATGAGACTCAACAATGAAACAAAAAGATAATGTTATAGAAGCTTTTAAAAATAATAATAACTTTGCAACTTTAAGTCAGCTTTATATGCTGACAGATGTTAGTAAATGGGAAACAAAAACACCTTTTGCAAGCATTAGAAGAATATTACAAACAAATAAAGAATTTTATAAAATCACAGCAGGACTTTGGGGTTTAACAGAGAAAAAGCATGAGATTGAAAAAAAATTAAATTTGATAAATAACGAATGTCAGTTTAGTCATTCTTATTATCAAGGACTTATTGTCTCAATTGGAAATTTAAGAGGCTTTCAAACTTTTGTTCCTAGTCAAGATAAGAATAAATATTTTATGGATACTAGGTTAGGCGACTTGGCTACTTTAGATTTTCTTTATAGTTTTACATATGATGAATTGACACAAAAAGCTAAATTTAGCGATTGTATTTGGTTTAATGAACGAAAAATGCCTCATGCTTTTTATGAGGTAGAGCATTCTACTAATATAAAAAATTCTATTAACCGTTTTTATGAGCTTCAAGATTTTAGAGCAAAATTTTTTATTGTTGCGCATAAAAATAGATATAGAGAATTTCAAAATATAATTTCAAATTCTATTTATGAAAAAATAAAAGATATTGTATATTTTGCAGATTATGAGAGTATTGCTAAGCAATATGAGAAAGAGAGTGTAAAATATGAAATGGGAATTTAATTTTTCAAGAAAGTGTTTATCATGAAACTAGCTATTATAGATACAGGTTGTGCGAATTTAGCTTCTCTTGCTTTTGCACTCGAGCGTTTAGGGCAAAAAGGTATTATCACACATGATTTAAAAGAACTCTCACAAGCAGATAAGCTTTTACTTCCTGGAGTTGGCACAGCAGCTAAAGCAATGGCTAATTTACAAGCACTTAATTTAGAAAATTTTATCCAAACTACCACAAAACCACTTTTAGGTATTTGTCTTGGTATGCAAATTTTGGGTAAATTTTCAGAAGAATTACACCAAAAAACACTTGGTATTATGCCTTTTGAGACACAAAAATTCCAAGAAAAAGCAAATTTTACTTTCCCACATATGGGGTGGAATCAAGTCTTTAGCTCTCATGAGCTTTTTAAAGGCTTAGATGGGGCTTATTTTTATTTTGTGCATAGTTATTGTGTGAGTTTAAATGAATACACCATTGCAGAGTGTGAGTATTCTACTAAATTTAGTGCAAGTTTAAACAAAGACAATTTTTATGGCGTGCAGTTTCACCCTGAAAGAAGTGGTGAAGCGGGTGAAGTATTATTAAAAAATTTCATAAATATGTAGGTAAAAATGCAAACTCAAATCATTCCGGCATTAGACTTAATAGATGGCAAAGTAGTAAGGCTTTATAAAGGAGATTATACTAAAAAGCAAGAATACAGCTTTGATCCTTTAGTTAAATTTCAAGAGTATGAGGCTCAAGGCATTGCTTGGCTTCATTTGGTGGATTTAAGTGGTGCAAAAGATCCTAGTAAAAGACAACTAAAACTCATAGAAAACCTAGCTTCAAAAATTAGAGTAAATCTTCAAGTAGGTGGAGGAATTCGCACTAAAGGTGAGGTTAAAGCTTTGTTTGATAGCGGTGTTAAACGCGTAGTTATAGGCTCTTTAGCGGTTAAAAACAAAGCCTTTACACAAGAGCTTTTAAATGAATTTGGCGTAGAAAATATAGTCTTAGCACTTGATAGTATTTGTATTAAAGATGAGTTTTTTGTGGCTGTTGATGCATGGAGTAAAACAAGCGATGAAAAATTATTTGAGCTTTTAAATTTTTATAAAGATGTAAAACATATCTTATGCACAGATATTTCTAAAGATGGCACGATGAGTGGAGCAAATATCACTTTATATAAAGCTTTATATGAGAAATTCCCACATTTACAAACCCAAGCAAGTGGAGGCGTGGCGAGCTTAGAAGATTTTAAAAAGTTAAATGGCATAGTAAGTGGTATCATCGTAGGTAAAGCCTTGCTTGATAAAGAATTTAGCATAAAGGAGGCTCAAGAATGCTTGCAAAACGCATAATCGCATGTTTAGATGTAAAAGATGGTAGAGTAGTTAAAGGGGTGCAGTTTAAAAACCATGAAGATATGGGCGATATCATCGAGCTTGCTAAATTTTACTCACAAAATGGCATTGATGAGCTTGTATTTTATGATATAACCGCTTCAGTTAAAAATGAGCGCATTGATAGAACTTGGGTAAGCAAAGTAGCACAAAATATCTCTATACCATTTTGTGTTGCAGGAGGCATAAAAAGCGAAGATGATGCAAAAGAGCTTTTAGCAAATGGTGCTGATAAAATTTCTATTAATTCCCCTGCTTTAAATGATCCTGATTTGATCTCACGCCTTGCAAAAAACTTTGGAGTACAATGTGTAGTCGTAGGCATAGATACTTTTAAAGATGAAAACAATGAGCTTTTAGTCTATAAATACACCGGAGATGAGAGCAAATCTCATCATAGTGGTAAAAAAACACTAGAATGGGTAAAGCAAGTATGCGAGTTAGGAGCGGGTGAAATCGTGCTAAATATGATGAATCAAGATGGCATGAGAAAGGGTTATGATCTTGATCAACTTGCTAAAGTTAGACAAATTTGTCCTGTGCCTTTAGTAGCAAGCGGTGGCGCAGGAGCTAAAGAGCATTTTTTAGACGCTTTTAAATTTGGTGTTGATGGAGCTTTGGCAGCTTCTGTGTTTCATAAAAAACTTATAGATATTAAAGAATTAAAACTATTTTTAAAAGATCAAGGCATACAAATTCGTATTTAAAAGGAAAAGCTATGAAGATAAATGAAGAAGAATTTATAAAAAGCATTAACTGGCAAAAGGTTAATAACCTTGTTCCTGTGATCATACAAGATTATCATTCTTGTGAAGTTTTAATGCAAGGTTTTATGAATGAAGAGGCATTAAGAGAGAGTTTTAAGCACCAAAAGGTTGTATTTTACTCACGCACTAAAGAGCGTTTGTGGATGAAAGGTGAGCAAAGTGGGAATTTTTTACATATCATAGATATGGGACTTGATTGTGATAGAGATTGTATTTTGATTTTAGTTAAACCTAGCGGCGCTACTTGTCACACGGGTGATACTTCTTGTTTTGAAACACTTTCTAAAAAGGCTGATTTTGTGTTTTTATCGCGTCTTGAAAGACTTATTAATTCACGTAAAAACACTTGCGCAAGTTCTTCTTACACGGCTGAACTTTTTTCAAAAGGTACTAAACGCATAGCGCAAAAAGTAGGCGAAGAAGGCGTTGAAACCGCTTTGGCTGCTACTATTAAAGACAAAGATGAGCTTATAAATGAAGCTGCTGATTTACTTTATCATTTAGAAGTGTTATTAGCTGATGCGGATTTGAGTTTAAATGATGTGATTGCTAAATTAAAAGAAAGAAATAAAAGTTAAGCGTGATTTCTCACGCTTAATTAAGCAATATTTTTGAAAAGATTCACTAACTATATCGAGTAATTTTTAAAAAACTTTACACATTAAAACCTAATTTTTGATTTATTTTCTACTTTTTAATTTCATTTTACTTGTATTTTGGAACACTTATTGCTTTATATCTGCTAAGCAATAGAAGATTGTGAGATATTCACAAAGCAATATTTTTTAAAGGATTTAATTATGATGAGATCTCTTTGGGCTGGGGTTTCAGGACTCCAAGCACACCAATACGCAATGGATGTAGAAGGTAACAACATAGCAAATGTTAATACATTTGGTTTTAAGTATTCTCGTGCGGATTTCTCAACGCTTATGAGCCAAACTTCTAAGATAGCTACAGCTCCAGATGGCAACCTAGGTGGTAAAAACCCTATGCAAGTTGGACTTGGTGCGGGTGTAAATTCTACTACTAGAATTCACTCTCAGGGTAATATTCAAACTACAGATAAAAACACCGATATGGCTATTAATGGGGATGGATTTTTCATCGTTTCAAATGATGGTGGTACCACACAGTTTTTTACTCGTGCAGGGGACTTTAAAACGGATGCGGTAGGAAATTTCGTAGATAATAACGGCTACACCGTTCAAGGTTGGAATTATAATCAAGAAACAGGGCAAATTGACTCTTCAACTTCAGTGCAAGATATAGTGATCCCACCTGGTATGAGTATGCCTGCTAGACCAAGTACTTCAGTAAAACTTACAGCAAATTTAGATAGTGGTAATACTTTAGGTATGAATGCTTCTGCTAAGCGTCCTATCTATGCTCTTGATTCTACTCATGGTAGAAGAGATGATATAGGCAAACCTATAGATGAAAATGATACGGGACATACTGAGTTTTACACTACTTCAAAAAGTGGAGCCCAAGTAACCGAAAAAGGTGTAGACATGGGTGTGGTGTTTAACGCTCAGGGTGAAGGTTTAAATTTAAGAGATGGGCAAGGTATGTGGGTGAGTTTTGCTGATGCTAAATGGCAAGCACCTGCTTTTGCGAATGCAGATTTACCTACTAATGCTACAGAGTTTAAGCCAGACACTAATTATACTTTTTGGGGTTATGAAGCAGCTGATGGAACAAAACATCCGGCAAAATTAGATATTACAATTAATGGTGTTAATATAGTAGCCGAGGGTATTGGTAGGGATACTTTTATTAATGCCATCAATGCTAAGACTTCAGAAACTGGCGTAGTAGCAGCTATAGTAGATGGTAGAATGACTTTTACTAACGATAATAGCACAGGAACTACAGCAAAATCAAAAAATTTGCATATCACAGTAAATGCAGCTGCTAATACTGCAGGACAAGTGCTAGCTACAAATAATGCAGGACAACCTGTAGTACCTGTTCCACCTGCAGGATCAAATATTATAGGCAATGCAGCAAATCCTATAGAAGTCATTACAGCACATGAGTATATTTATAGCTCAAATAGTGTAGATATAGGAGCTAATCCTAATCCAGGCGCAGATACACAAGAAAATGCTAATATGCCTAGTGCAAAAGGACAAAGAACCTTCCATACTACAGAAGACTTAAGAGAGCTTTTGCAAAGAGATGCTAGATATGCTGTAGATTATGATGGTAATGGAAGTATAGTAAATTGGCAAAATGGTGGCGTTGGAGCTGATGCTAATCCTGGTGTAGAAGTAGTAGTAGAAAGTGATGGTAGATTTAAAATAACCAATCCAGCAGGTGATAATGCTAAGGATATGACTTTTAAAGTTACAGGTTATTCTAATGAAACTAATAAAATCGCTACAAATGATAAATTCACAGCGATGTTTAGTGCGCTAGATGGAAATTTTAATGCAGGTAATAATGAAAAATATTCTCAAGACATGTATTTATCAGCGCATACTGCCAGCATGGAAATCTTTGATTCGCTAGGAACTAGACATGAGCTAACTGTGCAATTTACTAAGCAAGCTAAAACAGCAGATGGTGGAGCTGAATGGTCTATCATCATCTCAGTGCCTGAGCCTGCAGAGATTAATTTCAGTGGTGATGGTGCTCCAGGAAATATAGTAGTAGGAAATTTAAAATTTGGTAATGATGGCTCTTTGCAAAGCTATACGCCAAATGTATTGAACTTCACCGGAAATAACGGCTCAAAACCAGATCAAGTTATAAAACTTGACTTTGGAACAACAGGTGGTTTTGATGGTTTAACAAGCTATGATAAAGACTCAGCTACCACTAAACAAGAAACTGATGGTTACACAGGGGGTAACTTAAAGCCAGATGCATTAAGAACTGATGAGAATGGTTATATCTATGGAGAATTTACAAATGGTAAAACTTTAGCTCTAGCTAAGGTTGCTCTAGCTACTTTCCCAAATAATATGGGTCTTGAAGAAATGGGTAATAACCTTTTCAAAGCGACAGCAAACTCAGGAACACCTACTATAGGCCATGCTGGTGAAGGTGGTAGAGGGGGCTTAAAAGGCTCAGCTATAGAAATGTCAAACGTGGATTTAAGTCGTGCATTAACAGAGCTTATCGTAATCCAAAGAGGTTATCAAGCAAACTCAAAAACGATTACCACAAGTGATCAGCTTTTAAATACTTTGCTTCAATTAAAACAATAATTCTAACCCAAGGTTTTAAAACCTTGGGATCAAGCTTTACAAGGTTATCGAGGTAGCCTTGTAATACTTGATAGCCTTGAAGCCTTCAATCTATTGCTAACTCACTTCTTTCTTGCCTTAAGGAGTGAGTAGCATGATTTGCATATCGACAAGTTAAAATAAAAATTTATAAACTTGGATTTTTAAAATTTATCATTAATGGTTCTAGCCATTTGGTAGTTTCAAATACTTCCAGCTTGCTGTTTTTAAATTCTAAGAGTTTTTTATAATTTTGAGTATTGTCAAAAATAGTAATGTGATTACAGAATTTAGCAACGGTGTTAAAATTTTGTAAAGATTCATAGTATCTTTTTTCTATAAGTTCTTCTTTTATATCATGCCCGCCTTTAGCTACGCGAATTTTAACTCTTTGTTTTGCTGTGTTTGGAGAGTCTAGCCCGATGTAGTAAAGATTTATAGTGTAAGAATTTTTTGTAGCTTTTTGAATAAAGATAAAATGCTAGTGCCACAAAGTGTGGTTTCTTGGTTAAAATCATAAGCTTTTTTGATATAGTTTTCACGCATTTTAATGGCTATCCTTGAAGCTCTAAATTGATCTTCTTGATTTTTCCAGTCGCCAAAGCTACTTACGATTTCATCGATGTTGATTCTAAGTCCAAAGTCTTTGTTTTTTTCAAGTTCATTATAATACAAGGTAGTTTTTTTCCACATCCTTCGGCTCCTGCAAAAATAGTAGCTATTTTTTTCATTAATAAAGCCTTTATTGATTGATGAGAAATTTTAACATAAATTGTTTATAAGTGTTTTGAAAATAAATATAAAGTTTTTTAAAAAAGGTTCGATATAGTCAGTGAATCTTTTCAAAAATATTGCTTAATTAAGCGTGAGAAATCACGCTTAACTTCTTTTTGATTTTATTTAACTTTCTTTTATTGATTAAACTTAGATAAGAAACCAAAGATAAAAACGCACAAGTGCCTAAAATAAGTGATAAAAATATAGGTGTATTAGCATTTAAAAGACTTACTAAAAATGCCATCACTCCTGCCATAGCAAATTGTGCTGCACCTAAGAGTGCTGAAGCACTACCTGCATTTTGTTTTGATCTTGCCATAGCTAAAGTGGTGGTGTTTGGCAGGATAAAACCTAAACTTGCTATAATCAAAAATAAAGGAATTTCAAAAGCCCAAAAACCTAGATCAAAAGTTGCTCCTAAAATGAGTAAAAAAGTTAAAAAAGTAATCATCATAAAAGATCTAGGTAGTATATAATAAGGAGAAAAACGAAGAGCTAATCTTGCGTTGATATTTGCAAATATCACAAAGCCTAATGCATTTATACCAAAAAGTATAGCATATTGTTGTTCACTAAGATTAAAAATACGTGTAAAAATAAAAGATGATCCGGTTAAATAAGCAAAAAAACCTGCAAAGATTAAATTACCGCAAAGCAAATACACCACAAAACGACGGTCTTTTAAAATTTTTTTATAACCTTTTAAAACTTCTTTATGATTAAATTTTTTTCCTTTAGTATTATGATTGCTTTCTTTTAAGGCAAAAATAACAAGCATAAACAAAATAAAACCTAAAATAAATAATGTCAAAAATATACTACGCCAAGAAAAAAACTCAAGCAAAATCCCACCAAAAGTAGGTGAGAGCATAGGAGCTAAAGAGGTAAAAACCATCATTAGTGCATAAATTCCTGCCGCCTCTTTAAGTTCAAAAACGTCATTTACTATAGCTCTTGCTACAACTACGCCTACACAACCTCCCAAAGCTTCAAAAAAACGCAAAGCTATAAAAGCATGAATAGAATCAACCAAAACACAAGCAATACTCGAAGAAATAAAAAGAAAAAGTCCTATGTATAAAGGTTTTTTTCTGCCATATACATCACTTAATGGCCCATAAAAAAGCTGACCCAAAGAAAAGGCTATGAAAAAACTTGCAAGGGAAAGTTGAGTATAAAAAGAATTGGTTTGAAAGCTTTTTTCTACTTCATTTAAAGCAGGCAAATACATATCAGTTGAAAGTGGTGCAATAGATGATAAAAAAGCCAAAATTATAATAAGCTTGAGTTTTTCAAAACCTTTTATCTGTGTGTGCTGTTGCATAAGTATTCCTAAAATATTTTTATCATTGTATAGTAAAAGAATTTAAAATAAGCAATAATTTACATTTTTTAAAGGCAAATAAGATAAAATTAAACTAAAAATAATCAAGGAAAAGTTATGAATATGCCTTTTAGTGATGAGGAATTAATCGAGCCTGTAAAAGCAAGTCTAGCTAAAACTATGCATATTTTAGAAAATGATGGCGGGGGGCTTGATTTTTTAGGTGTAAAAAATGGTGTAGTTTATGTAAAATTAACCGGAGCTTGTCATGGCTGTCCAGCTAGTGGGACGACTTTAAAATATGGTTTGGAAAAACAGCTTAAAATCGACATACATCCAGATATTTCTATAGTAAATTTAGCAGGCGGGGAAAGCGAATTTGCAAAATTATAAAAAAATAGCCATAGAGTGTTTTTATAAAAAAGATTTTAAAAATGCTAAGATGTATTTTTCTCTTGCTTATGAAAAGCGTAAAAACAAAAGACTTTTAACTTTTATTAGTATTTGTGATTTGGCGTTAAAAAGCCCTGAAGAAGCTTTTGTTTTTTTTGAATTTTTTATGCAAAATTATAAAAATACTAAAGTAGATAAAGACTTAGAAAAACTCATTAATCTTAGTCAAAGTGTGCAATTTGAGGAAGATAGTGAGGATTTTGAGGGTTTGAGTTATCAAGATTTTTTACTGAGTGAAGCAAAAGTTGGGTTTAAACAAGCTTTAGAAAATGTTATAATATCAAATAAACTTATCATTAATGATAAAGAAGACTTTGTGGATTTTTTAGAAAAACTTTTAGAGCACGGTTATAAAGATATGCTTGTAGCCTATATGGAAGATGTTTCAGCGCATTTTTATTCTAATTATAGATTTATCAAGCTTAGTGAGAAAATCAAGGAATTAAATTATGATAGTAAAGATTGAAAATACTTTCATTTGTGATAATTCTAATGAATGCGAAAAAGATTGTTTTTTCTTAAAAACTGTTCAAAATGAAAAATTTCTTCATCAAGCTTTAGAAAAACAAGCAAAAATTATAAGTATAGCTGAGTGTAAGAAACTTTTAAATATAGATGAAAATATAAAAATCATAGGCATAACAGGCACAAACGGCAAGACAACTACTGCAGGTGCTATTTATTCTATCTTGCTTGATTTAGGTTATAAATGCGCTTTGATGGGAACTAGGGGTAGTTTTATAAATGATAAAAATATCACTCCAAAAGGCTTAACTACTGCTCCTATTTTGCAAACTTTAGAGCTTTTATCTTTAGCAAGTAAGGAAAAATGTGAATTTTTAATTATGGAAGTAAGTTCGCATGCTTTGGTGCAAAACCGCATTGAAGGGCTTGAGTTTAAGGCTAAAATTTTTACTAATATCACTCAAGATCATTTAGATTTTCATGGGGATTTTCAAAACTACCAAGTGGCAAAAGAAAGTTTTTTTACTGATGAATGTATGAAATTTATCAATAAAGATGCAAAAGCTATAAATTTTAATGTCAAAGGTGCTTTTACTTACGGAGTAGAAAATCCAAGTTATTATCACATTAAAGCTTATGCTTTAAAAAACGGCATTGAAGCTGTGGTAAATTTTGGAAAAGAAACTTTTATGATTGACTCTTCTTTGGTGGGGCTTTTTAATCTTTATAATCTTTTAGCTGCAAGTGCTTGTGTGAATGAACTTGTAAAACCAAATTTAAAAGAGCTTGAAAAGGCCATTAGTAATTTTGGTGGCATTGAAGGTAGAATGCAAGTAGTCGCAAAAGATGTGATTGTAGATTTTGCCCATACACCTGATGGTATAGAAAAAGTTTTAGATGCTTTAAAGTATCGTGATTTGATTGTAGTTTTTGGAGCAGGGGGAGATAGAGATAAAACTAAGCGTCCGTTAATGGCTAAAATTGCCAAACACTATGCTAAAAACCTTATCATCACAAGTGATAATCCGCGTTCAGAAGAACCGATAGATATTATTAATGATATTTTAAGTGGCATAGAAAAAGATGAGAGTGTTTTTATAGAATGTGATAGAAAAGAAGCGATAAAAAAAGCATTAAAACTTAAAACTAAAAATGATTTTGTGGTGATTTTAGGTAAGGGTGATGAGACTTATCAAGAGATCAAGGGTGTAAAATATCCTTTTAATGATAAAGAAGTAGTATTAGAGATATTAAAAGAAGGAAAATAAATGTTTGAAAATATGGATTTTTCTAAAATGGGTGAGCTTTTAACTAAGGCTCAAGAGAAAGCAAATGAATTAGAGCAAGAGGCTTTAAAAAAAGAATTTAGTGCAAAAAGTGGCGGTGGTTTAGTAAAAGTTAGTGCTAATGGAAAAGGTGAAATCATCGATATAAATATTGATGATTCTTTGCTTGAAGATAAAGAGTCTATGCAAATTTTACTAATAGCAGCGATGAATGATGTGATGAAAATGGTAGAACAAAATAAAAAATCAATGGCTAGTAATTTATTTAGCGGAATGGGAATGCTATGAGAATTTTACTTTGTATTTTGGGTATAACTTGTGTACTTTTTGCTGTACCAAGACCGACTTTTAATGATTTTTTGGGTTGTTATGAAAAAAACAAAGCTAGTATGTTAATTTATGAGGGTTTGCCTGCCTTTGCTTTAAATGAAAATACTCTAGCAGTGGTTAAAACTAAAAACGCGAAATTAAACAGCTATACCAAGTATGATCCTTTTTTAAATTTATATTTGGTAAAGACAGATTTTAGTTTAATCCCTGCTCCTATGGGAGATGAAGAAGAATTAACGCGCAATAGCTGGGTGGGAATTTTAGATAGCAATAAAAGCTATATAGGGCATTTGAAGTATTTTGGACAAAGTTTAACAGAGCGTGATCAGCTTGATTTTACTTCTAAAATCGGAGAGCTTAACTCGCCATGTTGTAAAATGTTAGGTATAACTTTAGAAGATGGCAAGCTCATAGGTAATCGTTATTTAAAACACTTTGCAAAATATCCTGATGTTTATTGGGGTGATATAGGTGTGGATTTTGATATGCGTGATGGCAAAATTTATGTAAAAAATGTGCGCAAAAACGGACAATTTTTGCTTAATGATGAGCTTGTGAGTGTAGATGGACAAGTTTATGATGATTTAAGAAAGCTAAATGAGAAAATTTTATTTGCCGATCGTGGTGCAACTTTGTATTTTAATATGCTAAGAGACAATAAAGATGTAAATATTTCCACGACAGTTTTTGATAAAGATTTAGGTGTATTTGCTAAACCTAAAAAAGTAGTTCAAGCTAAGCCAACTTCTTTTTATAGTAATCTAGGATTGCGCATAGATATGAAAATGAATGTTACAGAAGTAACTCCAAATTCTAAAGCGCAAATGGCTGGATTTTTGAAAGGGGATAAAATTTTAAGAATTAATAATCAAAAAATCAACAATTTCAATGAGCTTCAAGCCATACTAAGTCAAGCTAATGTTTTTGATATTTTGATCTCAAGACAAGCAAGTAATATCCCTTCAGCTAAAAATAATGATTTTGAGCATTTTAATAAAGGATATTTTGACTTTTTTATAAGGCTAAGTAAGTGATTTTAGAAAAATTCAAACAGCATTTAGAGCGAAATTTTCCTAAAATTCAAAGCTTTCATCCGTTTTTCAATGAGGCTTTAAAATGGATGTTAGAAGCTGGTGGGAAGCATTTTAGAGCTCAACTGCTTTTAGGGATAGTGAATGCTAAAAATCCTGCTTTGTTTGAAAAAGCTTTAAATGCGGCTTTGGCTTTGGAATTTATCCACACTTACTCTTTAATACATGATGATTTACCTGCTATGGATAATGCCTCTTTGCGTAGAGGAAAACAAACTTTACACAAAAAATACGATGAAACCACAGCTATTTTAGTAGGTGATGCTTTAAATACCGAAGCTTTTTTACTGCTTTCAAGACTTGATTTAAAAGAAAATGTTAAATTAAAACTCATAGAAACTTTAGCTTTTAATGCAGGGCTTGGCGGTATGATTATCGGGCAAGCTATTGATTGTTATTTTGAAGACATGCCTTTAAATTTAGAGCAAGTTGAGTTTTTGCATATTCATAAAACTGCAAGATTAATCGCAGCAGCTTTAAGAATGGGTTGTGAAATTTGTGAGTTAGATGAAAAAGAATGCGAGCAAATTTATGAAATAGGGCTTTTGATAGGATTAGTTTTTCAAATCAAAGATGATATTATCGATGCGACTTTAGATACCCAAGAAGCAGGTAAGCCAACTCATAATGATTTGCATAAAAATTCTTTTGTAAAACTTTTGGGTTTAGAAGGCGCTAAAAAGGCAAAAGATGATAAAATTGCATTATGCGAAGAAAAAATGAAAAATTTAGACTCTAAGCTTGCTAATGAGCTTCAAGTTTTGATTGATAAATATTTAAAAGGTTAAACAATGTTACAAAAACAAGCCAACACTATAAGATTTTTATGTGCAGATATGGTACAAAAAGCAAATTCAGGCCATCCAGGTGCACCTATGGGTCTAGCAGATATTATAAGTGTTTTAAGTACTCATTTAGTGCATAATCCAAAAGATCCTACATGGTTAAATCGCGATAGATTAGTTTTTTCAGGCGGTCACGCTAGTGCTTTGCTTTATAGCTTTTTACATTTGAGTGGTTATGATGTAAGTTTAGAGGACTTAAAAAATTTCCGTCAATTACACTCTAAAACTCCAGGTCATCCTGAAATTTTTACCCCAGGTGTTGAAATCGCTACAGGACCTTTAGGACAAGGCATTGCAAATGCGGTTGGTTTTGCTATGGCAGCTAAAAAGGCAAGTTTGCTTTTGGGTGAAGATATTATCAATCACAAAGTATATTGTTTATGTGGTGATGGGGATTTACAAGAAGGAATTTCTTATGAAGCTTGTTCTTTAGCAGGACTTCATAAACTTGATAATTTAATCATCATTTATGATAGCAATAATATTTCAATCGAAGGTGATGTGGCTATTGCTTTTAATGAAAATGTAAAAGAGCGTTTTAGAGCGCAAAATTTTGAAGTACTTGAGATAGATGGGCATGATTTTGAGCAAATTGATTTAGCATTAAAAACTGCTAAAGAAAGTAAAAAGCCTTGTTTAATCATCGCTCATACTACCATAGCTAAAGGAGCTTTAGAGCTTGAGGGAAGTCATCATTCTCACGGAGCGCCTTTGGGTGAAGAGCTTATAAAAAAGGCAAAAGAAGCTTTAGGTTTTGATCCACAAAAAACTTTTGAAATCCCAGAAGAAGTTAAAATTCGCTTTAGCACTGCAATAGAACTTGGGGATTTAGCACAAGCTAAGTGGAATCAAAAAGTGCAAAATTTAAATACAGAAAAACAAGCTTTATTAAAAGAGCTTTTAGAGCCTGATTTTTCAAAAATACAATTTCCTGATTTTAAAGGACAAGATTTAGCTACTAGAGATAGCAATGGTATGATTTTAAATGCTATCGCTAAAGCTTTACCGGGATTTTTAGGTGGTAGTGCAGATTTAGGTCCATCAAATAAAACTGAACTTAAAGATATGGGCGATTTTCCAAATGGAAAAAATATCCACTATGGTATAAGAGAGCATGCAATGGCTGCTATATCAAATGCTTTTGCTAGATATGGTTTGTTTTTGCCTTATTGTGCTACCTTTTTTATATTTAGCGAGTATTTAAAACCTGCTGCAAGAATAGCAGCTTTGATGAGGGCTAAACATTTTTTTATTTTTACTCATGATAGTATAGGGGTTGGTGAAGATGGTCCAACACACCAACCTATAGAGCAACTTAGCACTTTTAGAGCTATGCCAAATTCATTAACATTTAGAGTGGCTGATGGGGTCGAAAATGTAAAAGCATGGCAGATTGCACTTAAAACTAATATGCCAAGTGTTTTTGTTTTATCGCGTCAAAAATTAAGTGCTTTAAGCGAGCCTGTTTTTGGAGATGTGGAAAATGGGGCTTATTTATTAGAAGAAAACGCAAATGCACAATTTACACTTTTAGCAAGTGGTAGTGAAGTATCATTGTGTGTAAAAACAGCTAAGATTTTAAAAGAAAAAGGTGTGGTTGCTAATGTAGTTTCTATGCCTTGTTATGAGTTATTTATTGCTCAAGAAAAGTCTTATAAAGAAAGAATTTTACAAGGTAAGGTTATAGGTGTTGAAGCTGCAAATTCAAACGAGCTTTATAGAATTTGTGATGAGCTTTATGGTATAGAAAGTTTTGGTGAGAGTGGTAAAGATAAAGATGTATTTGAGCATTTTGGATTTAGTGAGGAGAAATTAAGCTCATATATTTTAAGTTTATGTAATGAAAAATAAAATCATCAAAGACATTAAAAACCAAGAATGTGTTTTTAGTGTTTTTGGTATATGGGATAAAACTAGCGTAGGAAAATTGGAAAAATTAGATTTTCCTACTCAAAAAAATATTATTTTTGATTTTGCAAATTTAGATTTTATAGATACTGCTGGGATTAGGTATTTTCTAGCTTTAGAAAATGAACTTAAGCAAAAAGGTTTTGAGCTTAGTAGAGTAAATCTTAAAAGTGAGCATGCTAAGCTTTTTGAACTTTGTCAAAAACACTATAAAAGCTTTTATAATTCTCATGAAGATAAAAAAACAATCAAAGATTTTTTTGAAAATTTAGGAAAAAAGGTTGTTGAATCTTTTGCGCTTTTGGTGCAGTTTTTAAATTTCATTGGGCTTATTATTTATACTTGTTTTAAAACACTTTTAAATCCTAAAAAACTTCGCTTTAAGGCATTTTTATATCATGTAGAAAATAGTGCTATTAATGCTTTGCCTATTATTATGCTAACTTCATTACTTGTCGGTGTAGTGCTTGCTTATCAAGCTGCGTATCAACTTGCACAATTTGGAGCTAATATTTATATTGTTGATTTAATGGGAATTTCTGCCACTAGAGAACTTGCGCCATTAATTAGTGCTATAGTTATAGCTGGTAGGAGTGCAAGTTCTTATACAGCCCAAATTGGAGTAATGAAGCTTACTGATGAAATAGATGCGATGAAAACTATGGGTTTTAAAGAAAGTGAGTTTATCATTTTACCTAGGGTTTTAGCCTTAGCACTTGCTATGCCTTTAGTAGTAATAGTAGCTGATATTTTAAGCATTATAGGTGGAATTGTAGTTGCTTGGTTTAGTTTAGAAATTAGTGCGAGTGAGTTTATGAGTCGTTTTAAAGAAGCAGTGGAGTTAAAACATATCATCATAGGGCTTATAAAAGCACCTATTTTTGGATTTTTGATTGCTTCTATTGCTTGTTTTAGAGGATTTTTTGTGCAAAAAACTACCGAAAGCATAGGTGTTTATACGACAAAAAGTGTGGTAAATGCTATTTTTTGGGTGATAGCTTTTGATGCAATTTTTTCTGTATTTTTAACAAAGGCTGGATTTTGATTATAAAAGCTAAAAATATTAGCACTTATTTTGGAAGCAAATGTGTACATGAAGATATTAGCTTTGAAGTGCATGATAATGAAATTTTTGGCATTTTAGGCGGTAGTGGTAGTGGTAAATCTGTACTTTTAAGACAAATGTTAATGCTTGAGCATTTTGATAAGGGTGAGTATGAAATTTTGGGTAAGAAATTAAAAAATATAAGTGATGAAGATGCTTTATTTTTGCAAAAACAATGGGGTGTTGTTTTTCAATATGGAGCATTATTTAGCTTTTTTAATATACTTGAAAATATTAGCATACCTTTAGTTGAATACACAAAGCTTAATAAAAATGATATCAAAGAAATAGCCATGATGAAGCTTAAGATGGTAGGGCTTGATGAGAGTGTGGCTAAGCTTTATCCAAGTGAGTTAAGTGGGGGTATGAAAAAAAGAGTGGCCATAGCTAGAGCTTTAGCACTTGATTCTAAATTGCTTTTTTTAGATGAGCCAACTTCAGGGCTTGATCCTTATAGTTCAAGAGAATTTGATGAATTGCTTTTGAACTTAAAGCAAAGTTTTAAACTATGTGTGGTTTTGATTACTCATGATAAGGAAAGTATGAAAAATGTATTAAATCGCTTTTTGATTATAGAGAATAAAAAAGTTGGTTTTTTGGGAAATGTTGAAGCTTTACAAGAGCAAAATCCAAGACTTTATGAGAGGTTTATGCAATAATGGAAAATAAAGCAAATTATATTTTGATCGGAATTTTTGTTTGTGTGTTATTTTTTATCAGCTTGTTTTTTATGGTGTGGTATGGAAATTTAAAAGATGAAAAATCATTCAAATATTATGAAATTTATATGGAAGAATCAGTTGCAGGGCTTAGTGTTAAAGCTCCAGTTAAATTTTTAGGGGTTGATGTTGGCAGTGTCGAAAATATTAGTATAGATAGCTCGAGCAAGCAACTAAGAGTAAAAATTTTAGTTAAGCTTGATTCTAGTTTAGTTGTTAAAACAGATACTTATGCAAGCTTACAAATTCAAGGTATAACAGGGTTTAAATTTATTCAACTTGCAGGCGGAAGTGAAGAAGCTAGCGTCTTAAAAGCAGATGATGATACTTATCCTATTATAACATCAAAAGAAAGTTTTTTGACAAGTATAGATAAGCAAGCAAATAATCTCTTAGAGCTTATTAATGTCTCAAAACTTAAGCTAGAAAATCTTTTAAGCGATAAAAATCTAAAAAATATCGAGCAAATTTTACAAAATTCATCAGAGTTATCTGCACATTTAAATGCTAATGCGCCAGCATTTTTAGCAAATTTAAATAAAACAAGCTCTAAACTTGGCAAAAGTGCAGATGAATTTTCAAATTTTTTAAACAATGCTAATAGCCAACTTAATGAGCTTAATAAAAGCAGAATGCTTTTAAATGAAAATTTAGATATTTTAAGAGTTTTATTTTTGGATTTTACGCAATTATTAAATAGTCTAAAGCAAAATCCTTCAAATGTAATTTATAAAGATAAAGCAACTCAATATGCTCCAGGAGAATAAAATGAAATTTTTATATATTAGTTTAATAACTATTTTTTTTAGTGCTTGTTCTTTGATTAGTCCAAGTCAAACTTTACCTGCAAATAAATATTTTAGTATTAATTTAGAAAAGCTAGAGCAAAGTCAAAATAAAAAAAATGCAACTATCATAGTTTCCTTACCTAAAGGCTTAGCTTATACTAATGAAATTTTTTATAAAAAAGATTATGCTATTAATACCTATGCTTATCATTTTTGGAAAGAAAATCCTGCTTTAATGATAAAATCTTTTTTGGAATTTCATTTGCAAGATTTGGGGGTATTTAAAGCAGTTTTAAATCAAGATAGTCTAGCCAGTGCTGATTATGTTTTAGAGAGCAAAGTAGATATATTAGAGCAAGATTTTAGTGATGAAGTGCATTCTAAAATAAAATTAGGTATTAATTTAAATTTAGTGCAAATAAACACCAAAAAACTTATAGCGAGTAAGTATTTTTACTACGAAAAAGAATTAAATGATAATAATCCTCAAATTTTAATCCAAAACTATGATGAGGTTTTTTTGCTTTTTGCTAAAGATTTTAGGATTTGGATAAATCAAAATTTGGAATAAAAAATGCTTTTCTTGTTATAGCAATAACAAGGAAGGTGTATTATGAGAGATGAATTAGAAATCTTGCAAAAACATTTAGGACAAGTAGGTTCAAGTATAGATGGTGCGAATTTAAAACACCAAACACAAAAATTTAGTCAAGATATTACCGATGCAAATGATTTTGTCGGTGCTTTGCAAATTTTAGATTCTTCATTGAAAAAAATTTCAAAACTTTTAGAAGACAAAAATTATGAAGATGTGCAAGATAAAGTTTTAATCGCAAGTGAAAGTTTGAAAATAGTAGATAGTTGCTCATTTTTAGGCAATGCTTTATTTGATAATAATTATAATGTAAATGTTGGTTCAAAGGCTTTTGCTTTTGAAATTTACAATCCTTTAAAAATTTTAGAAACAAGTGATTATGAAGGTATGAAAGCTTATATAGTTGATAAAAGAGAAGAAATAGCTTCTATGCTTAGTGAGCTTGCAGTAGCTATTGCTACTTATAGTCCTAGTCAAAGTTTTGGTGGATCAAGCCATGATCTTATAAATGATTTTGATTTTACTAAGCTTTTTAAATGATACTAAAGGCTAAAAAGCCTTTAGTATGTGTATTTATTTAATAACCCCACAAGCCATTCTAGCACCACCACCGCCAAGTGCAGCTGGGTGATCGCTATGATTGTCTCCTCCAAAATGTATCATTAGAGCATGGTTTTTAAGCTCATCAAGAGTTTTGATTTTTGGTGCTAATACAGGATTAGTTGCTTTCCCATCTTTTTCTACATAAAGTGGCGGTAAATCTCCTTTATGTCCTTTATCATCCCATGGACTTGAGTGTGCATCAGTTTTTTCAGGATCCCAGTGGCCACCTGCTTTCATACCTAAACCTTTATCAGTTGCTCCACAATCAGCATTCGCATGAACATGAAAACCATGAATTCCACTTTCTAAACCTTGAAGATTTGGGTAAAATGCTACTCCATAAGAAGTTTGTACCGCTACTACTTCACCTGCGTTTTTGTTGGCATTTTTATCAAGAATTTCCATTTTGATAACTAAATGATCTTTTTGTGCTTTTGGATCAAAATTTTCTAAATTTGCCCCAATTAAGAAACTTGATGCCAGTAAAGAGCCTAGTATAATTTTTTTCATTTTCTCTCCTTTTGTTAAAAATTATTTTATTGTAACATATAATATTAATAAAAAATTATTTTTTATAAAATATAATAATCAAAAAACTTATAAAAAGGTCAAAATGTTAGTTTTTCCAAGAGACTTTAAAAAAGTTAGTCAAAATATTTTAAAAAATTCATTACTGTCGTTATGTTATTATCAAAAAAATTCAAGTAATAAAAATATAGAAATCGTATTTGAAGACTATGCTTTGGTTTTTATATTAGAAGGTTCTAAAGGTATTTATACTATTGATAATCATTTTAAAGTAAATAAAGATGAAATTATTTTTTTTACAAAAAATTCCTTTTCTATTAGAGATTATCTAAATGAGGCAAATACATATGAGTCTATTATTTTGAGTTTTAAAGAGAGTGTTTTAATAGAACTTGTTTTTAAATATCAAGATTTAATTTATAAGCTAAACTCTTTAAAGTGTGCTAAAAGTTTGTTTAGCCTAAAAACAGATTCTGTAACTAAGAGTATTTTTCAGTCGTTTTTGCCTTGTATAAGCACTTCTAAAAATAATGAATATTTGCTTAGATTGAAATTTGAAGAATTGTTTTTATCTTTGCTATATAGTGAGGATAATGCAGAATTTCTAGCTTTTTTAAAGACTATCTTAAACGGTTTTAAATTAGATCTTTATAAGATGTTTGCATATTGTCAAAATGATTTTGAAAATGTAGCTTCTATGGCTAAATTTAGTAAAATGGATATAGCAAGTTTTAGTCGCAATTTTAAACAAAGTTTTGGTATAAGTCCTAAGGAATGGCTTGATAATAAACGCTTTGAAAAAGCCAAATTTCTATTAGAGTTTTCTACTAAGAATATTACTCAAATTTGTCACGAACTTGGGTTTAATTCTCCTGCTTGGTTTATAGCAAGATATAAAAAAAGATATGGTATTACTCCAAAACAAGAACAAAAATCAAAAAACTTATATTTTTTATCTTAAAAATGATAGATTTTATTTTTAAATTATATTAAAATTTGTGAATAAAAATTAAGAAAGGTAACAATATGAAAAAAAGTATTTTAGCTTTAGCTTTATTTGCATTTTGTAGTGCAAATGCTTTAGAGGTTCAAGAATTTAAAGGTTTTGCACATCCTGAAAGTGTGTATGTAGATGAAAGTGTAGTTTATGTGTCCAATGTAGGAAAAGAGTTAGCTCCACTAAGGAAAGATAATGATGGTTTTATCTCAAAATTAGATAAAGATGGAAAAGTTATAGAATTAGAATTTATCAAAAATCTTAATGCTCCAAAGGGTATGTCTAAAATAGGTGATATTTTGTATGTTGTAGATATTGATGTTTTATATGGTTTTGATGTAAAAAGTAAAAAAGAAATTTTTAAACTCCCTATAAAAAATGCAATATTTTTAAACGATATAGCAGTTTTAGATAATGATACATTACTAGTGAGTGATACAGGAACAGGATATATTCATAAGGTATTTTTAAAAGATAAAAAATACGAAAACTTTATCCATTTAGATTCAAAATATGGTGGTCCAAATGGATTGCTGATAGATAAAAATACTTTATTTATAGCAGGTTATGATCCAAGCGATAAAGCAGGTGGAAAAATTATCAGCGTTGATTTAAATACAAAGAAAATTCAAGAATTAAGCAACAAAATAGAACAGTTTGATGGTATTGTATATGATAAAGATAAAAATCTTTTAGTATCTAGTTGGGGCAAAGATTTACAGGGATATATTTATACTTTAAAAGATAATGAAGAGATGAAATTAGAGTTAAATCCTATAAAAGGTCCTGCGGATATGTTTTTTGATGGTGAGTATTTATGGGTGCCAAAAATGGCAGAGAATGCCTTGATTAAAGTAAAATTATAAAAACTTTTAAGCCTTTTGGCTTAAAAGTCAAATAATTCTCCAAGCCAACTTTCTTTTTTCTTGTATTTATAGCTATTATTGTGATGATAGTTTGCTTGTTGGTTATAATTTTGTTGATGAGATGGTTGTGTACTTTGAGAAGAACTTCTTTCTATGATTTTATCAAGTTCACCACGATCAAGCCAAACACCACGACATTTTGGACAATAATCAATCTCAACCCCATTTCTTTCGCTCATCAATAAAGCTGTATTTACACAAACTGGGCAATTCATATTTATCCTTTATAAAAAATTTTATTAAAGTATATAGATTAAAAGTAAATTATGAGTTTAAATCCCAATCAATAGGACTTTTACCAAGTTTTAATAAAATTTCATTACTTTTTGAAAAATGTTTGCAACCTAAAAAAGCATTTCTTGCTAAGGGCGAAGGATGTGCCGCTTCTAGGATAAAATGTTTTTGAGGGTTGATTAAAACTTTTTTGTTTTTAGCATAATTCCCCCAAAGTAAAAATACCAAACCCTCTTTTTCATTGCTAAGTTTTGATATAACCGCATCGGTAAATTTTTGCCAACCAAAATGTGCGTGTGAAGTAGGTTTGTTTGCTTCTACACTTAAGATAGAGTTTAAAAGTAAAATTCCCTGTTTGGCCCATTTGCTAAGATCGCCATGTTTTGCTATAGGGATGTTTAAGTCGTTTTGCAATTCTTTGTAGATATTAAGCAAAGATGGAGGAATTCTAACTCCCATTGGCACGCTAAAGCTTAAACCCATAGCTTGATTTGGGTTGTGATAAGGGTCTTGTCCTAAAAGTATGATTTTTAAATCTTGTAAAGGAGCTAGGTTAAAAGCATTAAAGATTAAATTTGCTGGCGGATATATGGTTTTTCCTTCGTTTATGGTATTAATATAATGAGTTTTTATCTCTAAAAAATAAGGTTTTAAAAACTCATCTTTTAAAAATTCTTTCCAAGTTTGTTCCATTTTTATTTTTTCTAAACAAATATTCATTTTTATCCTTACCAAGAAAGTATAAACTCACTTCCTTCATTCTCTTTGCTTAAAACTTTAATGTTGATATTGTTTTTATCAGCTATTTGTTTAACTAAATTCAAGCCTATACCAAATCCACCTTGATCTTGATTAAAGCGTTTATAGCGTGTAAAAATTTGAGCCATTTCATTTTGACTCATACCTTGACCTTCATCTTTAATACTAAGTGTTTTTTCTTTTAAATAAATATAAATTTTCTTATGGGTATTAGTATATTTTATAGCATTGCTTAAAAGATTGTCGATTAAAATTTGTATTTCTTCTTTATTTGCATAGAAATTTTGCTCTAAAAGCTCTTTTTCAATGGTGAGATTTTTTTGTGAGATTAAAGTGTCAAAATATTCTAATCTTTGCTCTAAAAGTTCTTTCAAATTTATATCTTCCTTGGTATTTTCTTTTTGTATGAAAAAATTTAATGCTATGAGATTTTGATAGATATGATTTAAATTTTTACTTGCTAGTTTAATATGATTTAATTTTTTTGCATTATTTGGAGTTAAGCTATTATCATCAAATTTTTTAATACTAGCTAAAATCACACTTAAAGGCGTATTAATTTCGTGCGTAGTATCTTTAATAAAATCATTTAATGCTTTAAATTGCTCCTCAATATTTTTAAAAACAAGTGAAATTAATATATAGGCAATGATGGCAAGTATTAAAATACATATAAGAGTATAAAAAATAGTTTTTAATTTTAATTTCCAAAGCTCATTTGAAAAATCATTAATATTAATATTATTGTAATTATCTTGACGATATTGTTCTTTTTTAAAACCAAGATCATCAGTTTCCATAATAATATGAATATTTCTATATTTTAAAAATTTAAAGTAGTGTCTAGGTTTTTTTATGTAGCTTCTATCTATATAAGTATCAAGATTTCTAATTCTTAGAAATTCTATAAATAGTTTTTTGTTTTTATTATAAATAAAGTCATTTTTTTCTAATTGATTTAAAATACCTAAAGCTTCAAAGGATAGATTGCTAAAAATTATTTTTTTATCTGCAATGATGGCGAAAGATGTGTTAAGCTTGTTGGATATTTCTGTAAAGTTGATTTTTTCTAGTGGAATTTGGTTATGTTTTGACTCTATGATGTTTTGTAATATATAATTATGATGAGTATACATATGCGTAAGTTGATTTAAACGTATATAACTTGCTTCTTTTTGGTAAAAAGTGATAAAAAATAATGCAAGAAAAACTCCACTTGTGATAATATAAAGAGTTAAAATTTTAAAAATAGTGTTATTGAAATTTTCACTTTTCATCTTCTAACCTGATGGCATATCCTATATTTCTTTGATTAATAATCAAATCTTTACCAAGAATTTTCCTTAAGTTTTTAACATAAACTCTAAGACTCATAATTACAGGCTCTTCATCTAAGCTCCAAATTTCTTCAAATATAGTTTCTAAGCTTACAAAATGCGGACGTTTTTTTAAAAGTAAAGCTAAAAGCTCCTTTTCTTTGTTAGTGAGAGTGATGATTTGTTTATTTTGATAAAGAGTTTTGTTAATGGTGTCGAAATAAATATGCTTTGAGGGGCTTATTAAAATTAAATCTTCTTTTTGATGATTAAAATTTCGTTTGATTATATTTTTTACACGGATAATTAATTCGTCTATGTCAAAAGGTTTTTTAATATAATCATCACAACCTGATAAAAAACCTTGTTTTACATCATCAAGCATAGATAAAGAAGTTAAAAATATAGCAGGGGTATTTTTAGCACTTTCTCTTAGTTCTTTTAAGACTTCAAAGCCGTTTCCTTTTGGAACTTTAACATCAAAAATCCAAAGATCAAAATTTTCTTCATAAGCTTTTTCTAGTGCCTCTTGTGCATCATATACACAAGAGACTTTAAAACCCTCATCGCTTAAGGCATCGCATATAATTTCGCTTAAACTTAAATCATCTTCGAGAAGTAAAATTTTTGTAGCCATTTTATCTCATTGGACAGTTTGCATGGTTTACTCTATGGTTTTGATGATCCATTGGATGTACTTTGTGTGGATTTTTACCATAATGATACAAATTTAATTCTCTTATTTCTTTACCACTCATATTATCAGTTAATTTTTGCATATTTTCTCGTACTACAACCCTTCTTTGATTTCTTTCTTGTGGAGAGAGTTTAGAGATATTTTCACGTAAATTGCTTTTAAATTGTTGATGAAAATCTCTTGCGTCTTTGTATTTCATCTCATTCATTCTTTTTTTCATCTCAATAACTAAATCAGCTTGATCTTGTGCTTTTACACTTTTTGCAAGATTTAAAATCTCATCATTGCTTTTTTTAGAAAAATCAGCTCCTAGTGCAAATGAAGCCGCTAAAGAACCTACGATAAATAAACTTATAATTTTTTTCATTTTTTCTCCTTTAAATTAATGATGAGAAATTATAAAAGTTCAAAATAAAGCCAAAATGAAATTTATTGACAAACAAAAAGCACATTTGCTTTTAGGTTTTGTTTTTCATTTTTAACGATAGGCAATACAACACTATCTGCACTAGCTGCTAAGCTTGGAGCGTTGTGTTTGATATTGCAACTATCAAAATGAATGTTTTTTATCACGCAAGTTTTTGCTAAAGTTTTAGAATAATATTGAGCCTTTTCAAAAGCTTTTTTAAATGCAAGATTATATAAATCTTCTTTGTTTGCTTCTAAAATAGCCTCATCAAAACCAGCTTGTAAGGCTTTAGTATTAAAAGAGATGAAAACGTTGGTAGCGCTAATGCTTTCTATATCTTTTATAAGATTTTCATAGTCTTTACTTTTATTTTGTGGAATTTGGCAAGTGAAATTAGAATACAATCTATATCCATTTAACGTTTTTACCCCTTGATAATAATTATAATTTGGCTCTAAAGTATAGCTTCCGCCTTTACAGTAGTTTTCTTTTGCAATACGATCTGAGATTTCTTTAAATGTTTTAGCAATATAATTTTTTTCATTGCTAGAAACAATGGTTTTTTTACTAAGTTCTTCGCTCGCACTAAAATTTAAAGTAGCATTAAAGATATTTGGCATAATTTCATTAGATACTTCTATATTTCTTGAAAATTCTATATTTTGTTTATTGTGATTTTTTAAGCCTAAAAATTCAGTGTTAAAAACCACTCCTAGTACAAATAATACCAGACAAAGTAATCCTAAACCCAAACCTTTTAAAAAACTTTTCATTTTTACTCCTTTTTAAAAATATTTTTTTATTTTATCATAAAGCCTTTAAGAATAGATTGTATAATTTTTTAAAAATAAAGAAAGTTTTAATGCAAAAAATTCATGAAAATATTTTGAAATGGTACAACGAAAGCGGTAGGAAAAGTCTTCCTTGGCGTATTTTGCATGATGAGTATAAAAAATACGCTAAAGCAGATGATTTAGAAAAATTAAAAAACATTGATATTGCTTATGCGGTTTATGTCAGTGAGATTATGTTGCAACAAACTCAGGTAAAAAGTGTTTTACAAAATTATTATTTTCAGTTTTTAGCTAAATTCCCTTCTTTAAAAGCACTTTCTATGGTAAGTGAAGATGAGGTTTTAAAAGCTTGGCAAGGACTTGGGTATTATACTAGAGCTAGAAATATACACAAATGCGCAAAAATTTGCACGCAAGAGTTTAATGCAAAATTACCATCTGATATTAATGAACTTCAGAAGCTTCCTGGTATTGGAGAATATACAGCTGGCGCTATAGCTTGCTTTGGTTTTTTGCAAGCTAAGTCTTTTGTGGATGCAAATATAAAAAGAGTTTTGAGTAGATTTTATAGTTTGCAAAATCCAAGCTCTAAACTTTTAACACAAAGGGCGAAAGAATTTTTAAACTATGATAATGCATTTGATCATAATCAAGCTTTGTTAGATATAGGAGCTTTGGTTTGCTTGCCTAAAAATGCAAAATGTGAAATTTGTCCTTTAAAAGACTTTTGTAGTGGAAAAAATGAATATGAAAAATTTCATGTATCTAAAAAAATTCAATACAAAAATACTATTTTAAAAATACTTATAGTGCAAAAAAACGAGCAGTTTTTACTCATTAAGAGCCAAGAAAAATTGTATTTTAATTTATATAATTTTTTAGAATACAAAAACCAAAAAAAAGCAAAATTTATAGGAGAATTTAAGCATTCTTATACCAAATACAAAATCAACGCTAAGGTGTATTTTTTAAAAGATGATGATTTTGAAGACTTGCAAGCTAAAGCTTTTGCTTATAAAGAATTAGAGTATATCACGCTTTCAAAACTTGCTTTAAAAGCATTTGAGCTTTTTAAAAAGAGTGATTATGCATTTTGAGAAAATTTATATAGAATTAAGTGATATTTGTGGGCTAAAATGTGATTTTTGTCCTAGCCAAAAAGCCCAAAGAAAACAAATGAGCCTTGAAAATTTTGAAAAAATTTGCAAAAGCGTGCATAATCATGCCAAGCTTTTTGCTTTTCATGTGCTTGGAGATCCTTTAAGGGTTTTAAATTTAAAAGAGTATTTAAAAATAGCTTTGAAATTTAATATGCAAATAGAGCTTACTACAAGTGGGTTTTATTTTGATGAAGAAAAAATCAATCTTGTTTTAAGTTTTAAAAATATACACCAAATTAATATCTCTTTGGGTGCTTTTTTATCTCAAAGTAGAATGAGTTTAAAAGAATACTTTGAGCCTATTTTGAAGCTTATTTTTTTACACTTAGAAAATAAAAATAATTCTTTTATTAATCTAAGGCTATGGAATTTGGACAAAAATTTCAACCCACCTTTAGAAAATGAAAAAATTTATGATTTTTTAGAGCAAATTTTTAAAATAAAAATTCAAAAGCAAAAAGCTAAAAATCGCTTAGAAAGGCATATTATCTTACACCAAGCTAGACTTTTTAAATGGCCTTCTTTAAAAGATGAGGTTGTTAGAGAGAATGGGTTTTGTCATGCTTTAAATGGGCAAATTGCTATTTTAAGTGATGGAACTTTAGTGCCTTGTTGTTTGGATACTAAAGGGGATATAAAACTTGGAAATTGTTTTGAAAAAGATTTTAGTGAGCTTTTAAATTCGTCTTTATATATAGAATTAAAAGAAGGCTTTAAGCGAGGAATTTTAAAAGCTGAGCTTTGTAAAAGGTGTGAGTTTTTGCAATTTAAAAACTGATTTTCCTTGCTCGGACAATTATAACTTCAGGGAATTCTTTATCTAAAAAAGGTTCTTCAAAAAATCCATCTATGATAAAACCATTTTTAAAACAAGTGTTAAAAATTTCTTCCATAGAACGGTGGTAGTAGTGATGTTTTACAGGTTGTTTTTCAAATGCAAATCCGAGATAATTATGCGAGCTAAGATATTGTTTAGTCAATGTTACAAAACAAGGATGTTGAGTAGCAAAAACAAAAATTCCATTTTCTTTTAGTAGAGAATAAAGACTTTTGAATAAGGGCTGAATATTTTCCATATCCATGATAGCCATATTTGAAACAGCTTTGCTAAAGGTGTGTTTTTTAGCTAAATTTTGCAAAGTCAATTCATCGCTAGCATCTATAGTTTGAAAATGAATTTTATGTAGAAAATTTTTCCATCTTTGTTTTGCTAATTTTATCATTTGATCGCTATAATCAAAAGCGTAAATATTTATGTTATATTTTTTACACATATAAGCGGAAAAATTTCCATTTCCACAAGCAATATCTAAAATATAATCATCATCTTGTATGTTTAGTAATTCTTCGACTTTAGGACGCACAACTTTTTTATGAAATTCATTAGAATCATCTCCCATTTGTGCATCCCAAAATTTTGCATTAATATCCCAAGCCTTTTGCATTTTAAAAACCTAAATTAACTCCACCTTCATTGTTAATTTGATAGTTTGCGTCCAAACCTTGCTCTATTTCTTCTTCATCGTTATTATTTTTAGAGTGCTTAAATATATCATCTGCGATTTTTGTGGCTATACCTCTAAGAGCTTTTTGTTTACTTGATTTGCTTGTAGAAGTCATTTTAAATTCTAAGGTATTAGATGCTTTAATTTGCATTGTTGCAAACTCTATTAAACGATAATTAATCGTAATCTTATATATTTTTGTATCAGATTCGCTTTGAATTTGATCTATTTTTGGAGTTAATCTTAACAAAAAATCTGCACCTAGGATATTGTATAATTTAATTAATTCATCATCGTTGCCATTATTAAGTAAAATATCTTTTTCTTTTTTATAGATATCCAAATGTGCTCTATCTATAATTTTAAATTTTTTACTTTGTAGTAAAATTCCTAAAAATTCTTGTTCAAATTCTACTGATAATTCGTTTTTTACAGTATTGATAATTAACAAGGAGCTTTTATCTTCAAGATTTTTTTCAGTGTAAAGCTTTTTGTAAATCATAACTTTTGCATAAAATTCGTTAGCACTAATTTGTGTTAATGTTTTTATATCATAACTGTTAAAAATACCATTACTTATTAGCTCAATTTCCTCATCATAGCCTATGTCAAAATTGCCATTGAAATTGAATTCAAATTTTTTTAATTTTACCTGTTTTAATCCGTTCATTTTTCCTAAAGCTTCATTAATGGCATTTTTTACTGCTTCGCTTCTAGTGGCTCCATAACCCTCTCCCGTGCTTTCTTTATTTAAGATATTTTGTGCTTGAGAAAAACAAATAAGGGTTAAAAAAAGTATTAGTATTTTTTTTACCATGTTACACTCTTGCTTTTACCTGTTTTATTAATAGTTTTTTCATCTTCCCAAAATGCTAAACCACTAGTTAAATCCGTAAGAATTAAATGGAAAAAATACTCGGTTTGAATTTTGCCATTATAAAGTTTCACAGTATCTTGTCTGATTTTACCAGAAAGTGAGAAATTTGGGGCTAAGAGTGTGCCTTTTTTAGCTATGGAGTTTTGATTAAATTCTTCATTGTCTCTTAAATCTCTTACATCATGAGATAAACTATCTTTTGCTCCACCTGCAGCTACAGCGGTTGTTAATATAAATTTGCCAGATTTTCTTAATGCTATGGTAATTTTTGAAGTGAGTTTATCTGTATCTATTCTTTGTGGGGTGTCATTGATAATTTTTCCTATAGCAATAACTTTTCTATTAGAGCTGTTTAAATTTGCAAAAGCAGGATCGCTAAGTAAACTTTGTATCATATCTTCAGCAGTTTTTTCAAAATCTTCTCTATCAAGTCCCAAAGTAAGTGCATCGCCTTGAACTTTTTGAGAAGCTTTACCATCGGTATATTTTGGCTGTGAAGAGCAAGCGCTGAAAACTAAAAGCGTAAAAATCATAAAAAATAAACTTTTTTTCATTTTATCTCCTTATTGTTCTTTAATTTTATAAATAATATTTGAATTTGGTACAAAAGATCTTATAAGCACAATATAATTTTTATCTTTTTCTAATTTATCTTCAAATATTATTTTTTCTTTATCATCATAAATTTTAACTATGCCTTCATTTTTTAGCATTAAAATACTAGCACTTTTTGGTAAAGCTTGCCACATTCTAAGATCTGCTTTATTGATTAAAGCAGTGCTAACAGTGCTAATAAATGATAAAAAACCACTAGAATCATTATTAGCTATGGCTAAATTAATTGAAGTTTTAAGAGCACTTGAGGCTAAGGTTTTCATTACCATAGAAGGTAAAAGAGTTTTAAATTCACTTGCTATAATATCATCAAAATAAATTAAATTTTGTGTTTTTTCATCTTGGCTTTGCAAGAATTTATAAGAAGCATTTCTTGATTTTAAATAAGCAAAAGCTACGCTAATATTTGCAAGATTATCATTAAAAATAAATGGTAAAGTAAGATTAAATTCTTCTTTTGTAGCACTAAAACCATCTTCATAAATGATAAAAATATATTTTTGTTGAGGGAAGGTTGTTTTTAAATGAGTGAATTTTTCAAATACTTGAAATTGTTTTTGAAGTTGTTTGTTTTTTACATCGCTTAAAGCTACTTCTTTTAAAAGATCATAAGCTTTAATGTAATCTTTATCAAAAAAGAAAAATAAAGCACTAAGATAGCTAGCATAGATATTAGTATAATTTTTATTTGCGTTAAATGTGCTAAGAAGATTGTCGTATTGTTTATAGATGGGGTTTAAATTTTGCTGAAAACTCGCATAGGTTTTTTTATCTTTTTGAAGTTCTTTTTGGTATTCTTCTTGAGCTTTTTGTATGTAATCATAAAAATATTCTTTCATTCTATCTTGTCTGTATAAAGCTCGGTTAAACTCTACTCTTGCATTTTTAAAATCTCCTAAGCTCATATAATTTAAGCCTTTGTAGGTATTTAGCATAATCCTTTCATAAAAATAACCTTGATAGTCATTGATGGTATCATTAAGTAAAATTTCACTAAAATTTCTAGTGGCTTTTTGAAGCCCATTTTGTAAATCTACATCATATTTATAAGCTTCTTCTGCTTTATCAAAAAATGCATTACTTTTTTCATAATCTTTACAAACTCTTGCTAAAGAAGCTAAATTTAACCCTGTATATATGGTGTCTTTATCTGCATTTTTTAAAGCTAGGATATTTTCATCACATTGTTTGTTTATAAAGGCTTTTTCATAAGATAAATTAACATTAGCATGATTCGAACAAGCACTTAAAAAAAGTAAAATAAAAAGATAAAAACAAGAGTAAAAAAGCTTCATAAAATCCCTTTTTAGTGTAAATTTAAAAAAATAAGTTATAATTTTCATTTTTAGAGAGGTGTCCGAGCGGTCGAAGGAGCACGCCTGGAACGCGTGTGTGGGGCAACTCACCGAGGGTTCGAATCCCTTCCTCTCTGCCACTATGCGCTTTTGTTATACTGACTTCCTATGTAATCTTGTGATGTATTTTGTGTGTATGATTTTATAGCTTTGGAATTTGAATTTGTTTTTTCCTCATTCTCATTTTCACTTTTTTCATTTTGTGCTTTTAGCTCTTCTGCTTTTATTTTAGCTTGTTCGGTGCGTGCGTCATTTTGCATTTGCATAGCATTGGCTGCTACTTTATAATCTTGCGGACTAGGATCAGCTGGTGCCATAGCTGCAGCAATTACTTGCATAGCATTTGCTATAGTTTCTTCAGGAGTATTGCCTTTTTGCATTCTTATAGGCACTTCTCCTTCAACTGCATACATTTTATTATCAGGGCCTCTTGTATAGCCAAAACTTGCAGCACCTGCTAAGGCTCCACCTGCTGCTTGATGGGCTGCTTCATGAGCTCTTACTTCTCTGTCGATTTTTTCAAGTTCTCGTACTTGTTTTACTTCTTCATTACTTAAGTCTTTACCATTGACTTTTTGAGTTTTTTCATCTTTTTCTTGATCGTTATTATTTTCTTTTGTTTGTTGTGGATTTTCTTTTTCTGAAATGTTTTCTTTAGTTTGTTTTTTATCTTCGTTTTGATAAGGATTTTGTGTATAAAAGGCATTGCTATAACCTGAGTTAATTTGCATTAAAATCCTTTTTTGATATAGTTTTGTATTTTTAGCACAAAAAAGTTAAAAAATATATAAAATTTACAAAATAAGTATTTTATAAAATGTTAAGCAAAATAAAGTATAATTTTAACTTCTTTTTATGTCAGGGTAGCTCAGCTGGCTAGAGCGCTGGTCTCATAAGCCGGAGGTCGGGAGTTCAAGTCTCCCCCTTGACACCATCTGGCTTTCAAAAAACATTTTCCAATGGTTTTTAGTATTTTTATGATTTTTTGCAAATTTCTTTCTTTTTGCTTTCTTCTATTTGGAGTTTATCTAAAAAAGTTTCTTCGAGAGTATTAATAAGTCGTGTACATTCTTTTACATCAAATGTTTTTGATTCGTTTAAAGATGACAATACTTTTAACAATAAATCTTTGTATTCCATAAGAGTTTTAATTTCTACCTCTGAAAGCTGAGCTAGCAGAGATAGAAATTGCATAAAATTATAAAATGGCAAATTTTATATCCCTTGCACAGTATATTCAAAATTTTGTTCCCCATCAAAACAAGAAAAGTTAATTGTACCTTCATCTTGGTGTCCCATAGAGTCATCATTAACAAAAATAATTGTTCTAAATCCTATACCTCCACTTGATACCCTAGATATATAATTTTTTAATTTATACGAAGTTATCTTGCAATCTGGAGGATCTTTTATGTCTTTATCTTTAAATTCTAAAGTAAATTGTGTAAAAATATGCATAGGATTGTATCCTACTCTCCACTGTTTTTTTTCTAAATCAACTTTTGGGAACAGCACTTTAACGAAATCAGATTTAAATTTTTTTAATTCACTTGTACTTTCTCTATATTCGCATTCAAGTTCTATTTGAAAATATCTAAGATGTGGGTCATCAACGTATAGATTTATGATTGTTTCTCCATTGGTGTATAATCTGCTAAGATCTTTTTCACTTTTAACTCCATTTGGTAGTATAACTTTAATAAATCCTGGCTTTAAATGAGTTATTGTCACTGGAAAATGTTTTACATAATCAACTTCATATTGATATGATAAACCATAAGGAAACGTAATTTCTGGCAAGAAAAATATTTCCCATTTATAGGAAATTTTTTGATCCATTTTTTTTCCTAATGTCAAAGCATTTATTGTTATTTCATTTTCAAATGGAGCTTTAGAGGCAATAGTTACTTTAGCTTCACCGTGAGAATCGAATTTGCTATCTTTATTTATTATTACCCCATCTCCTTGTATAACCCAAGTGACTTCAGAATTTAAACGTCCTCCTGTAATTTTTATTTCAGATTGTTCATTGGTTTTATTATAAAACCAAGTTCGATTAGATTGTATTTTTAAATTATATTCATAAAGATTGACTTTATCTGTTGTATAGTCTGATTTAGATATAATTGACTTCATATACTTAAATTTGATAACAATATCTTTAACATTATAATCTTTAATAGCTTTAAATTCTAAAACAGCTTCGCCTTTTTCGTTTACCTTAAAACTAGTAGATTTAGGAATTACCTTATTGCTCCCACTAACTCCATCAATGACTGAATTTGGTAAAAGATTGCTCACTTTAATACTATAGTCTGTTTCATAATCTATAGTTTTTTCTTGAGCTTTAAAGCTTGGATAAGTTATTTTTGGAGTATATATAGTTCCATCTATATAGGTTAATGTTTTAGTAAGGTTTTGTCCTAGAGTGTTTACACTAATTATAGGATTGATTTTAAATGGTGCTTTAGAAGTAATAATTGCTTTTGCTTCGCCACTAGCATTAAACACTGTTTCTTGTTTACTTAAAGTAGCATCCCCGCTTAAACTCCATTCTATTTTTGCATTAGGCTTGCCACCTTTTATGGTTACTTCAGTATTTTTATCAGGTTCTGCAATAATAGTACTTGGATCAGTATTAAAGGAAACAGCGTATTGATAAAGTTTGATTTTATCTAAGTTAAGCTCCTCTTTAACGCTACCTTGTTTGGTATAACTAAACTGAATAGTAATATCTTTAATACTATAATCTTTAATAGCTTTAAATTTTAAAACAGCTTCGCCTTTTTCATTTACCTTAAAGCTAGTAGATTCAGGATTAACTCCTTTGCTTCCATTAATTCCATCAATGATTGAATTAGGTAAAAGATTACTTATTTTAATTTCATAAGGACTTTCATAATCAATGGTTTTTTCTTGATCTTTAAAGCTTGGATATTTTACACTAGGTGTATATGTTTTCACATCATAAGTAATTGTTTTACTTAATTTTTTAGCCATAGCATTTACACTAATTATAGGATTGGTTTTAAATGGAGCTTTAGAAGTAATAGTTGCTTTAGCTTCACCGTTAGCATTAAATGTTGCTTCTTGATTACTTAAAGTAGCATCTCCACTTAAACCCCATTCTATTTTTTCATTAGGTTTACCACCTTTTAAAGTTACTTCAACATGATCAAGTTTTGGATCTTTTAATAATTTAGTATTATCACTTTCATAAGCATGGATAGTATCTTTACTAAAACTAATGCTTGGGGCGTACTGGTGGAGTTTGATCTCTCCACTTACTTCTTGAGTGCTAGCTACACTTTGATTATAAGTAGCAATGATTTGTAATCTTTTAATATTAAAATCTTTTACTCCTTCAAATACTACCTTACTCTCGCCTTTATCATCAGCTGTGCTTTCTTTATCATTGTTAATTCTTAAAGTCTTATTGCTTTGTATATCTTTGGCCTTCCATAAAACTTTTGTTTTTGGCATTAAACCTTTAAGTTTTACTTCAAAGTCGCTTTTATAATCAATCATTCCTTTTTCAAAGTCTTGGTGAGTCACAGGATCTTTTCCGGTAGGAAGTTCCATAGTAGCTGTATAATTTTTGATCTCTAAAACTTTACTTTTTTCTTTTACTAACTCATCATTCATATTCTTAGCAATGATTTTTACTTTTTCATTTCCACTAAGTCCTATGATTTCCACATTACTCTCGCCTTTATCATCGGCTATTAAATTAAGCTCTTTGGAGGTTTTATCTTTATCTATAAATAAAGCATTATCTCCTTGTATGCTCCATTTAACCTTAGTAGAATTAGCTTTTAAGTTTTTATAACTTGCATGAGTTTTTTCTTTATTACCTATAATAGTTTTATCTAAAATGATATCATCCTCTCCATAAATTGCTATTTGAACAAAGGCTTTTAAAGTAACTCCTAATACACTGGCAATAATTTCAACTTTTTCTTTATTTTTCATATTTGTATCAGGTTTATAGATGATGTTTGAAATTCCATCTTTATCAGTTTTATCTGAATTTGGAGTTTTTTCTAAACTTCCTTTGCCAATTAATTTCCAATGAATTGCTAAATCACCGGCTAAATCATTTCCTGTAAATGTAATTAACGATTGCTCGTGTCTTTGTATATTAGAAGGTCTAGCAAATACTCTAAAATCTCCTTTTGGAGCTATGATAGTAATAGGAAAACTTTCTTGAGCATTTCCTGCTTTAGCAATTAAATTGGTTTGATGGACTCCATAAGCATGGATTATCTTTACAAAAACTTTTCCATTATCGTCAGTAATATAATGATTTCCATTCTTTAAGATTACACTTTTTTGTTCAGGAGTTACACTCATAGCAACATTTTTAACTGCTTGGTTAAAACCATTTTTTAGTATAATACAATGAGTATTATCTCCTAAATTTCCACAATAAGAAATATGATAAGCATTACTAATAGCTTTATATTCAAGCACCATAGAATAATCTCTATCGATAAAATGAGTTCTAGATCCTTCAATGGTATTATTTATACCTGCCAATTTTGTATCAAATGCATGTTTAAATCCGTCTTTGTCTAAAGGTATATTAAAATTCATAGCCACATTTGTACCTTGCTTATCACTTTCATTACTTCTTTTATGACTTAGTGAAAAAGTTAATGCTGGACAAGGTGAATAAGTAATACCTCCTTCATATATTAAAGGATTTTTTTCTAAATCTTCATAGCAACTTGCATTGCCAAATGGAGCAACTTTTTCTCCATACCATTTACTCATATTAGCAAAAACAGCTACGTTGCTCATAGAAGGAAAAGCATATTTAACACCCATATCCCAGCCATTAGCAGGACGTTCTAATATATAATTTTTATTAAAATCATAACTATTAATCCAATCACTTAGCCTTTGATAAATATTAGCATGGAAAGCGAGTGTATCTAGCATACTTTCAAAACCTAAAGACATTCTTTTATGCTCTCTATTAAAATCATGATCATAAACTAAGTTTAATCCTAGCATGATATTACCTGAATTATCTAAAGTTAGTGCATTAGGATAATATCTTATACCACCACCAAAATGACCTATGATTCTATTATTATCATATCCACCTATACCACTTTGTAAAAAATAAGAAATTTTCGGGTTTTCTTCACTCATAATAGGTAAAAGAACCTTAGCATTGCCATTTAAACCACCTCTATCATTATAGTTTAAATTAAACTCGCTGTTGATAGAATGATTAAGAACATGTAAATATTCTTGGATTAAAGTATTAGCTTGTAAGCTTAAATAATTACTTGCTAAATCTCTTATAAGTTCATCTCTTTCTTTACTATCTTTGGCATTATATACATTACCTATGGTTTGGATGGTATTAATAACCTTATTAGATAATTCTTCATCTTCTTTACTAAGATTAGAATCTTTGTTTGGTTTTTCTTCTAATAGTTTTTTGACTCTTGGATTAAGATTATTATGATTTTTAATTTGACTTGTTTCATTGAAAGTAAGAACCTGGTTATCATCTATAATGATTTTATCTTGATTTTTTAAAATCATTATTTGAGAAAAAAGAAAAGTGTGAATAAGTAAAACAAGTAAAAGTGTTTTTTTCATATCCCCCCCCCCATAACCTACATTTAATTTTTATCTGTGATGAGAATATGATAACACAAAAAATATAAAAACGATAAAAAAGTTATAAAAATATTGAAAAATAGTCAAAAAACTATCATAAATAATAATTATTTATAAATTATAATCTAAATTACTTTTATTTTTTATTAAAAAAATGCAAATAGATTTATTATTATTTACATATCATCAAAAATCACTTTTATTTACTTTTTTAAAATAATGCACTAATAGGCTTTTGTAGTTTTTATATTTATACTTTGTTATATTGTTTAATATATGTGGATATGGAAAAATAGTATTTATATAAGAATATAAAGTGTATTTATTATATTTAGTATATGAAGTATAAATACTAAGCTTATATATGGTAATAAATAAAGAGTATAAATATCTTATTATGCTATTTAGATAATTATAATATAGAGTTTTTATATAAATTTGATAATAGTTGTTATAATCTTAAAATAACTTATTAAAAAAATATATTTAATTATAATTTATATGTTTTTATAAATCAGGCAATAGGTAAAATAATATATAAAATATTTAATGGAAAATGAAAGGTGGTTTAAGTATAAATCTAAAGCTTAAAAATAAGCTTTAGATTTTTAATATTCATATTGATTTAGTTCTTCTTGAGTGCCAAGTAGCATTAGTATATCATTTAAATATGCAGTGGTTTCTAAATTTGGCATAATACTCCAAATATCATGCTGTTTGTGTGCAATGACTTTTAAATTTTGTCCAATAAATTGCAAAGTTTTTCCTGCTAAATTTTCATCTATTAGAAGTTTTGCTACTTTTATGGTGTTAGCTGAAAGATCTATGATTTCAAAATTTGGATTAGTAATAAGAATTTTAGCTAAACGCTTTGCAGATTCTTTTTCAGGATAGATGACTTTATTAACCCCAAGTTTTGAAAGAATTTGTCCATGTGTAGAAGAATTTGCTTTAGCTATGATATTTTTTACTCCTATTTCTTTTAAGGCCATGAAAGTGAGTATGCTTGATTCTAAATTTTCACCTATGCTAAGTATGACAACATCGGCATTTGCATAACCTGCTTCTTTTAAAGCTATAGTATGGGTAGAATCTAGAATATAAGCAAAATCTGCGTGATCTTGTAGTTCTTTAACTGCTTCTTCATCAATATCTGAAACAATAACCCTTTTACCTTGGTCAATAAGTTCTTTTGCTAAAACTGAGCCAAACCTTCCAAGTCCTATAATACCATAAGTTTCTTTTTTCATAATATGATTTTTCCTTTTGGATAATTTAAATATTTTTCTTTTTCTTTAAAAAATATACTAAATAAAAATGCAAGCACACCCACTCTGCCGCTAAGCATAAGTAAAATAACGATAAGTTTGCTTTCGGAATTAAAAAGTGCACTAAGTGACAAAGTTCCGCCATCGCCTACTGAAACTCCAACAGTAGCAAATGCTGAACTTGTTTCAAAAAGTAAGGGTAGAAAGCTTTTATCATCTTCAATTAAGGATAAAATTAATACACAAGTGATGATATAAACAATAGAGCTTACTGTTATAATAAAAGCTTTATTAATGGTTTCATTTGGAATTTCAAAGTTAAAAATCCTTGTATTGCTGTCTTTGATACTCCAATAAGCATAAATTAATAACACAGCAATGGTAGTTACTTTGATACCTCCAGCAGTTCCACCAGGTGCACCACCTATAATCATAAATAAAGATCCAAAAAATAAACTTGCGTCTTTAAAGGTGCTAATATCAAGAGTGTTAAATCCTGCAGTTCGGTAATTTACTGCTGTAAAATATGCACTCATAATTTTATCAAAAAGAGAAAATTCTCCAATACTTTTTGGGTTGTGATATTCAAATAAAAAAACTACCAAACTAGCAAAAATAATTAATACAACAGTAGAAATTAAAACAAGTCTTGTGTGCAAGCTTAAAGTTGCAAAACGTCTTTTGGAGAAAAAGTATAATTCTAATAATACAAAATAACCCAAACCTCCAATGATAACTAAAGAAGTGATAATGAAGTTAATCCAAAAATCATTTCTATAAGGCATTAAACCACTTTCAAATACACTAAAACCAGCATTGTTGAAAGCTGAAATAGAGTGAAAAATACTAGCCCATAGAGCCTCACTTAAATTCATATCAAGTTTAAATCTAAAAAATAATAATATTGCTCCTATAAGCTCAATAGCAAATACAAAAAATAAAACCTTTTTTAAAAATCCTACAAGTCCATCAGTGCTAGGATAAATCAAAGATTCTCTTAAAAGGTTTTTTTCTCCAAAACTCATTTTCTTACGCACTAGAATATATAAAGCCATGGCTATACTCATATAGCCCAAGCCACCTATTTGAATAAGTAATAAAATAACAAGTTGTCCATAAAAGCTAAAATCTAGTGAAGTATTTAATACAACAAGTCCTGTCATGCTTACAGCTGAAGCACTAGTAAAAAATGCATCTAAAAAAGATATAGATTTTGTGTGCATGATAGGTAGCATAAGGATAAAACTACCAAAAAGTGCTATAAGTATATAGCCTATAAATAAAATTCTTATATTATTTCTATCTAAAGATAATTTTGTCATTTTGTTTCTTTAAAAAGTAAAAAGAAACATTCTACTTAAAATTGGTTAATGAGTAAAAGAAGAAAACTTTCCACTTAAAAGTGGAAAGTTGGAGTATTAAAACATACCTACTGCTAAGAAACCTAAGGCAACAGCTATAGCTATAGCTAATACACCTGGGATAAAGAATGCATGGTTAAATATAAATTTTCCAATTCTTGTTGTGCCGGTATCATCCATTTGAACTGCACCTAATAAAGTAGGGTAAGTTGGAAGAACGAAAAGTGCTGAAACAGCAGCAAAACAAGCAACTAGCATATAAGAATCTGCAGGATTTGTAGCTGAAATTCCTAATGCAGCAATGATAACTGGAACAATAGCTTTTGCAGTAGCTGCTTGAGAGTATAAAAGCATACTAGCAAAGAAGAAAGCAACTGCAAGCATAGCTGGAGTTTGTTTAACCCACTCACCTGCTACTTCTTTAATACCTGCTTCATGACCTGCAACGAAAGTATTTCCAAGCCAAGCAACACCAAATACACATACACAAGCTGTCATACCTGATTTAAATACACTTGTATCTAAAATTTTTGCAGGTTCAACTTTACATAAGAATGTAATTAAAGTTGCAGCAGTTAATAAGAAACTCATAATCGCAGCATCTCTTGGGATAACTACTGGATCAATCCACTTGATGTTGTTAGAAATTGCTGTAGCATAAAGAACAACTGCTAATACTGTGAATAAGAAAATAGCAACTGAAAGTTTTGCACCTGGTTTATCTTCGCTTTGTAAAACATCAGAAGCGCTTTTTACAAGGCCAGCCTTTAAACGTTCTTGGTATACAGGGTCTTTGCTAAGATCCATAGGAGTGATTAAACTTACAATGAAAGCTGTAATCATACAAGCAGCAAAAGTAGTTACAATCCAAATACCAATTAATGCAGGATAGTTCCAACCAAGCGGTTCTAATACGCCAGTCATATAAACAACAGCAGCACTAACTGGAGAGGCTGTAATACCAATTTGTGAAGCAACAACCATTAGCGAAAGTGGAGCTGATGGTTTAATGTTTTGTGATTTTGCAACATCAATAACAACAGGCATTAATGAAAATACCGCATTACCAGTACCTGCTAAAATGGTAAGTAACCAACCGCAAGCTGGTGCAAGGTAGTTGATAAATCTTGGATGTTTACGTAAAATTCTTTCGGTAACTTTTACCATATAATCTAAACCACCTGCTTGTTGCATTGCTGAAATTGCAGCAATAGCTGCGGCGATGATTAAGATAACATCCCAAGGAATATTACCTGGCTTCATACCTAAAACAAGACCTAAAATAACAACACCCAAACCTCCGGCATAGCCTATTGCTATGCCACCAAGGCGGATACCTATGAAGATTGCCCCAAGAAAGACAACAAGTTGTAAAATAATCATAATATCCATGATTAAACTCCTAAATTATTAAGCTTTTCTTTTTTCTGTCATGTGAGGATTTAACATATTTTCTGGTGTTAAAATTCTTTCAATTTCTTCTTTTGGAAGATATCCTCTTTCAAGACAAATATCGCCAACTGCTTTACCGGTTTCTAAAGCTTCTTTAGCAATACTTGCAGATTTTTCATATCCTAAAACAGGGTTAAATGCTGTAACAATACCGATTGAATTAAGCACAGATTGTTTGCATGCTTCAGGATTTGCTGTCAAACCTCTTACAGCTTTTTCAGCTAGAGATTTCATTGCATTTTCAAGTAATACTATAGAGTTGAATAATCCATAAGCAATACCTGGTTCAAATGCATTAAGTTCAAACTCACCTCTTTCAGAGCAAAGCATGATAGTAACATCATTTCCTATAACTTCATAGCAAGCTTCACCCACTGCTTCACAAATTACTGGATTTACTTTACCTGGCATGATAGAACTACCTGGTTGCATTTTTGGTAGATTAATTTCACCTAAACCACATCTTGGACCTGAATTCATTAATCTTAAGTCATTTGCAATTTTAGATAGTCTTACAGCTGCAGTTTTTAATGCACCACTTACATGTACAAAGTCAGCTGTATCTTGAGTAGCTGCAATGAAATCTTCTGCTGGTTTAAATTCAACACCAGTAATTTCTTTTAATTTTTTCTCAACCACAAATTTGTAATCAGGATGGCAGTTAATTCCTGTACCAATAGCTGTTGCACCAAGATTTAAATAAGTCATTGATTCACGGGCTGCTGTGATTTTAGCAATATCGCTTTTAATATAGCTAGCAAAAGCATTGAAGGTATTTCCTAAAGTCGTTGGAACCGCATCTTCAAGCTCTGTTCTACCCATTTTAATGATATCTTTGTATTCGTTAGCTTTAGCTTCTAATTCAGTTTTTAAAAGCTCCATAGCTTTTAAAAGATCAGTAAGTTTTGCGTAGGTTGCTACTTTAATTGAACTTGGATAAGTATCATTTGTAGATTGACCTAAGTTTGTATGATCATTTGGATGAAGGTATTGATATTCTCCTTTTTTATGCCCCATACTTTCAAGAGCAATATTAGTGATAACTTCGTTAGTATTCATATTTGTACTAGTACCAGCACCACCTTGGATCATATCTACTACAAATTGATCTAAAAATTCACCAGCAATTAATCTATCACAAGCATTAGCGATAGCATCAGCTTTGTCAGCATCAAGAACTCCAACTTCTTTGTTGGCAAGTGCAGCCGCTTTTTTAACTTGAGCGAAAGCTTTTACAAAATAAGGATAATCTTGTAACCTTCTGCCACTCATATGGAAGTTTTCTAGTGCTCTAAAAGTTTGCACTCCATAATAAACCTCGTCAGAAATTTCCAACTCGCCAATAAAGTCGTGTTCTTTTCTTGTTCCCATGATGTACTCCTTGTGGGTTTTATTTAAGTTTTGTTTATAAACTTAATGAGTATTATATAACAATTTTTTATAAAAGTTTCATAAATTTTACTAATTTCAATAAAAATATATAAAAATATGCCAGATATTGATATTCATTTTCTTAATATCAATTATTTAGTGTGTATTTTTATGTTTTACGATATTTATTATAGTAATTTATATTTAATATTAATTGTTTTATGTTTACTTATTGTATATATAAGATGATTTTGTAATGTAAACTATGTTGATTAGAGTTTGTAGAAAATCATTTTTCAAAAATAAACAAAATCCCATACTAGTATTTAAAAACTAACAAGCCTTAGCTTGCTAGTTAAACACTAATTT